>NZ_JBHIMP010000005.1:0-139299 GCF_042194175.1 Bartonella sp. MR168JLCBS | reverse complement strand
GGAAGAGGCTTTGGCTGCTGCTGCATCAGAATCAGACCGACTTTGTCGTGCTGTGGGCAGTGGTTCTTTGACCCTTGCGGGGCGACCAGAAATCATGGCGGATCAACCTCTTTTATTGCAAGGGTTTCGTGGCGAAATCAATGGTCCATGGAAAGCTTCCACTGTCACCCACTGCTATGAGAAACAAAGCGGATACACCACAGAAATTACACTCGAAGCACCGGACAAGGGAAAAAAAACAAGAGAAAAGGAAAACTCTGAGTGACAAAAAATCAAAGGGACAACTTGACCCTTTGATCGGTCGTGATGAGGAATAGGTGCAACTTGCACCAATTGCATGAGTACAGCAATAAGGTAATGTCTACTCAATTCCTTAAACGCTTCTCTTTTTAATAATGTCCTGAATAATGTGCTTAGGATACAGAAAAATCATCAGTCAATTTGATTGATCATCTCAAATTGCGATTTTGAGCAGAAAAGAAAAGAGGCTTTAAACGATCTTTGAAAGGTCTTTGAAGACCCTTTGAGAACCACTTAAAAACTCTTTGAGAAAAAATAAATTGGTACAAAACCTAGTGGCAAAATATACAAAATCCGCTGGCAAGCTACATACATACACCAATGACAAGCTAAAACTACACAACAAAAAAAGTAATGGTAGCGGAGGAGGGATTTGAACCCCCGACACAAGGATTATGATTCCTCTGCTCTAACCTACTGAGCTACTCCGCCAAAATAAGCAATCATACAAAATAAGCAATCATAATTGTAAAGAATTACATCTTTTGCGGATATAAGGGGTAGAATAGTAAGATGTCAAGCATCGTTTTTAAGCTTTTCTCTTGTCATTCTATTTTATCCTCGATATGTAAAAGTGTAATTTTATATGATAAAGTAGGGTAAGGCATGAAAATGGTGCCACGTGTAGCGGTTTTAGGATGCGGTCATTGGGGTGAAAATCATATACGGACACTCCATTCTCTCGGGGCTTTGGCAGCAGTCTCTGATATTGATAATGATCGTGCTGCTAGTTTTGCAACGATGTATGGTGTAGAGCTTGTTACACCAGATGATCTTTTTACGCATCGAGATATTGATGCGCTGGTATTAGCTCTGCCGCCACAATTGCATACGCAAAATGTGCTCCGTGCTGTTAAAAATGGTAAAGATGTTTTGGTGGAAAAACCAATAGCCTTGAATGTTTCTGATGCTAAACGCCAAGTTCAGGAGGCTGAGGCTTATGAGCGAGTTTTTATGGTGGGCCATATTTTACGTTTTCATCCGGCTTTTGAAAAAATGTGTGAATTGGTGAAAAACGGAGAAGTGGGAGATGTGCGATATATTTATTCTCATAGATTAGGCTTTGGAAAATTTCACACACACAGCGATGCTTTATGGGATCTTGCGCCTCATGATCTCTCAATGATTTTGGCGTTGACAGGGTGTGAACCTTCCGAAATTCGCGGTGAGGGGGCTGCTGTCGTTGATCAGATTTCTGATTTTTCTCATATTCATATGACTTTTCCAAATGGTGTGCGTAGTCATCTTTTTACTTCACGCTTGAGTTCTTATCGTGAGAGACGTTTAACTGTTGTTGGAACAAAAGCTATGCTCGTTTTTGATGATATGGAACCGTGGAGCCGTAAATTGGCAATGCACCATTTTGCCGTTTGGAAAGAAAATCAAGAGTGGGCTTTTAGCATGGATGAGCTGAATTATATTGATGTTTGTGAAGATTTGCCGCTTACTTGCGAATTACGGCACTTTCTTCATTGTATTGAAACGCGTCAATCACCTTGTACAAATGGTGATGATGCTATTGCGGTTTTACGGATTTTAACAGCTGCTGGTGTCAATTATGATAGATAAAAGAGATAGGTAGCGCTTTTGCATTCTTGTGATGATCAATGGAGTTAATATGCAATTCATCGACCTTGGGGCGCAGCGTGCGCGTATTGAAGATAAAATTAATTCTGCAATTGCACATGTGGTCGCTAGTGGTAAGTATATTTTGGGACCAGAAGTAACAGAATTTGAAGAGAAATTGGCAGAATATCTTGGCGTTAAACATGTGATTGCATGTGCTAATGGAACAGATGCTTTGAAGATGCCTCTTATGGCTAAAAATATTGGTCCAGGGGATGCTGTGTTTTGTCCTAGTTTTACATTTTCAGCAACGGCTGAAGTGGTTGCTTTAGTGGGGGCTAAGCCTGTTTTTGTTGATGTTTTACCTGATACATTCAATATTGATGTTGAAAAACTTTCTTACGCTATCGAAATGGTAAAAAAAGAGGGACGTTTAAAGCCAAAGGCTATTATTGCTGTTGATTTATTTGGGCTTTCTGCTGACTATGTGCAAATTGCTCAAGTGGCTGCAAAGGAAAATCTTTTTGTAATTGAAGATGCTGCTCAATCTATGGGTGGAAGAAGCGGTAATACTATGTGCGGTGCTTTTGGTGATGTGGCTGCTACAAGTTTTTATCCTGCAAAACCATTAGGATGTTATGGCGATGGAGGCGCTATGATGACCAATGATGATCATTTTGCAGAACTTTTACGCTCTATTTTGTTTCATGGTAAAGGTGAAACGCAATATGACAATGTACGTATTGGCATGAATTCGCGCTTAGATAGCATTCAGGCTGCAATTTTACTAGAAAAGTTTGCGATCTTTGAAGATGAAATGGAAAAGCGTGTAGAAATTGCTCAATGCTATTCCAATGGCTTAAGAGATATTGTTACAGTTCCAGAAATAGGAGAAAATATTCGTTCTGCTTATGCACAATATACGATTAAGGTAAAAGAACGTGATAAATTAAAAGATTTTTTACAAAAAAAATCTATCCCTACAATGATTTATTATAAAACTCCGTTACATCAACAGCCAGCTTATAAACACTTTCCTTATGTAAAAGATTCCCTTTCTGTTTCAGAGTCTTTAGGAGAGTGTGTTTTAAGTTTACCAATGCATCCTTACTTGACACAAACGGATCAGGATATGATTATCCAAAAAATAAGAGATTTTTATCACTCTTGAGAGCGTGTTTTATCCTTAAAATTATCGTAAGAGCTCTATTGGTGACCCATCTTAGAAGGTATTTTTGTTAGAGCGTGTGACCAATGTTTTTGGTATTATTTGCTTTCTAGGACCTATGAAATGTTGTCCTTTAGGGCGGTGATATGATTAGCAAGTGGAATCTGCTAGACAAGAAGATGCTTTTTAACAGAACGGTATGGGTTAAGAAACTTTGTCGTTTAGCTTAGCAAGAAAGTCACGTTTAATAAAAAGGATTTGGGTTATGAAAGTTACAATGAACCTTTGTTGGTTTTACTCTTCATTCAAGGTGTTTTAAAAGATAACTTATTTAACAGAGCTTTTGGAGAGACAAGTGATTTTTTTGCGAATACGTGATGCGAGGTCATTTTTGTTTTTTGATTTTTGAATCAATGTATTGATGGGTGATGTATTCCCCTCTTGTAGCGCTATTTGAGCTGCCAATGTTGCTGCAAGTTCTTTTGTTTCTTCACGGAGTTCTTCCAGCAATTGGTGGTTAGCAGTCGTGTCAAGCTCATGAGTTTGGATTTTTTGTAAACGTTGCTGATAGTGTGCGATTTTTTCACGCATCATTTTTCTTTCCTTTGAAAGTGTGTATTGTGGCGATATTTTGTTTGATTGCTATCGCTTCTTTGGTGAGAGTGTCTTGTATGGGGAGGCATAGCCGATAAAATTGTTCTGTTATTTGGCTCAGTTGTATTTTTTGTTGGGCGTATTTTTTTTGCAAAAACTCGTACTTTTGTTGGTTTTTTGCTAATTCTACAGCATGTTGTGCACGAAGAAAATCGTGATTTGCTTCTATTTCCGCGAGTGATAATGGCATTTGCGCACAAACATCTTTATACGCAAAATGAACGGCTTTACGCCAAATAAAAGGAGACAAAAGCACCAGTACCCAAGAAGTGAAAGCAACTCCAAGAATAAAAAAAAGAAACGATTGAATAAGCATAATACCCCTTTTCAAATAAGAATACGTTTAAAACGGATTCCATGTCGGTCTAGGTGTTAATTTTAAATATCCTATATTGATACCAAGGCGTGCGCCGATTCCTGTACGTATTGGGATTAACAAGGTATTATGGTATTTGAGGACATGAAAACCAACACCTGCAATTAAATAGGCCGAACCTGAAATACCGCCATAGCGTTTCCATAAATTATTTATGCTATTAAGGTTGTAAACTAAGATCATTAAACGGGAGCCTTGGCCGCCAAAGTCCCATCCTACTGAGGGACCTTGCCAAAAAACTTTATGTTGACCATAGCTTTTGGTAAAAACCTTTCCTTCGCCATAGGTTAATCCAGCAAAAAAGGCACCAGAAGCTTCTTCTCCTAAAATATAGGCATTGGGATAACCGTATTGTGAAAAAATATTTTGAATTGCAACAGCTAGACCACTAGCTGTTTTTCCAAAAAAAAGATGACCAGAATCAATAATTTCTTGGAGTGAATAATGGGGTTCATTTTGCTCTATTGGTTGTAGTTGAGCATCTGCAGTGTTTATGGTGATGAATAAAAGGAGGATTAAAGATATAATATTTTTGTACCAGTATTTGAGCAGAGAGAGAGCCATGAAGTTTTCTCCTTTTATTAGTGATAAACAAAAAGATAATATTAGAATTTTCATTCTATTCAAATAAAAAATAAGATATAAGGTTATTTAAATTCTTGAATTTATTTCTGAAATTTTTTTAGCATGATTGTTAATGTTTCCTACTATGCATCAGATATTAAGAGTTTTTCTTTAAAATAAAGTTTGTTTTTTTGAATCTAGGAGTTTTCAATCATTATGAAGTTAGATATTTCTTTGAAGCCTATGGATCTTGCTGCTTTGCTTTGTAGTCGCATTTGCCATGATTTGATTTCACCTGTGGGGGCTATTCAAAATGCAATGGAGCTTTATGATGAAGGAGGAGCTGAAGAAGATGCTTTACAATTGGTGCGTTTATCCGTTGCGAGTGCTGCTGCACGTCTACAATTTGCGCGATTGGCTTTTGGTTTTGCTGGTGCAAGTGGAGGACAAATAGATACACGGGCTGCAGAGCAGGTTGCTCAACAATATATGAAAGAAGAAAAAGCAACTTTAAAATGGCAAGCTTCTTCTTTATTGTTACCAAAAGATGAAGTTAAACTTTTGCTTAATTTATTATTGATTGCAAACGCAACAGTTTCTCGTGGTGGTGAAATTGTTGTTATGATTTTGCAAGAAGAAAATAAACGTTCTTTTCGATTTGAGGTTTTCGGTAAAACTCTCCGTATACCCCCTCATTTTCTTGCGTTATTTCGTGGAGAAGTTCAAGAAGAGCTTATTGATGCACATGTCATCCAATTTTATTACACAATGTTACTTTCTCAGATGACAGAGATGAAAATAAATATTGATGAAAGTGATCATTGTATTGTTTTAGAAAGTGTAAAAAAGCTTTGAATAAGAGAGAAGCGCTTAAGCCGTGTTGGGAAAAGTGGCTTCGATTGAACTTATGAGCAATAGGGTTATATGTGTAAATTCTGTGTGGTTACTTCTTAAGCTTTAAGCGCTTTCTATATGAGATTCTTGGTGTGCGAGTTTTCTACTTTTAACAGAGAACAGATCTCGGGAAAAATCTCGGCCCGCTACACTCCGAGATTTTACAAAGTGCATTTTCACTGCTTAAGCGGTTTTTCGTACGTTCTCTTCAACTGGATCACGTAATACATAACCACGTCCCCAAACTGTATCAATGTAATTTACACTAGAAGAGACTGCTTCCAATTTTTTCCGCAATTTACAGATAAAAACATCGATAATCTTTAGTTCTGGTTCATCCATTCCACCATAGAGATGATTGAGAAACATTTCCTTAGTAAGGGTGGTACCTTTACGTAAAGAGAGAAGCTCTAGCATTTGATACTCTTTTCCGGTTAAATGAACGGGGCGCCCTGCAACTTCGACGGTTTTTGCATCAAGGTTAACAGTGAGATCACCGGTAACAATAACCGATTGTGCATGCCCTTTAGAACGACGAACAACTGCATGGATACGTGCAATGAGTTCATCCTTATGAAAAGGCTTCGTCATATAGTCGTCAGCTCCAAAGCCAAAACCACGGACCTTGTCTTCAATGGCATTCATACCAGAAAGGATTAGGACAGGAGTTTTTATTTTTGCCAACCTTAGAGTCCGCAAGACATCATATCCTGACATGTCGGGCAAATTCAGATCAAGCAAAATGATATCATAATCATAGAGTTTTCCTAAATCGATACCTTCTTCACCCAGATCAGTGATATAAACATTAAAGTTAGCTGACTTTAACATTAACTCAATGCTTTGAGTAACTGCTCTATCATCTTCAATTAATAATACGCGCATTTTAGATCCCTCACTTCGCTCCTTCACGAATCATAAGGAGCATTTCTATTTTATAATCAGTTAGCAAAGCCACTGTTATAAAAACAATTCATGAAATCAAACACTTATAACAAAGTGTTTATGTATATTTCAGTAGTACGCGTAACAATCACTACTAAATTCCCCACTATCCATGATAGTGGTTAACAAAATATTTTTATTTTTGAAAGAGGCTACAAAATTATTTTAGAAAAATCGCATATTTTTTAACATAATAAAAAAAGAACGGCTTTTTCTATAAACTTTAACTTAAAAAAATTTGTAAAAGAGCATTATAAATTACTTTTTTACAATTTCAGTGTTTATTTACTGAGCTTTAAACCTCTTCATTTTATAATGGAGGGAAAAGTAAAGAAATAGTTATTGCTCTTTAAAGCAGATTGTATTTTCAGATGCTTTAATGAAAGGCGAAAATTATTATAATTTCAAGTCAATAGACTGTTTTTGTCGGATAGACATATAACTAAAAGATATTTATTGGGTGTGAATGCGAGTTTTGAGTTGGCGCAATCAAGGAGTAGTGAGTATGAAGCCGCGAGAAAATATGGTGCGATTGAGGATGTTTCAAGTGCGTGGAAAACGCCGTGAAATTGCACAGCTTGAGATGATGATCGCAGAATTTGAACGAATGGTGTTAGAGCTGGAAGCACAGATTACTAATGAAGAACGTAAATCTGGAAACAATGATGTTCACCATTTCGCTTATTCTGCTTTTGCGCGTGCAGCGCGGCAAAGACGTGATAATCTGATCAATTCAATTCGTGATTTACAGCTTCAAAAAACAAACGCTGAAATTGCTCTCCATGAAGCTAATACAGAGCTGCAACGTGCACAGCTTTTGGAAGCACGAGAAAAGAAGATTGCTGCGGATGATGAGGATATTTTGATTCAATCTAATTCAATGGTTGGATGATAAAAGCAATTATTGAAAAATCCATTCTTTCAGATTTATCTTTTGGGTATAGTATAAAACAGCCAAATTTTTATCAAATTTGGCTGTTTTATAAGTTTTTTTATGTTATCGAATCGTAATTAATGGCAACTTAATGCCTGTAGTTTTGAATCTTGGTCGTTCGTAATCCCGCTAAACCGTGTTCATCGATCAAACTTTGCCATGAAAGAAATTCTTCTACAGTCAAAGTATAACGTTGGCACGCTTCGTCAAGACTTAACAATCCACCTCTGACAGCCGCAACAACTTCAGCTTTGCGACGAATCACCCAGCGTCGTGTTGTTTGCGGCGGTAGGTCGGCAATTGTAAGCGGACTTCCATCTGGCCCAATAACATATTTCATTTGTGTTTTTATCAAATTGGTCATTCGTATCCTCTACCTTTAGTCAAGGACTTGATTCGTTTATAGAGCATGAAATTTAAAAAAGAGCTAAACACGCTGAAAGAAAAAATTAATAAAGTGATTGAGCACGTAAAAAGAAGTTTAAGTGAAGTGTGTAGAAGAGCTTCTTGTAATATTTTTCAGATTTTAAAAAGAGCAAAAAAGGTTTTCTCCCAAACGATTGCCATTATGCCTTATTTCTATCATTCTTTTTTTGTTTGCAGCAGCCTTTAAGAAAGTAATGCCTATGGTTGTGGAAAAGATAAAAAAACAATATAAAGACAATCAATCGTGTAAAAGTGCTGAAGAGCGTACATCAAAATGTTAACATATGGGTAGCCATTAAACAGAGCATTAAATAGAGAATGAATACATGTTTTTAAACAGTCTTGATTTACCAGGACAACCTGAGGATTCTCGCATTGTTGTTGCAATGTCGGGGGGGGTTGATTCATCGGTTGTTGCAGGTCTTTTGAAAAAGGAAGGGTATAATGTTATTGGCATTACGTTGCAGCTTTATGATCATGGGGCAGCAACGCATCGGGTGGGGGCATGTTGTGCAGGACAAGATATTGAGGATGCTCGCCGCGTTGCAGAAACATTAGGAATACCGCATTATGTTCTTGATTATGAAAAGCGTTTTCGCGAAGCTGTTATTGACCCTTTTGCAGAAAGCTATGCTCATGGAGAGACACCAGTACCATGTATTGCATGTAATCAAACGGTTAAGTTTGCTGATTTATTAGCAACAGCACGTGAATTGGGGGCAGATGCTTTGGCTACGGGACATTATATTCGTTCGCGTTCCCACGGAGCGCATCGAGCACTCTTTCGTCCTCTCGATAATGATCGTGATCAGAGTTATTTTCTCTTTGCAACGACACAAGAACAGATTGATTATTTGCGTTTTCCACTTGGTGATCTTCCAAAAGCCCGCGTTCGTGAAATGGCAGCAGAAATGGGATTTGTGGTTGCCAATAAGCATGATAGTCAGGATATTTGTTTTGTTCCACAAGGAAAATATTCAGATGTTATCGCAAAACTGCGTCCAGAAGCCGCTAATCCTGGCGTTATTGTCCATATTGATGGAAAGATTTTAGGTAAACATTCGGGAATTGTTAATTATACGGTTGGTCAACGTCGTGGTATTGGGGTGTCAACGGGTGAAGCGCTTTATGTAGTTTATCTCGATGTGGAAAATGCACGTGTTATTGTTGGACCGCGTGAAATGTTAGAAACGCATAAGCTTTTTTTACGTGATGTGAATTGGCTTGGTGATGAGTCGTTAGATAAATTTCCTTCTCAAGGTATTGAGGTAGCTGTAAAGGTGCGTTCAACGCGTCCTCCTCACCTTGCGCGCTTACATTATAAAGAAGGTATTTTTTCCGTTGATTTATTGGAATGTGAAAATGCTGTGGCACCAGGGCAAGCTTGCGTTCTTTATGATGGAAATGGTCATGAGGCACGTATTCTTGGGGGAGGATTTGTAACACATTCAGAACGTGCGGCCGATACTGAAATGATGTTAAAGCGCGTTTTATGCAATCTCGAAACAAAAGATTCTGTTTCCTCTGAACTAAAACAACAGCTTCGTAAAACATAGTCAATTGATTTATAACGATAATTTTTAACCTTAAACTTGAATGAGGGACTTCCAGAAGGTTCTCTCATTGAGAGTTTGTTTTATGATTGGATCCATCAAAATTATGTCTTTTGCACGTCATGAGCGGGGTTAGGGTGTGGAAAGCATTGATAAGAAAAATATAAAATGCTTTTTAATCAATGCTTTCAAATGCTAGGGAACAGCAACATTATTGGGACTGATGAATAACATACAACATTGGATATGTTTTACAACTTAAAGTGTTATCATTTTTAGTGGTCAAAGTTGGTAAAATGGGCAAGTGCAATACCTGAGGCTGTGGCAACATTAAGGCTGTCAAAACCGTTAGTCATGGGAATACGTAAGGTTTTTGATTGTTGTAGTATATGGGGCGGTAAGCCATCGCCTTCTGTTCCAAAAATAAGTGCCATTCTTTTAGTTTTGTTGGCTTGCTTGAGAAGTGTGTGAAGCAGAAGGGGAGAGTGCATAAAGATGAAATCTTTTATCCTTTAGAGCAGCTATAATGTCATTTATATCAGCGTTTTGCGTATAGGGTACTTTTAAAGCAGCGCCGGCAGAAACTCTTATTGATTTACGATAAAGTGGATCGCATGAGGTTTTGTCGACAATAATGCCATTACTGGCAAAGGCTGCTGCATTACGAAAAATTGATCCCATATTATCGTGATTCGAGATACCACATAAAACAAGAATCAAAGCTTTTTCTGGAAGATGTTGTAGAAAACTTTGTAAGGATGGCAGTGTTTTGCGTTTACCAATACCCAAGACACCACGATGAACATGGAAGCCGGTGATATTATCCATGACTTTTTGTGGAACACAATAAATGGGACATAGAGGCTGTGTTTTTTCTAAAAGCGGTAGAAGTCCAGAGAGACGGTTTGCTACGGTGAGCAGTGAGATGGCAGAAAACTCTTTCGAGTGCAGTAATGCGGACAAGGTTACTTTGCCTTCAGCAATAAATTGATGTTGCCGTCCAACAAGATCTTTTTCACGGATATTATGATAGGCTTTTAGACGTGGATCATCTGTTTCATTGATTGTTATGATATTCAAATGCATGCGAGATTTTTAGTGCTTTTTTCTTATGATTTCCAGATGTTAGAATTTATTTTATTTAAAAAAAAGAGATAAAAAAACATTATTTTAAAACTTATGGTAGAATTTATGTTGACAATATACAACCATAGGTATAGTATAAAAACACTGGTACGGAATCATATATTTTTCTCGTATCGGGTGCAGTGTCTTGGGTCCCCGCTATTTCCCAAGTTCTGTATGCCCTTAATTTCTAAGGGAAAAGAATCTGGGTCCCCAATGCCCAGATTCTTTTTTTGAGGGTATCACTGTTCTTCTTTTTTATATCTCAATTTTTTAGTAAATCATATTTTAAAATCCAGTTGATCTGTAAGGTTACAGTAGAGCGCTAAGATATTTTTCTAAGGTGCAAAGATGGCTTATAGATGGGTTATAATGCACATCATAAGACTGAAAAATAACGCATGATCATGATACATTTGAGCAAAAACAAGTTTTTTGTTTATGAGATGTGAAATGGCTTTAAGTTATTCAGAAAACGATTAATAATGAAGATGATGTGTTTGATTGCTCTTGGGAAAGCTCTTTGTTTATTATTTTCCTTTCTTCTTCCTTTATTGGTGCTGTTCGTGTAACTGAGCAGTTTTTACGATAATAATGGTGAGCTGGGGCGTTTATTGTATGATGAAGCTTCTGTAATATTGAGGAAATATCGTCGATATGCCAAAAGTATAATGATATGGTTGAAAATATTAATTCCCTATTTCGTGAAGAAAAGGATGAGGCTCATGGATGTAAAAATCAATATACAAAGCTTAACTTTATACTCTATTTTTATTGCGTGTATTGTTTTTGCTTTGAAATATTGGGCATATCACATCACAGGTTCGGTTGCACTTTATTCTGATGCATTGGAATCAATAGTTAATATCCTTGCGTCATCGGCAGCATGGTGGGCTGTTAAAGTGAGTATGAAGCCAGCGGATCAGGATCATCCCTTTGGGCATCATAAAGCGGAATATTTTTCCGCAATTCTTGAAGGGATACTCATTATTATTGCGGCAATTGTTATTTTAAGAGAAGCATGGATAGCTCTTTCTACCGTTCAATTATTGCAGAAGCCTGGAATATGGCTTGTTATTCATCTTATTGCAACTGTCATAAATTGTATGTGGGGAATGGTCCTTATTTGGCAGGGAAAACATCATCGCTCACCGGCTCTTAAAGCTGATGGAGTCCATTTTATAACAGATGTTTTTACTTCGCTTGCAATTTTAATTGGTCTGATTGCTGGTTTTGTAGGAGGATGGGGAGTTTTAGATCCAATTTTAGCGATAATCGTTGCCGTTAATATTCTCTTACAGGGCTGGAAGGTGATTAGAAATGCTATTCAGGGATTAATGGATGTCGGCGTTGAATTGAATGAAAGCATGCGGATTCGGGAGCTGATTTCTGCAAATGCATCTGGTGCGCTTGAGGTTCATGATTTACGGACGCGTGTTGCTGGGAGGGTTACTTTTATAGAGTTTCATTTGGTTGTGCCTGCTGTAATGCAGGTAGGAGAAGCACATAAGATTTGTGATAAAATCGAAGGTGTTCTTCAAAAAGAATTTGATAATGTGCGTATTTCTATTCATGTCGAGCCTGAAGATGAGGCAAAATTGCCTCCCGGTACAACGGTGATACCTTTTATATAAAAAGATTTTTTTCAAATTGCCTGTCATGTTATGGAGATTGTTTTTTTATGATGGGGCGATTCATACCTCTCGAAAATACAATGAATCTCTTTCGTTGATTTAATTTTTGCATCAATCAATTATAAAAGGTTAAACAGAGTATTTAAGCAAGATTTATTCTATTTCGTTAAAACACTGTCATTTAAGGTGTGGTGAGATAAGGCATATAAAATTTGATCTTTTAAGTGTTTTTAGAGTGTGGAGTAAATATTCAAAATAGGGCTTGCCGGTGTATTCTTGTGTAAGTGAATCTCATGAAATGGTTAGCAGCTTAAATTCACTTAAGAGAACGGATTGTTTACAGACTGTCGGGAGTAGATGTTTCGTTTCTTAGGGCGAAGAGGAATGAAGCTTTCGTAATAAGTTTAATGAGATTTAATTATAAATTTTATATAAAAGTTATGAATAGAATTTTAAAGTTTGTGATCATAGATTAATCATCATTATTGTTGCTAATAAATGTGTTGTTTTATCGATAAAATGTGTTTTGTTTTAAGTGTTCTTTATTGCATGAATAATGGGGGACTCATTAAAGAATGAAAAAAACAAAAAATAATGCTCATATCTCTATTCTTTAAAGGATATTATTGTCGTTGCTTTAGAAAATCGCAAAGTTGAACTAAAGAATGATGCTAAAGATAGAAACTGGTTTTTAATTGATGCCTTCATATTTTCATTCCAATCTGACATCAAAAATTTTACAATGACTCGTACAGTATTGGTGCATCCTAATCATAAATATGCTGCTACATCAGGGCTATTTTAATGTATAGACAACAAGAAAAAGCAAAGACTTTATGAGGAAAACAATGCTATAAAGTCAAAAATTTATACGCAATAAATTAGAGAGATAGATCGAATTTTTATAAAATACTTTATGAGACAACAACCAAACATATCTGGCTTTACTTTTACTTATTTTTACAAACGTTCGTCTATGTCTTTTGCGTTATATTCGTAAAGATCAGATTAGCGGTAATCTATAGATAACTCTTGGTTGAGAATATGAAAGGAAAGCGTGATACTATAGTAGAGTTTTGCCTGTCTTTATGGTTCAACCAGTAAAAGTGATTACAAATCCGTGATTTCGTCACAAGTGATTTTATCATACCTATAAACAAAGTTAGATCAAAACGAATTTTTTCTCTAAAAACTGTAAACAAATATATTGTATCCGTATAGCTTGAACGAAGTTAGATGTTTACCTAAATAACTATGGTATATATTTTAAGAATAGAGAAGATATTTCATATCATTATAATGTTATTAAAGAGCTCTTAAAACAATGATTCCTGGTGTTTTTGCAACATAATCCATAAAAGGAGAATCAACGACTTTTTTGTTTGCTTTTCGTGAAGAAGCATTTCTTAATATTGGACCTTTATCTGTCATGATAAAGAAGCCCACATGTGTTACATCCAATCCAGCAAGTTTCGTATAAATACCAATAAAATCACCAGACTGTAAACGACCTATAACCTCCTCATTAATAAAGTTGCTTGGAATATATGTTATCGTGCGTTTCACAACTGGCAACCCAGGTAGATAGCTTTCACCATCAGCTTTTTTGTTGAGATATTTTTCTATTTTTACCGCATGGGGACTTATTTCAGCGGTAATATCAGTGGCGAGTTTATATTCTCTATAAGCCCAGTCTGTAAAAAAATGTTTGCGATTTAAAAAATGAACATTACCGTTAATATAACGCGTTTTTATGACGTTATTTATGAATTCTGGTTGGGATGTTGATTTGCGCAATGCTTCAACATAATCCAGATAAGTGAAGCAATCTAAGCCTCTAAAATCAATAATCAGTTTTTCTGGTGTATTTTCTGAGCCATGTAACATATTTGCTTGGTAAGGTGTCCCTAAAAAAGCTTCAGAAAGAAAGCCAATTAGTGCCCCTTTTTCCTGATAATTTGTTTCTGAACGTTTTTTGAGAAGAGCATTTAATTTATTTAGAGTATAAGGATCTAAGTTTACGTTGGTTGTTTGTTGTGTTTTTATTTTATTTCCTAAAATACTCTCTTGTGAATCAGAATCCTGAACATCACATCCTGTTACCAATATTAAAATGAGAACTAATAGGGATATTTTTCGCATTCTATACACCATTTTTGCATTAACAATTCATGACTAACTGTTTCTAAAAGTGCTATTTTTAAAATGCGTATCATGATTATCATTAGATTTAACGGTAGCATATAATCATTAAGAGCATCAATGAATATAAAGATATAATCATGTTTTTTAAGGTTACACAAATTGCAAGCAATATGAATAGTTTCTAAGATTATAGAATCAAAGAATATTTCTCTATAATATACTTATTTTTTAAATAAAATGATTGTCAAATGAATATTTTTAAAAAATATGATGAGCTTTTTACGTTGTTAAGCTATTCGGGTGATGCTGCTTTAATCTTATAGCACATTCTGAGGGTAAGAAAATTTTTTAAGAGCTTATCTTTTAAAAGGTTTCAATTGCTAGAGGATATCTAACGTATCAAGTGGAATTGAGATTCCTGAAAACGTTGGTATGAGAAGGGGAAATGATGTCTGATAAAATCTATCATAATGTATCTAAAATTATTGGAAATGCTCTGTGTTTCATGAAATTTTGTTTATGAGTTGGTCGCACAAATATTTTGTTCGTATAATGCAAAAAAATATTTTTTATGCTTTGACAAAGATATACCAATTAAAATGTAATTTTATATTTTTATCTTGACTCTTACTTAAATTTTTACTTTGTTATTATTTTATATGTGACAAGTATATGGTATAGAATACTTTTAAAAGGAAAAGGGAGTAAAAAGATAGCGGGGGAGTAATTGTATGCGTAAAATAGTGTGTATGTTATGCAAGACCAAATGCTTAACCCGAATTTTGTTCAGCGTGGGCTCGTTTTAGTGTTCATCACTTTATTGTTAGATATTCTTGGCATTGCGATTATTTGTCCTGTTTTGCCTGAATATTTTTCTCAATTAACTGGAAAAGATATCAGTACATCTTTTGTAGAAAGAGGAAAATTACTTGCAGCTTATTCAGTGATGCAGTTTTTGTTTGCTCCTGTTATTGGCAATCTTTCTGATCGTTATGGTCGTCGTCCTATTTTGCTTCTCTCTATTATCTGCTTTGCTCTTGATAACCTCATATGTGCTATAGCATGGAGTTATTCTATGTTATTTATCGGGCGTCTTTTGTCAGGGATGAGTGGTGCTAGTTTTGCAACTTGTACAGCTTATCTTGCTGATATATCCGATGATAAAACCCGTACACGCAATTTTGGTCTGTTAGGCGTTGCATCCGCATTGGGGTTTATTTTAGGATCGTTTATTGGTGGTTTTTTAGGTCAGTTTGGTCCGCGTATTCCGTTTTATTTTGCTGCTGGTTTTTCACTCATTAATTTTATTTTTTCTTGGGTTATGCTTCCAGAAACTCTTTCTCTATGGAATAGGCGCTTTTTTGATATTAAGCGGGCAAATCCCTTAGGTGCTTTTTGGCACCTGAAACAATATCCGATGGTTCTTTGGGTGTTATTGGTCTTTTTTCTTTATTGGTTTGCGGAATCTGTATGGTTAAGCATTTGGGCTTTCATTGCAAAAGAACGCTATGATTGGAGTTCTTTTTCTATTGGGCTCTCCTATAGTGTTTTTGGGATAGGCCAATTTATTGTAGTCGCTCTCATTTTGCCTTATTTTTCTAAACGATGGAGTGATTGGCATATTGTTATAGTGGGGCTTCTGTTTGCCTCCGTTGCTATGCTGGGCTATACATTTGCGACGCAGGGGTGGATGGTTTATATGGTTTGTGCGTGTACAATGCTTGAATATCTTGTTCATGCACCTATACGTGCTATTGCTTCAGCGCAGGTACCAACAAATGTACAAGGAGAACTGCAAGGAGCGATGACATCTGTTATTTCGTTAAGTTTAATATTTGGTTCTGTTTTTTATGTGTTTCTTTTTGAATGTTTTACAGATAAAAATGCACAGTTTTATTTTTCTGGTGCTCCTTTTGTTGGAGGCTTTTTTCTTCTTGTCGTTGCGACAGTTATTTTTGTCTTGCGGGTACGTTAATTTGTTGAGGAGAGCTGGTACGTACTATTTTGCTAGAGAATGCACAAGATAAACAAAATGCATCATTTTATAGGTAAAAAGTTTTTTGTGATATTGTTTGTATAGTAGAGTCCGTATTTTTTCTGTTGCTTGCAAATTAATATTCAGTGCTAATGCAGCAGCATATTGAAAACAAAGATTAAAACGTATCTGCGTTAGATGTATTAGTACTGTGCGAACAATTCCAAATTTTATATGGCAAATTGGAAGTAAAATATTGCGTATATTTGTTTGCATCACTTCTAGAATCGAAAAAAACTCATTTTGGAAGAATATAAAGTTGTAAAATTGAAAAACCGTTTCCTGTTTTGCCATCACTTTTTTATTCGGCTTTACAGCTTTCAAAACCATCTATGGTAATATCTTTTTAAAAGTAGAGATTTGTTGCATGGTCTCACACTTTAGTTTTTTATTCTTTAATAGGAATTATGCTTCTCATGCAAAATATAATGCTTAAAATTGTATTGTGAATCCAATACTTATTTGAAGGAATAGCTTTCAATGTGTTTGCGCCAATTTCATGATAGTGCCAATAAAGAATATAAGGTAAAAGTCACTGTCAATGGTATAAGATCTGCCGTACACTACTCACTTTACGTATATAAAAGATGCAGCACCAATCATTCACTTTGCCAGTTTCCAATGTTCCGATAGCTCTGAGCTTTTGGTACGGTTAGGTACTTTACTCTTTTTAAAAATGGTTTTTATTGACACACTTATTTTGCTTAGGGGAAGCCAATGATTTTGATGAATACAATTCTAAGAGGAGAGTCATGAGAAAAATTCAAGCTATTCAGTGCTCTCATTTTAGTTGCAAAATGATAAATAATAACACTTATTCAATAAGTTGTAGGTATAAAAATAATATAGTTGTGTATGGGAAGATGATATAATTTAAAGGAGAGAAGCTAGAAGGTGAGATATTTTATTTTAAGATATTTTTTTATAATTCATAATGAGATCACAGAAATGCTGAAAGAGGTAGTGGCTATCTTGTGGTCCAGGAGAAGCTTCGGGGTGATATTGAACAGAAAAAACTGGTTTTCCAATGATTCGAATACCACAGTTTGAACCATCAAAGAGAGAAATATGTGTTTCTTGAACATGTTGTGGTAAAGAGGCAGAATCTACGGCGAAACCGTGATTCATCGATACAATCTCAACTTTTCCAGTGTTGAGGTCTTTAACTGGGTGGTTGGCACCATGATGTCCTTGGTGCATTTTCATGGTTTTTGCACCAACCGTAAGAGCGAGAAGTTGGTGACCAAGACATATTCCAAAAATTGGTAAATTATGATCAATTAACGTTTTGATCGTTGGAACGGCATATTGAGCCGTAGCTGCGGGGTCCCCTGGTCCATTAGAAAGAAAAACGCCATCAGGGTTCATTGCTAGAATTTCTTTTGCAGTTGTGTGGGCAGGTACAACAGTAATGCGTGCTTTTTGTGTTGCCATAAGGCGAAGAATATTGCGTTTAATACCATAGTCAATTGCAATGATATGAAGATTGTGCACATTATTTGTACCGTATCCTTTATTCCAGCTCCATGGTTTTTCATCCCATTGCATTGATGATTGAGATGTCACGTCTTTCGTAAGGTCAAGATTGACGAGACCGTGCCATTTTTGCGCACGTTTCTTTAATGAAGGAATATCAAAATTTCCATTAGAATCATGTGCAATGACAGCATTTTGCGCACCTTTTTCACGAATAAGAATTGTGAGCGCACGTGTATCAATACCACAAAGTGCAATAATTTTACGCGTTTTAAGCCATTGATGAAGATTTTCATTGGCACGATAATTTGAGGGGTGTGTAATGTCTGCCTTGAAAATAGCGCCAACAGCACCATGACAATTGAGAGGAGTGAGAGCTTCAATATCTTCACTATTTGCCCCTACATTTCCTATATGAGGAAAAGTAAAATTAACGATTTGTTGTGTGTATGACGGGTCTGTGAGGATTTCTTCATAGCCTGTGATGGCGGTGTTAAAACACACTTCAGCTTCAGCAATACCTGTAGCACCTGCTCCTTTGCCTTCAATAACGGTTCCATCAGCTAAGACTAAGAGGGCTGTAGGTTTTTTGATACTCCAAGGGCTGCTGGGTGAAGTCGTTTGTATCATAGTATGTATCCACAATTTATTCTCTGAAAGGTATAATGATCAACTTTACACAAAAATCATACCTTTAACAGATGCTGTGTATATTATTCTGGTAATGTTTCGCTTGAAATAGGCAGTATAAGTACATTCCATGAAGAGGTAAAGTCTTGTTTTAGCTTTTCGAAGATCGAGTCCTTAATTATTTTTTTATCCTCCATTGCAAGATGGATAAAGATTGGTTAAAAGGCACTTTTTTCTTGAACAAAATTGGATAAATTTATGTTGCGTAACCAGATTGATGGGGCACTTAGGGCTGCTTTGAAAGCGCAAGATAGTGCGCGTCTTGCTACACTTCGTTTAATGAATGCTGCAGTTAGGGATCGTGATATTCTTTATTATGATCAAGGGAAGTTAGAAGTGGATGATCAGCAGATACAGTCTGTTTTCACTAAAATGCTTCAACAGCGTGAAGAATTGATGCGAGTCTATAAAGAGTCTGGTTGCTTGGAATTGGCAGAGAGAGGACAAGCAGAAATAGAAGTTATTCGTGAGTTTCTTCCCTATCAACTTAAGGAGATGGAAGTAGAACAGGTTCTTTGTGAAGCTTTGGCACAAACAAAAGCTGAAAAATTACGCGATATCGGCAAGGTGATGGCATGGCTTAAGGAACGGTATGCGGGGCAAATGAATTTTTCTAAAGTGTGCAATAGTCTTCGTAAAAAATTGCAATAGATCTTATTAATTCAAGGGGATTGGAAAATATTTTTTATTGTGCGTCGCTTTTGTAAGTCAGTAGGATGTTGATAAATGTCATTTATCTTGTACATACATAATTATTATCAAAAAAATATTTTTTGAAATAAACGAACCTTTTTTGGAGCTCATAGAGCAATAAAAACATCTTTTATGTATTAAATTTTTCTGTTCTTCAAAGCTGTTAGATCATTAACAAAACAAAAAAATTATAGAGTTTCTACTTTTTAAAAAAGATCTATTGTCTGCACTGTTAAAAATTTTAAAATAGGATGATTAGCTAATTGATACAGATTTCCAATTTTGGGGAGTGTATTGTTGTCTTTTTTGCTGTTTCAAAGCATTTTTTTGATAAAGAGTTGCCGTATTTTTAGAGTGGTGATTATTCGGCAAGAAATTTAAATGTAGATGATATTTATCAATATGGTGTGTATCTTCTTAATTCAAGCGCTGGTTTTAATGATAAGAAAATCAGAACTTTAAAACGTTTTTTCTATAGAAGACATTTTTAAGCTGAGTTGATGAAATGAAAAGATATTTTTAAAATAAGTCTTTGTTTGTAATGTGTTTTGAGCTGATTTTGAAATTCTTTTCTCTGATTAAATCCCTTATAAGCTATATAAAATCTATAAATTATGCAGAATAAAATGAGTAATCTCTATTTGTGGGGATACAGTGGTGAATCTGTTAAAAATAGTTCAGTTAGCAACAATGGTTTACCCGTTAACCGTAAACGGGAACGGCGTGCCCATAGCACACCTTGTTGACCAATATGAATGTAATCGCGGGTTAATTTGTCATGGTTAAATAAATAATGTCCTAGAGGTACAGTTCCCAAATGCATCAAGGCTTGATTGTGTAGGAGGGTTTCTTGTGGAATTACAGTGCGTCCAAAAAGCCAAGGTTTATTATCTCCCATCAATATGATTTCGCGTAGCCAATAACGCGCACTTTCGGGGAGATGCTCTGCTTCGTCTGTTAATTGATCTCGCGTAATAAAACATTCGCGTTGTGGTTGAACTTGGAGGCAGGTACAATATTTCTTTAATCGAAGCGTCATTGAACCCGATTCCATGAGCCAATCGCGAATATTTTCTGGTATTGGAGGATTTTGATCAGAGAGCCACTTTAGAGGTGGTAAGATGGAATCTTCAAGATCAGACATCATTTTACTCCACATTTAAAGTCTTATTCCATATGTTATGTTGGGCGAACTAAAATAAATAGCTCTATTGTAATACAAGGAGTATAAAAGCAGCAAGATTTTAACAGGAAGATATCAAAGGTCTTTAAAAGAAGATATGCGGAAAATACATATTATAGGATCATTTTCATTAAAAAAGCAAAATAAGTATTATGTTTTATCCAAGATGCTTTCACACAATGCATTACGGAAATTTCTTTATCGCATGAGAGCAATGGGAAAAATGTTTTGTGCTTTAAAATTCGTTTGTAACGCATATAAAAAATCATCTATGTAAGATGATATAAAGAGGAAACTGTAAGAGAAATAAAACTTTATTTTATACTTTGGAAAGTGAAGAGATATTCAAACCTTTTGAATTGAGATGTAAAGAAGATCGTATTCTTTATAATAAATAATTTTATAGTAATACATATATTTTTGAAAACTTTAAAATATATTATATTATTTAAATTGTAATAAATTACTTCATATTACAGAATATGTAGTCATTTTATAATAAAGTTATATTCATATGTATTTATAGTATATCTACTTTAGATATTCTTTTATTTCACAGATTAGAAAAAAATTCTTTATCATTTTTTGCTTACCTTCTCTCTTTACTTCTTAAGAATGCAAAAGAGCTCCTCGATTTTTTCGGTAAAAATGGTATTGTTGATGAAGTGTATAGGCGTTAAGTGCTATGCGGTAGAGTCTTTAATCATCGTTAGTGATTTTTGTAACCTTATGGATTGTTATTACAGTAAGATGAGCTAGATTTGCGCGCACTGTACAAAAATAGGTTCGTATTGCGTTAAAATAACGCAACATATCTCTCCTGATATGCGTAAGTTTATATAGGTATGAAATGGGTGCGTTATAAAGGTCTTTACTGCATTTCGTTTTAAAATATGGTGATGGTGTATGCCCAAAATCGCAGCTTAAGCACCTCACCATCATATCAAAACTGGTAACAACGAGTTACTGGGAAATATTTCAAATTTTTCTAGTTGTTTCCCAGTTTTTTATTGAATCCCAAAAGGTATAAAAAATAAATGCTCTAGGATCGAATTTTTTGTACTATCCATATAAGAATACAGGCTCCTATAAAACCTGAAATAAGATAGCCAAGCCAACCAGCAAAATTTACACCTAAAAGACTAAAAAGAAAGCTTGCTAGCGCAGCGCCAATAATCCCTAAGATAATATTTAATAATATTCCTGTTTGGCTTTTCATAATATACTGTGCAGCCCAACCTGCAATCCCGCCGATAATAATAGCAGCAATCCAACCGATGTTTGCATTTTCCATGATACTCTCCTTTGCCTGAATTTAAATTGTAACTAGAGTAAACTTTTTAAAAATCAAGATTTATCCCCTTTTTATCCAGTGAAAAGGATATTTCTGTTAGAAATTTTACTTATTATTTTCCTTTATATTAAAATAATATTTACATTGATATCATAATAATACTTAATAAGTATAAACATATAACACATTTTAATTTATAAATAAATTAATTAATTGAGAAATATGAATAAAAGAAGAAAATATTAGTGAAAATGTTTTAAAAAGTCATAAAGTTTATTTATAAGCTTTTTTAATCTCTCTCTTAAGTTTAAAAAAACAATTGTGATTTGTGATTAAAGCAATAAGTAAAATAGATATTTAAAAGTTTGGAGCTTGCCAATTGATATCAATGATGTTTGAAATGAAATTAAAACTGTTTTGTTGACACGTTATAGAATGGCTGTATAGGTTGAGTCTCTACCAATCTTGATATAAATGTTGCATTTTTGTGGGGTTTTGCATTCCTTATAGAGTATTTCTGTTTTTGCTGCTACTGTGGGGCAATTCCTTTTTACAAGGAGAGTTTAGGTTGGAACCATTATACTCTTGACTTTCTCTTTATGTGTTTAACAGTCTTGGCTTTGAGATGATTAGGCATTTTTACGTCTTTCTTCAAGAGTTCTATTCTACATGCTGCTTTGTTTATAATGTGTAAGCAAATGACTTTGAGTAATTCATCATGAATAGATTTTAAATGAAAGAAATTTACGATGCAGAAAGCTCATTTAAATTGTCAAATAATAAAATATTTTGATTAAATCAGTATCTTGACCATATTCAAAATCGAGTAATCGATGTGATGTATTTCTTATTCAAGTTATTTAAAAGTTTAAGGTTTTTCTGTTTGTTCTTCAGCAGGGTTGCGTAGGCGAGAACTTTGAAGAAGTCCCTGTTCTTCTAAAATGGGGTAGATCATTGAGGTCAAAAGAGAGTTGATTTGTTTGAGGTCGCGGACAGTGTCGAGATGAAGACTGGATGATTCTACATTTTTGAGATCCCCTTCACGCAAACGTTTAAAATGTTTTAAACTCATCTCCTTTTCTAAGTTTCGTAGTTGATCTTTTTTTTGTACCAATAGGTGTGCAGTGTGTGTATCACGTGAGACAAGAACGTTAAATGCTATATGCGCGTTGGCTAGTACAATGGCGTGGAAACGAAGGAGATCATTCCAGCCCTCGCTGCTGAACTGTAAACCTTTTTGTTGTTTCTTTTTAACCAGCATCAGCATATTATGAATAATGATATCGCCTGCTTGGTCTAATTTTATACAGGCGCCTAGAAGTTCTTGCGTTTGAAGAGCTTCTTCGTCAGATAATTTTTGTCCCGCTAATCGTGCAAGATAAAGTTTGATGGCGATATGTTTTTTGTCCAATATGGTGTTGAGTTGGTTGAGTTCACGAATAATATTGGGATCAGGATTTTCATAAAGTCCCATGATTTTTTCTAGCATGATGTCTACAAGATCACAAATATGAATGACTTCACGCATGACATTCGAGAGAGCGAGAGAGGGGCGTTCAAGCACACTGTCATCAAGAGCTGTTTGATCCGATAAATTGAGCGTTTTGTCGGCTTGCGTTTTTTTTGCACTTATATGAACAATTTGAGTGGTTAATTTTAAAACCCATTTTGAAAGCGGTATTCCAGCAAGGAGAATGAAAACATTAAAAATAATGTGGGCGTTGATCACTTGAGTAGGGGCGTTATTGCCAAGCCATGTGATGGGAGGGCGGAAGGAGAGAAATAAGATAAGTACAAGGATTGAACCGGCCCCACGCATGAGTAAATTTCCTAAGGGAACGAGGCGGGTATTAGGAGAGGCGTTGCGCGTTAAAAGTGGTGCTATAAGAGAAGAGCCAAAGTTGACACCAAGAACCATGACAACACAGAGTTGCGTATGGATAAGATCGTAGTTGGCAAAATTGACCAGCAAAATGATTCCTGCAATAGATGAATGTAAGAGGTAGGTTAAGCCAGCAGCCAACAAAAAAGTGGAAACAGGATCGGTTGAAAGATAACGAATGATGCTAGGCAAAATTTCGCTTTCACGTAAAGGTTCTGTCGCTGTACTTATCATCTCTAAAGATAAAATTAACAGACCAATACCGATGACAATACGTCCTATTTGACGCCACTCACGTTTTTCTGTTGTCATGAAGATACAAGTGCCAATTAAAAGACAAAGGGGCACAACAAGTGTGAGATCATAGGTGAGAATTTTAACAACGATTGCTGATCCTAATTCTCCTCCGCGTACAGCCATAAGTCCCGCTACTCCAGAGACAAAACCAGATTCAACGAAAGAACCAACAAGGAGCGTTATTGCTGTAGAGCTTTGTAAAATCATTGCTGTAAAAAGCCCAAAACTTACCGCAAACAATGGTTTTGAAATGACGTGGCACATTTTATATTTAAGTCTGTCACCATAGGCGCGTTCAATTCCTGTGCGCACCATGCGTGTGGCCCAGAGAAGTAAAGAAATAGCGCCGGCAAGATGAAGGAGTACCAATGAACCATTCATGATACTTTATTCTTTCTCTGTTGTTATGAGTATGTTTGCCTCAAAATTGATAAATTAAAGTTTATCGTTTTTATTTCGTTTTTGCTTTTAATACTTGATTAAAATCATAACCGCTTGGATTTTGAAAAACCTTTAGACCAAAACAGGGAAGAATGGAATAAAGGTGATCAAAAATATCACCTTGAATTTGTTCGTAGTCTATCCAAACGGTGGTGTTCGTAAAGCAATAAATTTCCAATGGTAAACCATTTTCTGTAGGAGGTAATTGCCGTGCCATAAAGGTCATATTAGGGTTGATGTTTATATGTTGTTGTAGATAAGCAAAAACATAAGCACGAAAAGTTCCAATGTTGGTTAAACGGCGCGTATTGGCTAAGACATCATGATTTTTATCTAATTGAGCATTCCATTGGTCAATTTCTGCTAATTTTTGCGTGAAATAATTTTCTAATAAATTAAATCGGGAAAGATATTTTTGTTCTTCTTCTGTGAGAAAATGGATACTTGATTGATCAATAAAAAGGGAGCGTTTGATGCGTCTTCCACCCGATTCTTGCATTCCACGCCAATTTTTAAAAGGGTCGGTCACAAGTTTACGGATAGGAACTGAGGTGATGGTGTTGTCGAAATTTTGAACTTTAACAGTATGCAGGGCAATTTCAATAACATCACCATCGGCACCGAGATTAGGGATTTCAATCCAATCACCAACGCGAACCATATCAGTGGATGAAATTTGAATACCGGCAACGAGAGAAAGAAGCGTATCTTGAAAAATTAACATGAGAACCGCGGCCATTGCACCAAGACCGGAGAAAAGAATAAGAGGGGAGCGGTCAATCAATGTAGCGACCATTAAAACTGTCGCAACAGCAAAAAGTGCAATTTTAGCAATTTGAATATAACCTTTTATTGGTTTTAACCGTGCTGTTGGTCGTTGTTCGTAGAGGATGTTAATGACATTCAGACAGGCAGAAATTGTCAGAACAACAAAAAAGATAATGAAGGCGTTAGCAACATTACCGATGATAGTACTGAATGCATTGGGCAATGTTGGTATAAAATTAACACCAACCGAAATAATAAAGGCTGAAATGATATCCGCTATGTATTGAATAGCATTATTAATATCGATCGTTGTATTTTTGGGGAGAAAAGAAGAGAGTTTTTTGGCTCCGTGAATAAGTAATTTTCGTCCTAGAAAGTTGACTAAAAGGGCAAATATAGTAAGAATAATAAGCCAAGAAATAGCCTCTAACCACGGATATTGAACAATAAATTCGATCACTTTTCCACTCTCCATTTCTAAAGTTATATGCAGTTAAGAGTTTAAAATTTTACAACTACTTAAGAGGAAGTATTGGAATTATGCTCTAAAGTCGTTAAATATGCAAAAAAGAATTTTCAAACTCTGTGAGAGATAATGCGTTTCCCGCCCGATTTCCTTAATGAACTGCGTACTAGACTCCCAATTTCAACAGTGATTGGTCAACGGGTGGATTTTGATCCTCGAAAAAGTAAGCCTTCACGGGGAGACTTTTGGTGTTGTTGTCCATTTCATGGTGAAAAAACGCCAAGTTTTCATTGTGATGATCATAAAGGGCGCTATTATTGTTTTGGTTGTGGTGTAAGTGGAGATATTTTTACCTTTTTGTGTGAGCTTGATGGATTGCACTTTTCAGAAAGTGTAGAGCGTTTGGCTGATTTTGCGGGAATGAAACTCCCTATTTTGGATTCACAAAGTCATAAACGTCAACTGGAAAAAGCTGAGCTTTATGATGTAATGAAAATTGCTACAGATTTTTTTCAATATAATTTACGCGATAAAGGAGGTGTGCAAGCACGTCGTTATTTGGATGCACGTGGTGTGACACCAGAGCTCGTAGAGCGTTTCCGCATTGGTTTTGCACCGGTAAGGCGTACAGCTTTGAAAGAAGCTTTGAGTGCACGGGGCATTTCAATAAAGCAAATGGAAGAATGTGGACTTCTCACAGTGCGTGAGGGGAGTGCGGATTCTTATGACCGATTTAGAAATCGCATTATGTTTCCTATCGAAGATTTGCGCGGACGTGTGGTGGCTTTCGGAGGGCGTGCATTAGAGAAAGAGACACGAGCAAAATATCTCAATAGCCCTGAAACAGTGCTGTTTCATAAAGGAAATATACTTTATAACGCGGTAGCAGCTCGCAAAAACAGTCGCTTTGTTGGCGATGAAAAAAATCATTCACTCCTTGTTGTTGAGGGGTATATGGATGTCATTGCATTGACTAAAGCTGGTTTTGAAGGAGTTGTAGCGCCCTTGGGGACAGCATTAACGGAAGCGCAAATTGAGCTTTTATGGCAGATGGGGAAGGAGCCCATTTTGTGTTTTGATGGTGATGATGCTGGTTTAAACGCTGCTTTTCGTGTTGCTGATCGTGTGTTGCCTCTTTTAAAGGCTGGGGTTTGTGTACGCTTTGTTTTGTTGCCACAAGGAAAAGATCCTGATGAAATTGTTTGTGCTGGTGGAGCACAACTTTTTTCTTCTTTTTTGCAAAAAGCAATTCCTTTGAGTGAGCTTTTATGGTGGCGAGCTACCTATGGAAAGCATTTTGAAACTCCAGAGACACGAGCAGCGCTAGAAAAACAACTAAAACAACAAATTTTTACGATTAAGGATGAAGATGTCCGTCGTTATTATTTGCAAGATGTAAAAAAACGCCTTTTTGATTTTTTTCGTCCCTCTTTTTCGAAAAAAAAGGGAGAAGGGCGATATGATCAATCTTCATCAAATAGGATCTTTAAAGATCAATCCTTTTCTCTGTTAGCAAATTCTGAAATAGTACGAAATTCTTCGCAATCTATTCCTTTGCGAGAAGCAGTGATTTTACTCACTTTAGCTTACTATCCTGAGTTGTGGTATGAAAATTTTGAAATTCTTTCTGAGTTAGAATTAAAAAATACTCAATTGATGTGCTTTCATCAAGCTATGTTGGAAATTCTTGGGAATCAACAGCTTCATGATGAGGAGACGATGGTTGCGCTCTTAGAAAAAAGAGGGCAAAAGGCTCTGTTAGAGCGTATGAAACATCTTGTGCAAAATATTGGTATGCGTATTATCTTTGGTAGAGCTTCTATAGAGGATGCACGTGCGATATTAAAACAAGCTGTCTACTTGCATCTTCAAGAACACCACCTACATAAGAGATTACAGGATATTAAAGAGCAACTTGTAGAAAATCCTAGGAGTGAGGTTTTTGATCTGCTTCGTGAGGTAAAAAATGAGCTGGAGCAGATGCAGGCAACAGAAGCGTTAATTGAAGGGTTTGGAAGTTGGTTGGATGAAAAAATAGACGGGAATACACAAGATACGATAAAATGATTCGCTTTTTTAATGCGAATCAGTCACTTAAATTTTAGACGAGGAAGTTTATGGGAGTGACATTTTCATAAAGATGGCAATTAAATTTTAGGAAAAGCGGGTAAATTTTAGGAAAAGCGGGAAATTGGTTCTTACGATAGGGTACAGAGATTATCTCAGAAGGGCTGAGAGGTGTCGGGGAAACTTCTGGAGTTTTCCCGCGTTTTTGTCTGGATGTCAAGTTTGTCTGGATGTTAAGGCGTATACAAAATGTATTCTTTCCAATAGTAATCTCTTAAAAGGAAGTATATATGAGAAATTATTGGTAGATTTTAGTGAGAGCAAAAAAAACTGGTCACATGGAAACTATGGTTACATGGAAACTGTGAAGTGGTCGAGTGGAGTTATGGTATGGCAACAAAGGTTAAACAGAAAGATAATGCAGAAGTAACAAGCCAAGCGAGTTTGGATGGTCCTCTTCTTGATTTTTCTGATGATGCCATCAAGAAAATGATTAAACTTGCCAAAAAAAATGGTTATGTAACAATGGATGAACTCAATGCTGTTCTTCCTTCTGACGAGGTTACATCCGAACAAATTGAAGATATCTTGGCGATGTTCTCTGAGATGGGGGTTAATGTTGTGGATGATGAGGATGAAGTTGAGTCTGAAAATTATGAAGAAGAAGTTACAGTAGAGGGTGGTGATTTAGTAGAAGCCTCTAGCCACGCAATTGCAACGACAACGAATAAACGCGAAGTAACAGATCGTACGGATGATCCGGTGCGTATGTATTTGCGTGAAATGGGAGCTGTTGAGCTTCTTTCACGGGAAGGTGAAATTGCCATTGCTAAGCGTATTGAAGCAGGGCGTGAGACAATGATTGCGGGACTTTGTGAGAGTCCTTTAACTTTTCAGGCTCTTATTATATGGCGTGACGAGTTAAAAGAACAGCGTATTCTTCTTCGTGAAATTATTGATCTTGAAACGACTTATGCTGGTCCAGAAGCAAAGCAGGCTCCTGTTATTGAGCGAAGTGAAGTGAATAAGACAGAAGAAGAAAAAATGTCTTCTGGTATACGTAATATGGAGGAGAGCGCAGGAGAGAGAAACATTGAAGACGACGATGAAGAAGACGATGACGATGTTAACTTATCGCTTGCTGCAATGGAAAATGAACTTTGTCCTCAAGTTATGGAAACATTGGATTTTATTGCTCAAACCTATGTGAAATTACGAAAATTACAAGATCAGCATGTTGAAAGCAGTTTGGCAGAGCGTAAAGAGGGGGCCCTTACATCTTCTCAGAAGAAAAAATATATTCAATTAAAGGGTGAGTTGATTCAAGCAGTAAAATCTCTTTCTTTAAACCAAAATCGTATCGAAGCTTTGGTTGAACAGCTTTATGACATCAATAAGAGATTGATTCATAATGAAGGTAAGCTGAAACGGATTGCCAACAGCTATGGCATTGGCCACGAGGATTTTTTAAAAGAATACCAAGGGCGTGAATTGGACGCAGATTGGATGAATTATATTGCTGCTTTGCCTACACCTGGTTGGAAAGAATTTTCGATGCGTGAAGCAAAAGAAATCCAAAAACTGCGAAGTGAGATACAAAATCTTGCGCAAGAAACGGCTATTTCGATTGGTGAATTTCGTCGGATTGTTATGCAGGTGCAGAAAGGTGAACGCGAATCAACAATTGCGAAAAAAGAGATGGTAGAATCTAATTTGCGTCTTGTCATTTCAATTGCAAAAAAATACACTAATCGTGGTTTGCAGTTTCTTGATCTTATTCAAGAGGGTAATATCGGTTTGATGAAGGCTGTGGATAAGTTTGAATATCGGCGCGGCTACAAGTTTTCAACTTATGCAACATGGTGGATTCGTCAGGCTATTACACGTTCAATTGCTGATCAGGCGCGTACTATTCGTATCCCTGTTCATATGATTGAAACAATTAATAAAATCGTTCGTACATCGCGTCAGATTCTCCATGAAATTGGACGAGAACCAACACCAGAAGAATTGTCTAGCAAGCTTTCTATGCCGTTGGAAAAAGTACGAAAAGTTCTTAAAATTGCAAAAGAACCCATTTCACTCGAAACGCCTGTTGGTGATGAAGATGATTCCCATTTAGGTGATTTTATTGAGGATAGGAATGCGTTATTACCAATTGATGCAGCTATCCAAGCTAATCTGCGAGATACGACAACACGCGTTCTTGCTTCATTAACACCGCGGGAAGAACGTGTTTTGCGGATGCGTTTTGGAATAGGGATGAATACAGATCACACGTTGGAAGAAGTAGGACAACAATTTTCAGTTACAAGAGAGCGTATTCGTCAGATTGAAGCAAAGGCACTTCGTAAATTAAAACATCCTAGCCGTTCACGAAAATTGCGTAGTTTTCTCGATTCTTAAATAAAGAAATTCGTGTGTATTTTAATAAATCCCTCTTTCTTCTTAATGAAGGGGAGGTGTGTCACATTGTACTTTGATGCTTTTTTGAGAAAATATGGGAAGAATTTGAATAATCCAGAAAGTTTACGATGTTTAATGTTTTTCTTAGCTTTTGAATTTTGTATTTCTCTTTCTGAAAATAACAGATGTAGGGTAAATACTGGTGTGGTAGTCATTTGAAAAAATGAACGAAAAACATTATCTTGCGTGTAGCGGCTCGTTTCTTAAGAAATAGGATCTATTAAGAATAAACTTATATTGCAACATACGGACTTTTTGATGAGAAATGTGTATTCGTTGCGGAATTTTTATCATTTTAGGTGACGCATTTTATTCTTCGTCAGTTTATAAAGGAATGTTTCAATAGATTATGTTCATTTATATGCGCTATTTTTTGAATATTCTCTTTTTATTCAGATAGATTTTAAGAAAACGGTTTAAAGCATACATTGAGTTGAATCTTTTTAAGAGACAGAAATAGATGAAATTATAGAAATTAAACGTTTCATTTTTTATAGATCGTCTTAATTAAAAAAGGTGTGTCTGAGTTTATGAGTGGAGAGCTTCCCTTTTGGAAAGTAAAAAAATTAGAAGAGATTTCCATTTCTGAGTGGGAGAGCCTTTGTGATGGCTGTGGTCGTTGTTGTCTCCATAAAGTTGAGGACGATGATACGGGTGACCTTTATGCAACCAGTATTGCTTGTCGTCTTTTAGATGGGGAAACTTGTAGGTGTCGAGATTATGCTCATCGCAAATCAATTGTACCAGATTGTATATCGCTAGACATTACGACAGTTAAAACAGCGCGTTGGCTTCCAGAAAGTTGTGCTTATAGATTAATTTATGAGGGAAAAGATCTTCATTGGTGGCATCCATTGGTATCAGGAGATTGCCAGACGGTACATACAGCGCATATTTCTGCACGCGGACAGATAGAGGTTTACGAAGACGAATTATTATCTGAGGAAGATTATCTTCATCACATTACTGGTCTTCTATGTAAAGGCCAGTAATATGATTTTTTATACAACAGTTGGCGACTTAATCGATCGCAAAGACGACAGTGACGCTCACATTATAAGTTAATTCACCACCTGCAAAATTTGTATTTTCGTAGCTTGCATCTGCTGCTCTACTCATGAGACGTGGTGTTGGGTGGTAGTAATCATCCCTTTCATTGATTTCAATAATTTTTCCTAATTTTAAATCGGCTGCTTGCGCTATCGTTTGCGCTTTTTCAATGGCTTCAGTAATGGCTTTTTTACGTGCTTCTTGATAAAACGGCTTTGTATCTGCGTTGGTAAAAGTAATGCCGTTGACTGAATTAACACCTAGAGTCATCGCTTGATCAAAGATTTTACCAGCATTATTAAGATCACGAATGCGCACGGTTAAAGAATTTGAAACATGATAGAGTTTTTCATTATTCTTTTTTTCGTGGTGTTTATCAGAAGTCGACTGATAAATGGATAAACCTGATGTTTGCAAATCATTTGCTTGGATGCCATCGTTTTTAAAAGCTTTTATAATATCATTGATGGATTGATTATTGGAAGCTAATGCCTTTTGGGCAGTTTTGTCATAGGTAACAACGGCTAGATTAATAATTGCCATATCCGGTGCAGCTTGACTTTCTCCGATTGCAGTCACTGTAATAGTTGCATTTTTCATTTTATTTTCTTCAGCATAAGCACGTACAGTCAACGATGTGGCTAAGAGTGTAAATGCTAATATAACTGCTTTAACCAGAGAACCCTTCAGTGGTTGAATTTTCTTTTCTATCATATCTATACCTTTATATTTGTCAGTTAACTATTCTCTCATTTTTAAGAGTTCTTGTAAAGAAATTAGGGCACTGAAAAAAAAACCAATAGAAAAGAGAAAAAGATGGGTTATAATCTTCGTCAGCTCTTGTATCATAGGGCATTTTAGTTTAGAGAGAAACAACCTATATATGGGGCCTGTAGCTCAATTGGTTAGAGCCAGCGGCTCATAACCGCTTGGTTGGGGGTTCGAGTCCCTCCGGGCCCACCAATAGGGAAATGGCCAATAGAAAAATGGGTAGCTTATATAAAAATTTTGGGATTCTACCTTTTTCGTTTTTTATTTATTTTTCTGTTTGTTCTAAAATCCTTTGTCATTGTTTGTTGCTGTTTTTTTCTATCAGTCGCTTTAATATAAAGTGATAGTATGTTTTTTAGTCTCATTAAAGAAGTGCTCTCATTTGAAACATTGTAGCATTTGGATTAACTGATATGTGGCGCTATTTACTTTCTTAATTCATATACTGTTTTGTACTTTTTCTGTATGATGTTCTTCATAAAATAGAAGACTAAAAGCTTCATTGGATAAGTTTATTTATGCTTGTTCTATAAATAAACAGATCCCAATAAAACCAATTTTAAAGATTGTATCTGTTTAGAACAAATGGCTCAAAAAACATTTAGTGTAAATTTGCTTTTTTCTGAGTGATGTTAATGTCTTTTAGACGTTCGAATAGCATTATCGTGATGAAAGGTTGTATATAAGAGGATGTAATCCATAGGTGCTCATATGTATCATGGGGTCAACGATAATAACATTTGTTGATATTTTCTTTTTCCCAAGAGAGGAGTTCTATTTGATTTTTGAGAAATATTGTTCATAGTGACGTTGGCGTGTTCTCTGAAAAGAATCTCATCAATTGTTCTTTGAAAAGTCAATTGAGTGGTTTTTTCTATCGCTTTGCATCATCCAGATTTTATTGTAATAAGCATTTTATTTATTCTGTAAAAAATATTTTCTATGATATTGGAAAATTCGTTAAAATGCCATTTTCTGTTTTTGTGTATTTTTCGCTTAATGCTCAAATTATAGAGTTTTCATGTAAGCCAAATTATTATTGAAGAGCAGAAGTCTTTTTTGATTTTACTCTCATAGGGGATTGGCAATATTTAGGTCAACCTAGCACTTTTGGGTATTGCTAACATTTTTCTCGTATTGATTGTGTAGAGAGTTTTATCTTTGTTGTGAGTTTTCTCTCTTATGAAAAATTATTGGCAGAGAGGGTAATTTTTTTTGGAAAAGTATACTTTTCTTCAAAATCATACTTTGAAAATATAATTCTTCATTTACATAAGGGAATTTCTCTCTTGTTGTAAATCTGCAATACAATTTACGTACAAGGATTATGCGTGGTGATTCGTTTTATTTTTTAATAGTATCATTTTTGCTTATGATAGAGACTTAATATTAGTATTTACAAGGTGCGTTTAGAGGGGAGGTTACCTATAAACGTGTTACAGAGTTTTAGGTAGTGTGGCTCTGTTTATAAGAATTTATTCCTATAACATTGTTATATTCTTGCTTTGCAATATTGTTTAAAAAACATAGACGGTGCTATGTAGAATAAAATTGTGATATATTTTTTTTCAAAAAAGCTTTTTCGTGTTCTCTTATATAGAGTTCAGGAGTGTCTTCAGGGATATTTTCACATTAGTTTGTTACTGGTCCGAATCACAAGATATGCGTAACATTATTCGCATTTTTGATAGATTATACCAATTTTCATAAGAAGATCTGGATCGTGTGATGCTTTCTGTTTCACCATGGTACATGACTAATAGAACTTCATCTGATTTTGTAAAATAAGTTTGTACACAATTGCTTCCATACTGCCTATTGCAAATATTTTTTTCTAAGGTATGAGATATATTTAAACGCTTTAGCGTTATATAGTTTGACTACATGGAGTATGACTATGAAGAATGATAAAAAATTTGAAACAACTTTATCTGATATTATTGTAAAATGGGAGTCTTTATCGACGTCTCAAAAGCAAGCGATATTGGATAGAGTAGAAAATTCTACAGATTCTGCTCATTCAACAGAACATTTAAGGCTTCAATCTTCTTTTTATCTCCAGACGAAATCAAAGTTATGAGTTTTAAGTCTTCATCGGAGATGTTGAAACCAGTTATTACATATATGGCACTAGCATTTCCCAGTGTGTTCAAAATAGCCATGAGTTTATCTACTGAAGGCCTCTTTCCTCCATTTATCATTTGTTGGACGTAATTTTGTCCACAGCCTGCAGCTCTGCTTATTTCAATCATTGTTCGTCCGTCACTTTTAATCAATTCAACTAAGCGTTGGAACCAATCTTTTTCAGTCTTTGTCATTTTTAGACCTTTACATATTTACGCTATAGCGTTAATATTGCGTTGCGAATCCAGAATATATGATACAAGGAGCGTGAAAATATCCATGTGTAGCTCTTCGCTAATGAAGCATATAGAGTTGTTTTTAACTAATAACAAAATGTCCCCATACACTTTCAGATTCGAATCAATAAAAAATGGTTGCTTAGTTCCACGGTTGTGAAAAAATAAACGTGTATACCAGAAATGGCGATACACACTCGTATGTTTATGAGATTTCACTGTGATAGTATACGTAGCAGCATTATAAATCAAGATATACCCCAACATCAGAATTTGTAAAAAATTCTGTGTTGAGGCGGTGTGTGAGTATAACGAAGCTTTAGAGCCTTAAGAGATAGGATAATGGCTGTAGAAAAAATGTAAATTCATAGGCAAAGAATACTGATTTCTCCTTTATTGTAATAAATTAGATCACTATCAGATGGTATATCGTATATATGCGTTAAAAAATTTGGAAAATATCAAAAAAGTGATCTTGGATATTTTATTAAACAGGAAGGTAATCTGAGTCACATAGGTGGTTGTTTGGTAGGGTGTATACATTTGATCAATGCCCTTACGGGGATGAGTGTGTTTTAAGGCAGCTGCAGTTTATAATGAAGTCTGTATTTACAATGATATTGTTATTTATAACAATGCATTAACATATGGTTGTGTAGTCGTTCGTAAGAGTTTGCATGTTTATGAAAGATAAGAACTTTATAGTTATTCGAATATGAGTGGAGATGCATATGTTTACGCTAATGCGGTCTTTTTTGATCAAGTTTTGAATGCTCAATGTATTGAATTTTATGGTGATACTCGTGATTATAGAAAGGCTCGAGTTTATAGTGATGCTTTAATTTATGGTGATGTAAAGATTTTTGGGAAGGCAAAATTTTACAGAAATGCTGTGCTTTGTGACACCGATGATTTTTGTAATAATGAAAAACTTTCATATATAGCCGTATTCCCCATGGCGTAAAAAGGAAGATAGGAACGATTTGGGCAAGGCTTGTACGATTGCGTTGCGTCGTTAGTTTTATTTGACGTTCCTTATTTTTGTTTTTTGTGTCAATAAATGTGTCGCAAATAATTGGTGTAAGCGTGTAGATTTAGCCGCTTTCAGAGATTTTTTTGCGTCATTTATCAATGGCTTTAATGGAGAAAATAAGAATGCCGAGAGTGATTGTTCACACTTGGAACATGCGGTTTATTGCATTCTTTTTTTGATTGAGGATGAAACAAATTGGTCAAGATGATCACTTGAGCGACAATTAAGGGAGATCCAAATGAGTGTAAACGAAATTTTATTGGGAGCAATGGTTGTTGTTTTGTTGTGCAGCGGGGTTATATTTCGGTTTTCTTTATATTATCGCAGTCAAGTGAAAGTTTTAAAAGATGAATCTAGAAGAATAAAGCATGAGTTTTTAAGAGATTCTATGAAGATGACTGAAGAACGAGATAGAGCTATTAGAGAGCAAAGTATGGTGATTAAAAGACGTGACCAAGCAATTGAAAAACTGAAAAAACAAATTAAACAATATGAAAAAAATGAAAAGAAATATCAAAAAATGCTTAAATCTGAAGATGATAAAGAGTGATATGTATTCATATTTTGCATTAAAGGGCTTGGAAATGTGTTAGGAAGATTGGAATGACGAGAGAGATAAACTTTAATGAAGCCAATTATGGTGCTGATGGAGAGATTGTATTGAAAGAGAATATTCAAGTTTACTCTGATTTTATGAAAACATTTAAGTTTATAAGACAGAGCGTCTTTGATTATAAAATAAGAGGTTATGGTGATAAACCAGTTTATAGGTATGCTGGTTATTAAAAAGCGCGTCTATACAATCCAGTATGCTGGAAACAATTTTGCACGTTCCTTTTAGATATAAGGTATAAATGCTACGATAGTTTCAGCTAATATGTCTAAAAAATTGCATGATAATAGAAAGAAAGAGATATTTGCTTTTTATGAAGATGAAATGGGTAAGTCAGTTATGATTATCAAATGCAGAAGAGGAATATGAGCATAAAAGATATTAATATCTTGTAAAGTAATTATATTCTCATTGATAAATTATCTTTTCTTCATGTGTGTTTATTTTTTATGAAAAATACAAGACTTAAGAGACTTTCTTTTTGATAAATGCTATAGAGACTTAAGTATGATTGAAAACAAACATAATAAACTGCAAGAATGTGATTGTTATTTGTGAGTATCAGAAATAATACAAAAACCTCCTCCCGCTGAGGGAAAAACGATCACTTTTTATTTGTCACAAAAGCAACTCACCATACCATTACACAAAATAAACGTTTGTTTTAATGGTAAAGAACGTCAGGACTGTAGTTCTCTAATAAGAGCCTTATGTGTAATTTCTTTGATTTGTTCAATATTGACTAGGATATCTTGTTTTGTTGGATAACCTTTACTAGAAAAAGCAATTTTTTGTGCATCTCCTGAGATTAAACGCCAGTACCATTGATTGTGAACTCCTTGAAACACCTCAAAATACATGCTTCCCACCTCATAAAATAGCTGATAATTTTCAGGATAAATATTTAACTAATCCGTCTGTGAACACTAATGTATGTCTCTATAGGAAGTCGTCAATATATTCCCCTTAAATTTTCTGACCTTAAAAAATAATTTCTATGAGAGCTATTATTCTTTTAACAAGAAAAAAATTCTTGTCAATAAGATATGAATGAGAATTTTATACTATAAAATTATTTTTTTTAATTTAAAGACACTATACTTTCATTTAAAATGCGAATATTTTTATTGTCAGTACAGAAATAAATTTTATAAATTATACAAAATTTCACCAGCATGGATAAAGTAAAAAATACTCTTCTCCATACTGGTAGAGTTTTATCATTTCTTGCTTTTTCTTTTGAAACAGACGTTTATTGATTGGCTATAACCTCTTTTTGGGATACGCTTCGAATGAGTAAATCAATGAATAAGCTAAGAGTATAAGAATTGGCCATTTTAGCTTTCATATCGATCAGAGAGGTTGTAGTCTTGGGGTTAAGTCCATTTGATAAACCTTGTCTTGACAAATATTGCTGCAATTTTTCATAAGAACTGTCGATTTTTTCTTGATTTGGTTTTTCATTACGATCACTATTGGCAAGTGTTTCTTCCAGTCCTTCGATTTTTTTAATAAAATAATTCCAGTCAAAATCACCTTTTGTATATTCGGTGTCAAACATTTTTCCTTGCCCAGTTAAAAGCCAATTAATATTGACACCATATAACGTGCGGTATGTTTGTAAGACACTAAGATTGGGTTCTCTCTCTCCACGCTCATAAAAAGCAATGGAATTTTTTGTCATGCTAAAATTTTTAGCTAAGGTTTCACGTGATGGATCGCCTAAAGCAAGACGTACATAACGTAAACGTTTTCCAAATATGGTTTTTGATTCAGTTTCAGGACGTGCCACGAATTATCTCCCTCAGTAAATCATCATGGTATAAATCATTAAATAATAAAAGCACACTATGTATTAATATTCTATGATATAATGTCAATATTTATAGCTTTAATTTCTTTTTATTTTTTATTTTCGTGGATAGAAAGAAATCTTTCGCTTATTGTATTGACAATTGATATTCATTTCAAAACAAAATTCTCTGTTTGCTACATTTGTCTCTTGCTTTTTTTGAGAGAATTTTCATGTAACTTTACCATATATATTCTATACACTTTTGCATCAATAGATGCAACTTTAAAGAGATGCAAACTTTGGATTTGGACTGGGTGTGTTTTAGATGAATGAGAAAATAAACTTTGAGGAATGATCATGGCCCTATTACGCTATTTTGGGTTTGCTTTTTTTTTCACGATTATTGGTGTCTTTTTAGGAGGGGTTATTGGTTGGTTTGAAACGGAAAGTATTATTGGTTTTCTTAAATATTTTTTTATTTGCTTTGTTTTAGGAGTTTTGGAAATTTCTTTATCTTTTGATAATTCTATTATCAATGCGCGTGTTCTTAGTAGAATGGATCCGTTGTGGCGTCGTCGTTTTCTTATATGGGGCATTTTGATAGCTGTATTTGGGATGCGAATTGTTTTTCCATTATTGGTGGTTGTCGTTGCTGTTGGGATTAATCCAATTGCGGCAGTCAAATTAGCTATATGGGAACCACACCGATATGCGGAAGTTTTAACCGATGCACATATGGGGATTGCTGCTTTTGGAGGCACTTTCCTTATGATGGTTGGCTTAAAATATTTTTTTGATTCTGAAAAAGAGGTACATTGGCTTAATGTTATAGAGAGACCTGCTCAAAAGTTTGGGGCGCTTGTTGGGATTGATATTGCAATTGTTTTGATTTTGATCTTATTTGTTTCAGGTCAGATTGACACAGAAGATAAAATAACTTTTTTATTGGCAGCCCTTTATGGACTTTTGACCTTTATCGGTGTTGAAGTTGTCGGTCATCTCTTGGATACCCCTCAAAAGACTTTAACAACAGTAACTCACGGGGGAGTAGGGGCGTTTCTTTATTTAGAAGTTCTTGATGCTAGTTTTTCTTTCGATGGCGTGGTTGGTGCTTTTGCCTTTTCACACAACCTTTTTATTATTGCGATAGGTCTTGGTATCGGTGCATTTTACGTTCGTTCTATGACAATTATGTTGGTTGAATCAGGAACATTATTGCATTATCGTTATTTGGAACATGGTGCTTTTTATGCAATTTTAGTTCTTGCAGTGATTATGTATCTGCAGACGATTATATCGGTTCCTGAAGTCTTAACAGGACTTGTGGGAGTCTGTATTATTGGAATGGCATTATATTCTTCGATTCGTTTTAAGCATCGTCAGGTGGATAAACATGTTGTGTCTAAGTAATGGAGATTTCTTATTTTCTTACGCTTTTGTTTATCGCATATCTTTGAATAGAAAGAGGTCTTTTATGCAAAATAAAATACTATTCTATTTTATTGCTTATTTGCGTTTTTGTTTTAAAGTTGAGTCCATTGCATGATACTACTCATGAAGGGAATAGTGTACAATCTCTAAGGTGCTTTTTGACCTAAATTTAAGACAGAAAGCTGATGCTATACTTTTTACTAGCTTTCAATATTATGACAAGCTCTTGCATCTAATGGTTCATAAGAAGTGTTTTTACTGTTTTTTTGAATGATTTTTATTCATACATTGATTCTCTTTGTAACGTGTAGGAGAATGGTTTTGAAACAGGTTTGAAATGAGAGAATTTACGATATTCTAGACTCTCACTTAAATATGTGAAAAATAATTTATCCTTTATAAATCAGTATATTATAGTAGTAGATTAGAGAAGAATATTTTAAGAGACCATTAAAAGCTCTATACCAGCTTCGTTCATAGTTTTAAGCATAGTGTTTAGTGATCCATTTACATCAATACCAGCACAGGCATTTAATGAAACACTGACTTTAAAACCGCATTGTATAGCGTGAAGAGCAGAAAATCCGACACAAAAATCAGTTGCTAAGCCACACATAATGAGCTTGGTAAAACCATGTTCTTTGAGATAAACTTGTAAACCTGTTGGTGTTTTTTGATCATTTTCAAGAAAAGCAGAATAGCTATCCATTTTTTGATTATAGCCTTTTCTAAGGATAAGTTGTGCCTTTTCCACTCTAAGAGATGGATGAAATTCTGCTCCTTGTGTTCCTCGTATGCAATGATCAGGCCAGAGTATTTGAGGACCATAGTCAAGAATGATGGTATCATAGGGCTTTTTTTCAGGATAGCAGGAAGCAAAGCTGCAATGGTTTTTTGGGTGCCAGTCTTGGGTTAAGATAACGTGGTCAAAATGATTTATGAGATTATTGATGGCGGGTAAAATAGCATCACCTTGTGGTACGGCAAGTGCTCCACCTAGTAAGAAGTCATTTTGAACATCAATGACGATTAAGGCTTTTTTTTCCATAAATATATTCCTATATGAGATGATCTTTTATCGTATTTTTAAAAAGCTATATTTCGTCTTGAAGTTTTGAAATGATTTGCTGAATATTGATATTATTTTTATAATTATCAAGCCAAAAGAGGGGGATGGATAAGTTTTTACAATTGGTTTTATAGTTTTTTACGAATTGTAACCACGTACCAATGGGAAGTGCACTGTAGTCATTTGTTGCTACGTGTTGATGCAAAGCTTTCATGATCATTGGGCTTGGGACGTCAGATCCCATAAGGCGGCGATCATTTTGTAAACGTAATTTAAGCCATATCAAGGCAAGGGGGGAAGACCATTGTTTCCCGTAGCAAAAAATCGATGAAAAAAGGGAAGGATTTTTTACTGCGTAATATAAAGCCCATAAAGCAAAAAAAGAAGGCGCATAGAGAATTGCTTTTCTTTTTGGTACCATATTACATTGATAAGTTGGTTTAATACGATAAAAATACAACGTTATATCTGGTATGGAAAAGAGAGGCAATGTTTGATAACAGGTTTCAGGTACAGCTAAAAAGATTTGCTTTTTGCTTTTTTGGGGGATGTTTTTTTGCATTCAGGACCATACTGGGGCTTGTGAGATTAGAAAAAATGTACCAATATAAAGTGAAAAGCTTTTGATACGATGTAAGTGCTATTTACTGTACAGTTTCAAAAAGCAAAAGCAGTTTTTTTCAAAATCCTAATCTTTAATATCGCACAATATAAAGAGAAATTTATGGCACGTCAATTTATCTATCATATGGCTGGGCTTAACAAGTCTTACGGCAATAAAAAAGTTCTAGAAAATATTCATTTGTCTTTTTATCCAGATGCGAAGATCGGTATTTTAGGGCCGAATGGTGCAGGGAAGTCAACTATTTTACGTATTATGGCTGGGCTAGATAAGGAATATACGGGAGAAGCATGGATTTCTGAAGGAGCACGCTGTGGCTATCTACCACAAGAACCTTTGCTTGATGCGAGCAAAGATGTGCGTGGCAATGTGATGGAAGGTGTTGCAGATAAACAAGAAATTCTTGAGCGTTATAACGAATTGATGATGAATTATAGCGAGGAAACGGCTGATGAAAGTGCACGGCTTCAGGACATTATTGATAGTCAGAATCTTTGGGATTTAGAAAGTCAAGTGGAAATGGCTATGGCTGCTCTTGGTTGTCCGCCAGCCGATGGGGATGTAACAAAACTTTCGGGTGGTGAGAAGCGGCGTGTTGCACTTTGTAAATTGCTTTTGTCAAAACCTGATTTGTTACTTTTGGATGAACCGACAAACCATTTAGATGCTGAAACGACGGCTTGGCTTGAAAGGCATCTACGTGAATATCCTGGGGCTGTGCTTTTGATAACCCATGATCGTTATTTTCTCGACAATGTAACGGGTTGGATTTTAGAGTTAGATCGCGGGAGAGGTATTCCTTATGAGGGAAACTATTCTGCTTATTTGGGGGCTAAAGCCAAGCGTTTGGCTCAAGAAGGACGTGAAGAGGCAGCGCGTCAACGTGCTTTATCACGTGAGCAAGAATGGATCGCTTCTAGTCCAAAAGGGCGACAAGCAAAGTCAAAAGCTCGGATTAAGGCTTATGATGAGTTGGTTCAAGCAGCACGTGAGCGTCGTCCTGGAGAGGCACAAATTATTATCCCTATTGGAGAAAGATTAGGACAGGTTGTTATTGAAGTTGATAATCTCTCTAAAGCTTATGGTGAGCGTGTATTGATTGATTCTCTTTCTTTTAAACTTCCTGCTGGTGGTATTGTCGGCGTTATTGGGGCCAATGGTATGGGAAAGTCGACCTTGTTTAAAATGTTGACGGGACAGGAACAGCCCGATTCAGGTCAAATACGTATCGGTGAAACAGTTCACATGAGTTATGTGGATCAGAGTCGCGATTCCTTGGTGGGGAATAAAACTGTTTGGGAGGAAATTTCTGGTGGAAATGACATTATTAAATTAGGCAAATATGAGATGAATAGTCGCGCTTATTGCGGGGCTTTTAATTTCAAGGGGGCAGATCAACAGCAGAAGGTGGCAAATTTATCAGGAGGGCAGCGCAATCGCGTACATTTGGCAAAACTTCTAAAAGAGGGGGGGAATGTGCTTCTTCTTGATGAACCGACAAATGATCTTGATACTGAAACATTGGGTGCATTGGAAGATGCATTGGAAAATTTCGCTGGTTGTGCAGTTATCATATCGCATGACCGTATGTTTCTTGATCGATTGGCAACACATATTTTAGCCTTTGAAGGTGATGGCCATGTAGAATGGTTTGAAGGTAATTTTGCTGAATATGAGGCTGATAAAGTTCGTCGTCTTGGGGCGGAATCTCTTAATCCTAAGCATGCAAATTATAAACCTCTTACACGCTAGAATTTTTTATCTTATCTCAACGTTTTTGAAAAAATGGTGTATTTTATTGCATTTGTTATTTCATAAATAAAGTGTGAGTGTACTCTGTGGAAGTTTTTATTCATTGAAAATAGTAAGAGATACTTTATGAAATTACGACCTAGATAGGGTTATTCTACTCATGATATATAACCGACTATTGCTTGTAAAATTGTATTGTAATGAAAAGGAGGGGATGAAGAGTATAGCGCTATTTCTACAAATGCTCTAGTCATTGAGCATTATCATTTTTACTTAATAAAAATGCAAGCTGGCACCATCATGTTATTTATTTTCTCTCAATAGTGTGCAGTTCTTGTTTTGAGATGACCATAAAAGGTATTTTTATCCATATGTCTCCTCTGTTTATGAGCTGTAAGAGAATAATTTGGATTGATTTATCATGAATAGGTTTGAAATGAGAAAAATTTACGGTACTCCGATGTTTTATTCAAGTTGAAAATGATGAATTGTTATTATAAATCAATGCATTATCATTATAACGAGAAGCAGGGGGATAATCTGTTCGTTTTTTACAGTAGCCTATTTTTTTCATAGTATAATAAAATAGAGAGAACAAAATAGATGAGAATATGCGTTTTATGCTTGACTTTTTTTTCTGTAAACAAATGTTTATAGGAATGTTTAAGGGATAATTATGAAAAAAAGTGCAAGTTTAGATGCAATGATTGTGCTGCTAAAAGCGGTCGCAGAAATAAACCATTTACGTGTTCTTACGCTCTTGCGTCATGAAGATTTAACAATTTCTGATTTTATTTTTATTCTTGATCAGTCGCAAGCGTGTATATCACGATATTTACGTTTGTTGTACGAAGCACGATTGATTGAGCGTTATCAGAAGGGAGATAGCCTTTATTTTAAGCTTTGTCATGATTTTTTGGGTAAAGACATTGTGATGGGTGTTCTTTCGGCTTTGCCAAAGCATGATATGTTGTTAGCGCATGATTTAGAACGTTTGAAGGATGTTAAAAAGCAGCGTCAAAAAACGAGGAAGAAGCATTTTTTACAAAATACGTTGCAATGGGATGTATTACGGTCATCCTATATGGCAGATCATGGTGTGGAAAACGCTTTACTTGAAATCATTGGCGATAAGCCATTTCAAACGATGCTGAATATTGGAATAGGTGGAGACTCTGTCTTAAAATTGTTTTCTAATCTTTATACGCATGCGGTTGAAGTTGTGCTTGATAGCAATGTTTTTCACTTGTCTGTTGGAGATACAACTTTTGATTTAGTTATTCTTCATTGGGTTTTACATTTTCTTGAAAATCCTGAAATGTTTCTTCATGAGATATCAAGTGTTTTGCGTCCTCATGGACGTTTATTGATTGTGGATTTTGGTTATCATGAAATTGAGTCTTCATATTCTGATCAAGCACATATACGTTTTGGATTTTCGGCTTTACAAATAGAACAATGGCTTAAAAATACGGGACTTGTTCTAGAACAAACGGTTTGTCTTACTCCTATACAAAATGAAAACAGTGAGAAGGGTATGGTTACGCTTTGGCTTGCTCGTGATCCGCGTTTATTAGTTGACGATATCAAAGATAAACAAGTCGATTTTGCATAAATCGCATTTGTTGACCTGCTTTATTCTCTGATTTTTCTTAAGGAATAGCGTAGAGATAAACCTTTATTCAATCATTGATAATCTATTGTTTTTTACATGTGTATTATGTTTTTATATGAGAGTATTGGTGTTTTACAGGGGCTTGGTGGCTGTGTACTGTGTAATGAAAGCACCTTCTATAGAGATAAGCCTATGAGGATCGTTATTTAAGGTGTCTTGATATCATATTTGTTTTATTAGCCAATATATTGATTTTTTAGACTTCAATGAGAGGCTCGAATATAGGAATATTTTTTCATTTCAAATTTCCTGTTTCAGAATCCAAAAGAGTCTGTTTGTTTGTTACAAGAGAAGATATTTATCTAAATAATACCGTTTGTAAAAGGAAATACATATTTCTAAATATGAGAGCGGCGGCGATATGATGTAACAGCGCACAATACAATATAGTGATGGCTCATACCTTCATAAATGTCAAAAATGGTGGTACCCAATAGATCTTACGATGTCTCTTTAAAACAGGTGCTTAGATAAGAAGTACCTTGGAATTTTTAGTGAGGGGTGCAAAAAGATGCTCTAAAAAGACGAAGGGGTAAAAGGGTAAGACAATGCATGATTTTCATTATTTAAAACACAGCGTTATGAGCGTGTTTGAAAGTCGTAAAGGCAAATGAAAGGGATGGTAAAGATGGCAATAGGTTTTTATCTTTGGGCTTTTATGTTTCGTTCAAAATAAATGATGGCTTTTTTAAGATTACTCAAACAGACGTAAATATTTTTACTCTAATTGGGCATATAAAAGCTGGGACTGTTTACATGGTTCTCATTTGCTCTAGTCTTTATCTCAAGCATATTGCCATGTTAGGAGCAGGTGTTGATTTACAAGTAATAGCAAACGTAAAAGCTTGGTAGATGACGCCATAAAATTACTCATAAATTAGTAATGGATTGGAGTGATATTCTGAATTTTAAAAACATTTTGTACAACAATGGTTATAATAGCGTATCTGACTTTACGTTTATTTCTTCTTACAAGCTTCATATATGGCGTTCGTCTATGTGTTTTTTATTATATTCATAAAAATAAGATTGACGATAATCTATGGATAGTCCGTGGCTGAAAGTAGAAAAGAAAAGCGTGATATTACACTAAAGTTTCGTATCTCTTTATCATGAGAAGTATGAAGGTTATTAAAAAGGTTATTAAATAAGTCCATTTTTCTTGCCAAAAGTGATTTTTTCTTTTTATGCTTACTGCTCATTTTATGACGCAGCCCGTTAGTATAGCGTAAAATTGATAGGGCATCATCGTTTTATGTTTTTTATCCATATGCTTTTTCTTGTTTGTGATGTGCCATAGTATGGCTATTCATTGATTCAATAGACGAAGATTTAAAATAAGGGAATCTTACGTTCTTGAGATCTCTCATGTAAGTTGTAAAATGATGAGTTATGATTGTAAATCAATGCATTATTTACGGTAGAAGAACAGACTATAACAATTTTTGAGCATAGAAACTACTGTGTGTATTATTTTACGGGATCATTTAAATGATAGAGATTAAGAGAAACTGTCTGCATTGATCTCGGTTTGTTATGTTAAAATGCGTTAGAGCCTGTTGGTTATTGTAAAATAGTTTATCGTTATTTGGAATGATTATAGGACGTGATTCGAAACAAATACCTTCAGAGTTCTCATTTTTTCATAAAATTAAGCTGTTTAAATTCTTCATTGATTGTTACATGAGAGATGCGACGATATTTTAATGATCATTTACAGAATTTTTTATGAAGATGGATAAGATTTTAAAAATCTACATTTTTATTTTTGTGGTGATTGCTGTTGGAAAAGTGATTCTACTTTTACATGGTTTGATTTTTATAGGGTGGATACGTAGAAATTACGGTTTTTTTAATTATGATCATCAGAGTTATGAAAGAAAATATTTAAAAGTTATAATGATCGTAGATTCTAATTGATGCTTCTTGAAATAAAATTGCTTCAAATTGGGTCATTTTAAACTTTTTTTGCCTAAATTTAAACATTTTTAAACAATTTATAACTCTTTTATGTTTTTTTGCGTAGAAGATGATAAGAATTTCTTGTTGTTTAAAGAATTTTATTCCATAGCAAGAATATTGCATCGGCTATCTTAGTGGTTGATGTGAGAGGACGATCGGGGAACCTCCTCCCCCCCCCCCCCGCGTGGATCCCCTAGATTGTCTGGCCTGACTGAGGATTTCCTCAGTCAGGCTTTTTGTAATTGTTTTTGGGGGTGTTGTAGCGTGTTATTAGGGGGAAGTGTAAGATCTGTTGTTGTTTCGCCTATACTACCTAAAACATAGAGGGGCGGTTCTTATTGGGCGGATAGTGTTAGCGTATTCATTTTCAATAATTTGATTTTTCTTTATTGAGACATTGTTGAATGTTATAAGGGGAATCATAAAAGGAATCTATGTTTGTGTTCTGTGATCTTTAGGTAAGAGATAATGGAATCTTTTTCGCGTCGTATTGTTTTTATTTTATTTATGTTTTTTATTTTTGGCGCTGTCTTTTTTGCTTCTCGAAGCGGTGCTGTTTATCAGTTTTTTTCCGGCCGCTCTTCTTTTTCTTCTCAGAAGCTTGATGTAACAGAGGAGGAGTTGTTAGAGAGATTGTCTGTATCTTTTCCAGATATTATCAAGCATCTTTCTAAGATGAGTCCTCAACAGCAAGAGTTGTTTATTGCGCAGCTGCGTCGTGATGTAATTGCGCTTGCTTTTAAAAGTGGTCAGAGTCGTGAGCAGGCTCACAAATCTGGTGAAACTGTTGCTATGGCTCTTTCAAAAGCGATTTCTCGTCCTTCCATTGCTAATGCTTATTTTTAGCTGTTTTTTTAATCGCGCTTTTGGGTTTTATTTTGAGGAGAAAGAGCTTTTTGTGAATTTTTGAAAAGTGCGAGGAGATAATCAATTTGTAAGATAGTTAGCAAAATTTATCTTACTCAAAAGGTAAGCAATCGAAGTATAGGGATAATGGTGCAATCATTACAGGAGTGATAGAAAGTCTATCAAGGGTGTTGGTCAAGTTAATTGCATTATCAATCGCTACAATGACAAAAGCAGTATTGACTATAATAAAACACGTTAATCGCATTTTATATGCCAGTTGTTTTTTATTTGATATGGGCAAATAAAAAAAATTTAAAGGATTTAGGCTTCCTTTGTTCTACGGATTTTAGGATATTTATTCACTTGTATGATTTCTGAAAATGGGGTGCAAGGCTGATAAGATGATAGTCTGTGGCAAAGAAAAAAATATTTGAATGAAGATGAGAAGTCTATTTTTATTTAAAAAGGCTTTGGGGGTATTGAGTTTTCTAACATTTTCAAAAAACAGACAAAAGTAATTGTTAAGCTTTGTTGTAGGGACAAAGACGGATATAACTTTTTTAGCATATTGTTTTATAATGAGAATTTGTCATTTTCATATTGAGTGAGAATCTTAGGAATTGTAAAATTCTCTCGTTTTAAATTTATTCATGGTGAAAAAATCAAAATCAGCTTCTTGTGCACTACAAGTGAGAGGCTTGTGTGAATAGAGGCTCTTAAAAAAAAGAAGTAAAAAGCTTATTTGAGGAATCTTGAGAGCTAAAAGCCTGTTGCAATATTTTGAATTGGTAAAGAGTATGATGGTTTTAGTATATTTATGAATTTTTTATTGCGCAATGATGGGGGTAGGGATTTGTTTTGTGATTTGTTGAGGTTTTATCGGACATAAAGAGTGCTGTGGGTGTTTATTAACCAGAGAGAAGCGTTGATAACGGTTTATATTTTTTGTGAAACTTTTTTGATATTGAGGATCTTCGGTAAAAAGATGCTATTTTTTTAATATAAAAATTGAGTGATACAATAGTGATAGCAGAAATTTGTAGGTTATATCATTTTATTTAATACGCTATAAGATTAATTATATTCTCTTTATTTTTTTTATTTTATGATATAGAGAAATCTATAATTTGTGCATAAAGAGATTTTCTTTTGTTGCAGAATTTTATCTTGAAATTGTCTTACTCTTTCCTTTTTCAAGCCGTTCTTTTGCTTTCTTTTTTTGTACAATACATTTGCAAATTATTTGCAGCTAGAATTTGAGAATGTTTGAGTGAAGAGAAAGAAAATGCAATTTTTGAAAATCTTGTTAAGTACAGCGTGTGCTGTATTTTTTGTAATTGATATAAGTTGGACTCATAGTGTCTTAAATGTTGCGGAATCAGGAGAAGCTTCAGTAATTGTTGCTTCTAAGATTTCTGATCGTCCTTATGAGTTTCTTATTCAGAAACTTGCGAATAAATATAATGTTCCCGTTAATTTAGCACATGCTGTTGTAAAAGTTGAAAGTAATTATAAGGCAGGTATAAAGGGGGCTGCTGGCGAAATAGGTTTGATGCAAATTAAACCCTCTACGGCACGAGGGTTGGGCTTTAGTGGTTCTGTACAGGATTTGTACGATCCTGCGACCAACCTTGAATATGGTATGCGTTATTTGGCACGGGCGTATAAACTCAGTGGTGGAAGTACGTGTGGTACAATCCTTAAATATAACGCAGGTCATGCTGCAAAAAAAATGAATTCCATTTCGGCGAAATATTGCGCAAAAGTGAAAACTTATCTGGCTTCATTAAAATAAAAACATCTTTTTAGACAGGTTTGTTGTAAAATATTTTAAGATCCTATTTTCACGGAGCTGAAAATGTTTTATAAATTAATGCGTCAGTCGGCTGGGCAGCCGCGCTTGTCTAATGCTAAAATGCGGCAGGTGAGGAAAGTCCGGGCTCCATGGAAAGACGGTGCCGGGTAACACCCGGCGGGGGTGACCCTAGGGAAAGTGCCACAGAAAGTAAACCGCCTATTTTTATAGGTAAGGGTGAAAGGGTGGAGTAAGAGCCCACCGCGCATTCAGTAATGAATGTGGCAAGGTAAACCCCACCGGGAGCAAGACCAAATAGAAATGACGTGCAAAATTTAATTTGCAGCCGATTTCCGGGCGAGTCATTCGGGTAGGTTGCACGAGGCGGATGGTAACATCCGTCCCAGATGAATGGTTGCCATGTAAAGTGTAAGCTTTACTCTACAGAACCCGGCTTATAGGCCGACTGATATTTCATGATGATACGCGATATTTTATAAGATCGATTATATGATCTTTTATGGAGTCTATGTGTTTGAAATGGACACTTGAGAAAAGAGTATTTTAAAAAATTATAACATTTCTTTAAGTATAATGCGTTAGGATCTGTCTTGGGATAACTTTAGTTTTTTCGTTCATTGTGATTAATATGAAAGTTGAAGGCTAGGTTACTCTAAAATCAGTTGCTATGAGAGAGCTGTTGATTTGAGACAGCATAACTTCAAGACGGATTATTTTGATAAAGCAGGATCAAAGAGCTGAACGCCATATTCCAGTGTTGTTGCAGCCAGTTTTGGCTGGGCTTATGCCATTGGTTGGAGCAAAAGTGATTGATGGCACCTTTGGTGCTGGTGGTTACACGTGCGCTTTGTTAAAGGCAGGGGCGGAGGTGATCGCTCTTGATCGTGATCCTCATGCTATTAGTGCGGGACAATCGCTTGTTGAAGAATTTTTTCCACGACTTCGTTTGGTGCAAATGGAATTTTCACAGTTGGATCGCGTTGTTGAAGAGAAGGTAGACGCTGTTATTTTGGATATTGGTGTCTCTTCAATGCAGCTTGATGAAGCTGAAAGGGGATTTTCTTTTCAAAAAGATGGTCCATTAGATATGCGAATGGCTCAGACTGGTTTTACTGCTGGCGATGTTGTAAATCACTTAAAAGCAAGGGATTTGGCACGTATCTTTAAGATATTAGGAGAAGAGCGTTATGCGGGGCGAATTGCACGGATGATTGAAAAGCGTCGTGTTGTTCAGCCTTTTTTGCGTACAGGTGATTTGGCGTATGCTATCGAAGCGTTGATAGGACGTAAGTCGGGAGATCGCATTCATCCTGCAACACGTGTATTTCAGGCTCTTCGCATTTATGTTAATGATGAAATTGGTGAACTTGCACGTGGCTTATTTGCTGCTGAACGCATTTTGAAACCGGGTGGTCGTTTGGGTGTTGTCAGTTTTCATTCTCTTGAAGATCGTATGGTCAAAAGATTTTTTTCTTTTCGTTCAGGAGAGTGTATGAGATCACGCTATCTTCCTGAAATAAAAACGGCTCCAGCAACATTTTTCCCTTTGTTTAAGGGGGGGATAACTGCAAGTGAAGAGGAGTTACAGCAAAATCCTCGTTCACGTTCTGCGCGGTTGCGTATTGGTGTACGAACTGAAGCAGAGGCTCTTGCAGCAGATATGAAATTATTTGGTTTAGCAGAGATTGCCAGTTTTGAAGGCGGCAAGAAATGACAGTTTTTCGTACATTTGATATGATCTTAGTGATGATTATGATTTGTATGGCAGGTCTTACTTATAAAGTAAAATATGATGTTCAAAAACGAATGAACGAAGTTCGTCATCTTGAGCATGAAATTGCTGCAGCAAAAAATACGGTAAGTTTGCTTCGTGCTGAGTGGGCTGTGATGATAAGGCCTTCACGCATGCAAAAACTTGCAAAACGTTATCAAAAAGAACTTGAGTTAGAGGTTATACAGCCGCGTCAAATCGTGGCGTTTAAAGATATTCCGGTACGGATACATGATCAAATTGAAGAAGTGATTAAACAAAATATCTTGGAAGATAATCAGGATATTTTGACAAATAATCGGGCTTCTCAGATAAATGGTGTTGTCCAAAAAGGCGCGCAGTAATGAAATCGACTTTTTTATTCTCACAGAAGAAAAAGCGCTTAAAGAATTCGTTGAATAATCATAATGTTTCTGTTCGTCGTCCCTATTCTAGTCGTCCACGTTTGCTTTTTTCGTTGTTCTGCTTTTTAATTTTATATGGCATCATGGGGGCTTGCCTTATTTCTTATGGGTTGGAAGGTGGACAGATTGAAGAAGCAAAGGGGCCAGGAGTTCTTCAATTGATGGCACGGCCTGATATTGTTGATCGTAATGGTCGTTTATTGGCAACAGATATTAAAACGTATTCACTTTTTGCTGAGCCACGACGTATTATTGATGTGGATGAAACAATTGAATTGCTCTCAACAGTTTTGCCTGATCTTAATTGGCAGGAAACCTATAAGCGTTTAAAAAGAAAATCTGGTTTTTCTTGGATACAGCGTGGGTTAACACCAATGCAGAAGACGCAAATTATGGCTCTTGGTATACCAGGAATTGGTTTTCGGACTGAAATTCGTCGTTTTTATCCTGATGGACCTGTAACTTCCCATATTCTCGGTATGGTGAATGTTGATAATCAGGGCATTGCAGGTATGGAAAAATATATTGATGATGCGGGGTTGAGTGCTTTGCGTGCCGCTGGTCTTGCCATGGAAGAATCATTAAAACAAGTTCAGCTTTCGATTGATGTGCGTGTTCAGGCAATTGTTCATGATGAACTTATTCAGGCTATGAAACGTTATAGGGCAATTGCTGCAGGAGCTGTTATTTTAAATATACATACAGGGGAAGTTTTGGCTTTGGCATCACTACCAGATTTTGATCCTGGAAATCCTATTGAAGCTTTAAAAAGTGATCGTCTCAATAGGATAACGGCAGGAGCTTTTGAAATGGGATCAATCATTAAAAGTTTTACGACCGCCATGGCTCTTGATTCCGATATTTTTCATTTAAACAGTATTATTGATGCTTCAAAGCCAATAAAAGCAAGTAGTGGGTATACTATTCATGATTTTCACGGAAAAAATCGTCCCTTAACGTTATGGGAGGTTTTTATTTATTCTTCCAATATTGGTTCTGCTAAAGAGGCATTGGCGATAGGGATTGATAAACATCGTGGTTTTTTGCAAAAACTTGGGTTACTGGATCGTCTCACAACAGAGTTGCCTGAAGTTGCCCATCCTATTGTGCCACATCATTGGAAGGATATCCATTCTATGACGATTTCTTTTGGGCATGGTATGGCAACAACACCCTTGCAAACAGCTGTCGGGGCTGCTGCTTTAATGAATGGTGGTCGGTTAATTGCTCCGACATTTTTAAAACGTACAAAAGAACAAACTTTGCACCATGCAAAACGGGTTTTGCAGGCTAAAACAAGTCAAAATATGCGTTACCTTTATAAATTAAATAGTGATATTGGTTCTGGACGTAATGCAAAAGTGGAAGGTTATCGGGTTGGTGGTAAGACAGGAACAGCTGAAAAAGTTGAAAATGGAAAATATTCTAAAACAAAAAATTTCAATAGTTTTCTTGCTGCTTTTCCTATTGATGATCCTGTTTACGTTGTTTTAACAATTATTGATGAACCAAAGCCTGAAGAAGGACAGCGTTCAGCAACAGCGGGGATGAATGCTGGACCAATGCTTGCTAATATTGTTCGTCGCACAGCTAGTTTTCTTGGTGTAAAACCCGATTTTAAAAAAGAATATGAGCCTCTTTTAACTAAAAAGAGCAATTCAAGTTTCGTTAAACAACGGTAAAATGAATAAAAGGTGTATCGTTATGTTGTTTGGAACAGTTTTTACAGAATGTCTTGAAGATCAGAATCTTTCTTCAATGGAAATAACAGGAATCAGTGCAGATTCTCGACAAGTCTTGCCAGGCTATGTTTTTGTCGTTGTTCAAGGAAAAAAAAGTGATGGAAGACACTATATAGATGATGCGATAAAGCGTGGCGCACGAGCAATTGTTACAGATTGTTATGCTGTTCTTGAGGATTTACCTGTTCCCATTTTACGTGTTTCTAATGTTCGTCATAGTTTAGCGTTGGCAGCTGCACGTTTTTACGGTTCTCAGCCTGAAACGGTCGTTGCTGTGACTGGTACAAGTGGTAAAACATCTGTTGTCTCTTTTATTCGGCAAATTTGGACTCATGTTGGATTTTGTGCTGCGAGTATAGGAACGGTTGGTGTTGTTTCTCCTAAACGGAATGTTTATGGTTCTCTCACAACACCTGATCCGGTTGCCTTGCACCGTCTTCTTTGTGAAATTTCTCATGAAGGTGTGACTCATGCAGCTCTTGAAGCTTCTTCGCATGGGCTTGATCAAGGACGACTTGATGGAGTTCGTTTAACGGCTGGTGCCTTTACCAATTTAGGGCGAGATCACATGGATTATCACACGGGGGTAGAGGATTATTTGCGAGCTAAAATGAAGTTGTTTGATACACTTTTGCCTGTATCTGCTCCTGCTTTGATTTTTGCTGATGATGTCTATTCACAAAAGGTTATTGATGTTGTTACACAAGCGCGCCGCCGTGTCTTGACAATTGGCCGTAAGGGGAAATTTATCACGATTAATCGTGTTGAACATCAACGCTCAAAACAGTGTATTGAGTGTCGTGTGGAAAATAATATTTATACATTTGATTTGCCTTTGGCTGGAGATTTTCAGGTAGCCAATGCGCTTATGGCAGCGGGGTTAGCGATTGCAACGGGTGTTTCACCTCGTAAGGTTTTTTCTGCGCTTGAAACTTTGCAGGGGGCACCTGGGCGGTTAGAATTTGTCGGAAAGACAGAAAATAATGCGCCTGTTTATATTGATTATGCCCATAAACCAGAAGCTTTGGAGCAGGTTTTGCTTTCTGTTCGTCCCTTTACGCAAGGGCGTTTGATCGTTGTTTTTGGTTGTGGAGGAGATCGTGATCAAGGAAAAAGACCTTTGATGGGAAAAATTGCGGCGGATAAAGCGGATATTGTTATTGTAACGGATGATAATCCTCGCACAGAAATGCCAGAAAAAATACGCAAGGATATTTTACAGGCAGTGCCAACAGCAATAGAGATAGCAGATCGTGGTGAGGCTATTTCTTACGCGGTGGAGCTTTTGAAAGTTGGTGATACATTAATCATTGCTGGAAAAGGTCATGAGGATGGCCAAATTATAGGGCAGACAACTTATCCTTTTTCAGATCGTCTGAAAGCGATAGAAGCTCTAGAGAACCGAAAGAAATGACAGCTTTATGGGATAAGAAAGCACTTGTTGCTGCAATTAATGGTGTTGTAATAGGAAGCATGCCAGAAACTTTTTCTGGGGTTTCCATTGATAGCCGTACTCTTGCGGAAGGTGATATTTTTTTCTGCATTAAGGGGCATCATCTTGATGGTCATGATTTTGCTGCGCAAGCTTATGAACGAGGTGCAGGGGTTCTTATCGTTGCGGAACACCGTTTAAGGGATATGAAAAAGATATCGGCTCCACTTATTGTTGTTCCTGATGTTTTGCAAGCCTTGGAAAAACTTGCACAAGCTGCACGCAAACGTTCAAGAGCTAAGATTATTGCGATAACAGGATCGGTGGGAAAAACAACGACAAAAGAAGCTTTGAAACAAGCACTTGCAACGACTGGGAACGTTCATGCGAATCTCGCTTCTTTAAATAATTGCTGGGGGGTTCCACTCACTTTAGCGCGGATGCCTATGGAGAGTGATTATGGTATCTTTGAAATTGGCATGAATCATAGAGATGAAATTCGCCCTCTGGTCAAACTGGTTTGTCCGCATGTTGCTCTCATTACACATATTTGTGCAGGACATATGGGTTTTTTCAAAAATCTTGAAGAAATAGCAAAGGCAAAAGCTGAAATTTTTGAAGGATTAGATGAGAAAGGCATTGCCGTTTTAAATGCGGATAGTGATTTTTTTTCTTATCTCATCCAAAAAGCAAAGAAATGCGGTGTAAAGAATATCTTAAGCTTTGGTGAGAGCAAAAATGCTGATTATCAAGCGCGAGATATACGTCTTCTAACTGATCGTTCTTCTATGATTGTACGTATTAGGGAGCGGGATAGGGAGGTTCAAATTGGTGCTCCCGGACGCCATATTGTGCAAAATAGTTTAGGGGTTATTGCTGCTTGTGATGCTATGGGAGTTGAGTTAGAGCCTGTTCTTCTTTCTTTTCGCCATTTTTCTTCTCAAAAGGGGCGAGGTGTTCGTTATCGACTGTCTTTATCAAATGGGGGTGAATTTTATCTCATTGATGAAAGCTATAATGCAAATCCTGCTTCTATGCGTGCTGCGCTTGAGCTTCTTGCTACAGGACCAGTCGGGGAAGAGGGGCGGCGAATTGCTATTTTAGGAGATATGCTAGAGTTAGGGGAGTATAGTGAAAAGCTTCATCGTGATTTAATAAAGCCAATACGTCTTTCCGGTGCTAATCCGGTTTTTCTATTTGGTGAGGCGATGAAATCTTTAGTTAGTGATTTGTCTGCTGGTGTTAAGGTTCATTATGCTGAAAATATTGAGAAAATTTTATCTCTCCTTTTAGCAGAAATTTCTTCTGGGGATCTGCTTATGGTTAAATCATCCAATAGCCTTTGTTCATCAAATATTGTGACTGCATTGCTTGACCGCTATAAAGCGGTTTCTTCATAATTTTAAGAGGTTTTTTGTACCATGATGCTGTTTTTTTCTTCGTTTAGTGATTGGCTTCCAGGTGTGAATGTATTTCGTTATATTACTTTTCGCACGATAGCGGCTATGCTTACTTCGGGGCTCATCGTCTTTTTGTTTGGACCTAGCATCATTGCTTCTCTTAAATTGCGGCAGGGTAAGGGGCAACCGATTCGTGCGGATGGTCCTCAAACACATTTTAAAAAGGCTGGAACACCTACAATGGGTGGATTGATGATTTTAACCGGCATTGTGGTATCGGCATTTTTGTGGTGTAATTTATCGAATATTTATTTTTGGGTATCGCTATTGGTTATGCTTTCTTTTGGGGTAATTGGATTTTATGACGATTATCTTAAGGTCACAAAACAAACAGACAAAGGATTTTCTGGGAAAGCACGGTTAAGTTTGGAGTTTTGTGTTGCCGCAATTGCTGCTTTTGTCATCCTACAAATTGGCTCATCTGGATTCGCTTTGCCTTTTTTGAAAGATTATCTTATCAATTTGGGCTGGTTTTTTATTCCTTTTTCTGCTTTTGTTATTGTCGCGACGGGTAATGCGGTTAATTTGACGGATGGACTTGATGGCCTTGCTATTGTTCCTGTGATGGTTGCAGCCTTATCTTTTGCTCTGATTGCTTATCTTTCTGGTAATATGAATTTTGCTGATTATCTCCAAATCCATTATGTATCGGGAGCAGGTGAATTGGCTGTTTTACTGGGAGCTGTTGTTGGGGCAGGGCTTGGTTTTTTATGGTTTAATGCACCACCTGCAGCTATTTTTATGGGAGATACTGGTTCGTTGGCTCTTGGAGGATTATTGGGGACTGTTGCAGTCGCTACGAAGCACGAAATTGTTTTGGCTCTTATTGGTGGGCTTTTTGTTGTGGAAGCTTTTTCGGTCGTTATTCAGGTTGGTTATTTCAAATTAACAAGAAAACGAGTGTTTCTTATGGCACCGATACATCATCATTTTGAGAAAAAAGGCTGGACTGAAAGCCAAGTCGTGATACGCTTTTGGATTATTTCAATTGTTCTTGCTCTTATTGGTCTTTCAACACTTAAATTGCGGTGAGATTTTGATTTCTGTTGCGTGTTATAAAGGACAAAAAGTTGCTTTATTTGGATTAGGAAAGTCTGGACTAGCAACGGCACAAGCATTGATGCGTGGCGGTGCAGAAGTGGTGGCGTGGGATGATAGTCCTTCAAGCGTGCAGATGGCTTTCCGGCACAATATTCCAACGCGAGATCTCCGTTATGAAGATTGGTCAGAATTTGTTGCATTGATTGTAGCTCCTGGAGTTCCTTTAAATTATCCTCAACCCCATTGGGTTGTTGAAAAAGCACGAAAAAAAAATATAGAAATTATCGGTGATATTGAATTATTTGTTCGTGCGCGCCAGCATTTTTTACAGCATTATGGTTTTTGTGACCAAGATGTTCCTTTCATTGCGATTACGGGGACGAATGGAAAGTCAACCACAACGGCTTTACTTGCGCATTTGTTGGAAAAAATGGGTTATGATGTGCAGGTGGGGGGGAATATCGGAAAGGCAATATTGACGCTTAAGCCATTTGTTAAAAAACGTATCTATGTGATTGAATGTTCATCATTTCAAATTGATCTTACACCCTCTCTTCAGCCGACCATTGGACTTTTATTGAATTTAACACCTGATCATATTGATCGACATGGGAGTTTTGCCTGTTATGTGCAAACCAAAAGGCATCTGATTGCTCAGGCTTCACAGGCTTTTATTTCAGTTGATGATGCAGCTTGTAGGGTTTTATATCAACAGTTGCTTCATGAAGGGAAGAAAATTGGGGCAATTTCCAAGGATCATTTTGTTGAAAATGGTTTTTATGCAGATGGGACTAAGCTCTTTTCTGTTTATCAAGGACAGCGTCATATGCTTGCAGATCTGACGTCTATGACTGCTTTGCGCGGACGTCATAATGCGCAAAATGCCCTTATGGCATTAGCAACGTTGCAGGCTTTAAAAATAACCGATCCTTCTATGAACAAGCATTTAGCAAGTTATAAAGGGCTGGATCATCGTATGCAGCAGGTGCGTAAAATGGGGGCGGTTTTGTTTATCAATGACAGCAAGGCGACTAATGCAGATGCAACAGCTCCTGCGCTTTCCACCTTTAATGATATTTTTTGGATTGTTGGGGGACAGGCAAAAAAGGGAGGAATAGAGTCTCTTAGAAAATTTTTTCCTAAAATTCGTAAAGCCTATTTGATTGGGAGCGCGGCGGAAGAATTTGCTCGCACTATTGGATCTGCTTTTCCCTTTTCTATGAGCTTAACTTTGAAAAATGCGGTGCGTGAAGCAGCTGTTGATGCAATGGGTTGTAAGGAAAAAGAGGTGACGGTTCTTTTGTCACCTGCTTGTGCAAGTTATGACCAATTTAAAAATTATGAAATGCGAGGCGAAGAATTTGTCTCTTTTGTGATGCAGTTACAATAAAAAAATCATCAGTTATAAAAAAATATTTTGCGTTAAGACTCCAGAATCTTTTTTTGTGTAATTTAGTTTTTAAAGTGTTTGTTAAATAGGCTGGGGAACCATATCACTTTAAGATAATTTATAAAATGGATAAGGTGGATACCATGGTTACGCGTGCAGATAGAGATCCAATTGCTAATTGGTGGTGGACGATTGATCGCTCTATCTTTGCAGCTTGTTTAATTTTAATGGGAATTGGCATTATGCTGTCTTTTGCTGCCAGCCCTATTATTGCAAAAAAAATCGGAATTGCTGATAGTTTTTATTTTGTTCGGTGGCATATCATTTTTAGCATTTCAGCATTTTTTACGATGGTTACCATTTCCTTTTTTTCGCTTTCTAATATTCGTCGTTTATGTGCTCTTTTGCTCATTGTAACGCTTGCTCTTATGGTTGCAACCTTATTTTGGGGTCCAGAATTAAAGGGAGCACGGAGGTGGATTCTACTATTTGGTTTTTCTGTACAGGCTTCAGAGTTTATGAAGCCAGCTTTTGTGGTTATGTCTGCTTGGCTTTTTTCAGAACAGATACGCAGGAGGGGAATTCTGGGTTATACGTTAGCGATTCTACTTTATGCCATTTGTTGTGTGCTTCTGGTTTTGCAGCCTGATATTGGACAAACAGTTTTAATAAGTGCAACATGGGGGGGGCTGTTTTTTATTGCTGGTGTACCTCTTACCATTATTTTTCTCTTTCTCATTTTAGGCATTGTAGGAATTATTTTAGCTTATCTTTTTCTGCATCATGTACGCGAGCGTATCAATGGTTTTTTGACAGGTGAAGGGGATACGTTTCAAGTGGATGTAGGACGTGAGGCTATTTTGAATGGTGGTTGGTTTGGGCAAGGTCCTGGGGAGGGAACAGTAAAACGTATCATTCCTGATAGCCATACAGATTTTGTATTTTCCGTTGCTGCTGAAGAGTATGGTATTATTCTTTGTTTATTAATTATGATGCTTTTTGGCTTTATCGTTATGCGTTCATTGTATATAGCCATGAATACACGTGATTCCTTTATACGTCTTGGTATTACTGGCATAGCAATGATGATTGGCTTTCAATCAGCTATTAATATGGCCGTTAATCTTCACTTAATTCCTCCAAAAGGCATGACATTGCCTTTTATTTCTTATGGTGGTTCTTCGATGGTGGCGATTGCGTTTTCAATGGGCATTTTGCTCAGTTTAACACGTCGTTGGCCAGAAGCACGCCTTTCAGCTTTTTCTTCCTCTTCTATCTTGGATACCCCTTATGAATGATAAAAAAGTTATTGTTTTGGTGGCTGGTGGTACAGGTGGACATCTTTTTCCTGCTGAAGCCCTTTCTGTTGAATTAAGGCAGCGTGGATATGATGTTCATTTAATAACAGATGAAAGAGCACGACCTTTTGTTCGCTGCTTTGATGAAGAGCATATTCATATCGTTTCATCGGCAACATTTACACGACGCCATCCTTTTGCTCTGATAAAGACGTTTTGGTCTTTGCTAAGGGGGATGGGGCAATCGTTGGCGTTGTTTTATAAATTACGTCCTGTTCTTGTTGGAGGATTTGGAGGGTATCCGAGCTTTCCTCCTCTTTTTATTGCGGCCTTAACGAGGCGTGTAACATTTATTCATGAACAAAATGCTGTTATGGGGCGTGCCAATCGGGTGTTGGCAATTTTTGTGCGTGCAATCGCTGGTGGTTTGTTGTCGCCAAATGGCGCTTATGCTCATAAAATACTTTTGACGGGGAATCCTGTTCGTGAGGCTGTGTTGAAGGCGGCCAAAATTCCTTATCATCCCTCAACTGGTGAAGAGCCATTTCATTTTTTGATTTTTGGAGGTAGCCAAGGGGCTTCTGCTTTTTCACATATTGTTCCAGAAGCTATTGCTTTATTCGATGATAAGAACCGTAAACGTTTACGAATTGTGCAGCAAGTTCGAGGTGAAGCAGAAGGGTTGATCAAAATCTATCGTGATATGGGCGTACAAGCAGAGGTAGCTCCTTTTTTTGATGATATGGCTGAACGTATGGCACATGCCCATTTTATTTTGTCGCGCGCTGGGGCTTCATCTGTTTGTGAGATAGCGGTGATTGGTAGACCTGCTTTGCTTGTTCCCTATCCCCATGCTTTAGATCATGATCAGGCTGCCAATGCAGCTCTGCTTGCTCGTGTAGGTGGTGCGCAAATTGTATCAGAAAAAGATTTAAATGCACAAAAGCTTTTTTCTCTTTTAATGCACGCTTGTTGTGCGCCCCATTTATTAGAAAAACAAGCGCTTTCTGCAAAAAAAGTTGGGCAACCTCATGCAACCCGTTGTCTTGCTGATATGGCTGAATCCTTAATTTCAGGGCGATTGTTGTCAGATATAAAAGAGGAGCTTTTTAATGAAAATGCCACTTGATATAGGCGTTATCCATTTTATCGGAATCGGGGGGATCGGTATGAGTGGAATTGCGGAGGTTTTTTATAATCTTGGCTATAAAGTTCAAGGGTCAGATCAAGTTGAGAGTGCGAATGTTGAACGTTTGCGGAGAAAAGGAATTAACGTTCATATAGGTCATTGTGCTGAAAATTTAGGGAATGCAGAGGTTGTTGTTTTTTCTACTGCCGTTAAAAAAACAAATCCTGAGTATATTGCTGCAAAGGAAAGACATTTACCGCTTGTCAGACGTGCAGAAATGCTAGCGGAGCTGATGCGGTTTCGGCGTGCAATTGCGGTGGGTGGTACACATGGTAAAACAACGACCACATCAATGGTCGCAGCTCTCCTTGATGCTGGTCATTTTGATCCAGTGGTGATTAATGGCGGTATTATTAATGCTTATGGTACGAATTCTCGTACAGGAGATGGCGATTGGATGATTGTTGAAGCTGATGAAAGTGATGGTACATTTTTAAAGCTGCCTGCTGATATTGCTGTTATTACTAATATTGACGCTGAGCATTTAGATCATTATGGAAGTTTTGATGCTGTGCGTGAGGCTTTTCGGCAATTCGTAGAAAATGTTCCTTTTTATGGTTTTGCTGTTTTGTACCTTGATCATCCAGAGGTTCAGTCATTGGCGGGCCGTATTGATGATCGTTGGGTGATCACTTATGGTGCAAATCCACAAGCGGATGTTCGTTTTCTTAATCTTTCGATGGATGGTCAAAAAACGCATTTTGATGTTCTTGTTCGCTCACGCAAAACAGGAAGAAAAATTGAGTTGAAAAATTTGCTTTTGCCCATGGCAGGACAGCATAATGTTGCTAATGCAACGGCGGCGATTGCTATTGCGCATGAACTAGGCATTTCAAATGAAGCTATAAAAAGGGGCTTAGCAGAATTTGGCGGAGTAAAACGGCGTTTTACGCGAACAGGAAGTTGGCGGGGTATTGAAATATTTGATGATTATGGACATCATCCTGTTGAAATAAAGGCTGTTTTGCGTGCAGCACGTGAGAGTGCAAAAGGGCGTGTTATTGCGATTGCACAACCCCATCGGTATTCACGTTTGTATCATTTATTTGATGATTTTTCTGCTTGTTTTAATGATGCAGATACAGTGTTGATTACGCCCGTTTATGCGGCTGGTGAAGAGCCTATTGTAGGATTTGGTTCTCAAGAATTGGTAGAGCATATTAAAATGGCGGGTCATCGTGATGTGCGCTTGATACATAGTCTGGAAGATGTTGTGTCTTTTGTCTCAAAATTTGCTCAGGCAGAGGATTATGTTGTTTTTCTTGGTGCTGGCAATATCACACAATGGGCTTGTGCGTTGCCTCATCAATTAGCGGTATTGGATGGTCATGGTAAATTTTCAGCACATTGATGGTGAGGCGCTATTGGCGCAATTGCAACCGCTGTTGGGTGGCGTGAGAGGCAAACTTACACCTAATGTTGAAATGCGTAAGGTAACGTGGTTTCGCACGGGTGGGTTGGCAGAGCTTTTTTATCAGCCTGTTGATGAACAAGATTTGGCTCTCTTTCTTCAAAATTTGCCTGAATTTGTTCCTGTAACAATTGTCGGTATCGGTTCTAATCTTCTGGTGCGTGATGGGGGCGTTCCTGGTGTTGTGATTCGTCTTTCGCCAAAAAACTTTGGGCAAGTGCAGCAAGTTTCTCCAAAAGGCTTTTTAGTTGGTGCTGGTACGGCGGATAAACATTTAGCTGTTGCCGCTTTAAAGGCAGGAATTGCAGGTTTTCATTTTTATCATGGTATTCCTGGTGCTCTTGGAGGAGCTCTCAAAATGAACGCGGGTGCGAATGGTATTGAAACCGCAGCGCGTGTTGTTGAGGTCTATGCGCTGGATCGTAAAGGGCAACGTCATATCTTGAGTTTGAAAGATATGCATTATTCCTATCGCCATTGTGATATTCCTAAAGATTTTATTTTTACAGCTGCTTTATTGGAAGGAGAACTCGGTAATAAAGATGATATTCGTGCTGCTATGGATGAAGTTTCCCTCCACAGAGAAACAGTACAACCCATTCGTGAAAAGACAGGAGGATCAACGTTCAAAAATCCTGAGAATGGATCTGCGTGGCGCGTGATTGATGAAGCAGGGTGTCGTGGTTTACGGATTGGTGGCGCTCAAATGAGTGAAATGCACTGTAACTTTATGATTAATACAGGGCAAGCAACAGGATATGATCTTGAAGCATTGGGAGAAACAGTGCGTGCGCGTGTTTTTGCAAATTCAGCCCACCTTTTACAGTGGGAAATAGAGCGTATCGGTCAATTTGAGCGTGGTCGAAGTGTTTCTCCTTTTGATCCATTTCATTGATTTATTGTTCACTAAAAAAGTGAAAATAAAAAATTGAGTCATTTCAAAGAGATAATAAAAAATTTCTATTAAGAATCAATAAATTAACAAAGAATCTCTTGCATCAGGCTTTTGAGTCTGATTCATTATGCAAAATGCTAGGTTATTGATTCGCAAGGATAAACCTTGTTTTTTCTGTATGTGGTGCTGATGTATTTTATATAGACTACATATAGTATGCGAAAGAGGGTGATTTATTATGAGAGATAAACATATAGCTGTGTTAATGGGAGGTTTTTCTTCTGAACGGTCTGTAAGTTTATCTTCAGGGGCGGCTTGTGCTGATGTTCTAGAGCTGCAGGGGTATCGCGTGAGCCGCGTGGATGTTGACGCTCATATTGCTTCTGTTCTTGAACAGTTGCAGCCCGATATTGCCTTCAATGCATTGCATGGTCCATTTGGTGAAGATGGCCGGATCCAGGGGATTCTTGAATATTTAAAAATTCCTTATACCCATTCTGGTGTGATGGCATCTGCTTTGGCAATGGATAAGGGACGTGCAAAAATTATCGTTGCAAATGTTGGGGTTTGTGTTGCTCCTTCTCGGATCATGAGTCGTTTTGCTTTGGGACAAACGCATCCCATGGAGCCTCCTTATGTAATTAAACCTGTGTGTGAAGGATCAAGTTTTGGTGTTGTCATTGTCCATGGAAATGAAGCAGCACCGCCGCATAATATTGGGGGAGCTGAGTGGGGGTATGCCGATGAGGTGATGATTGAAAAATATATTCCTGGTCGTGAATTGACTTGTGCTGTTTTGGGGAATGAAGTGCTGGATGTGTGTGAAATTCTTCCCAATAAACACTTTCCATTCTACGATTATGACTCGAAATATAAAACGGGTGGTTCTCTTCACATTTGTCCTGCACAACTTTCACTAAATATTTACCAAAGTGTGCAAAGAATGTCTTTAGCAGCCCATCAGGCGATAGGGTGTCGAGGTGTTAGCCGTTCTGATTTTCGTTTTGATGAGAAAACGGGAGAATTGGTTTGGCTTGAAATTAATACGCAACCCGGTATGACATCGACGTCTCTTCTTCCTGATATTGCAAAAGCGAGCGGCCGTACTTACGGCGATATTGTTCAATGGATGGTGGAGGACGCATCATGTATGCGTTGAATGTTAATAAAACAAATGTTCCGATGGAGGTGCTTTCAGTGCCGGCTTTGCCACGTCTTTATCGTCGTTTCCTCCGGTTTATGTTTGAGTTTGTTTTTGTCAATATTCATATTCCACGCCATTTCGGTTCTTTTGCGGTGGTATGGTTTTTCTTTGTTACGGCTTTTTATGGACTTTCATCAAGTGGTCAGATGGCTGTGATCGTAAACACGATCATATTAGATAGTAGTTTTGTGGTCACTCATGTCGATATAAGCGGCAATAAGCGCTTGACAAAGCAGGATATTTTTAAAATTTTAAAACTTGATGTTGCGCCTTCTATATTCACTTTTGATGTTGAAAGAGCACGTTCTCTTTTGGAAAAACAGGCTTGGGTGCAATCGGCTAATGTTCAGAAAATTTATCCTAATAGAATGCGCATTTCCATCGTGGAGCGTGAACCCTATGCTATTTGGCAACATGATAGCATAGTGGATATTGTTGATAATACAGGTCGTGTCATTGTGCCCTTTAAAGGGGAAATTGTTCGGGATTTACCTCTTGTGGTTGGGCAGGGTGCGCAAAATGCTGCTAAAGTGTTTATTCAAGCGCTGTCGGTCTATCCGGAAGTATATGATCGTGTTCGTGCTTTCGTGCGGGTAGGTGATCGACGTTGGGATCTTGTTTTGGATAATGGAATGCGCGTTATGTTGCCTGAAAATGGTGCCCTTGAAAAGCTTTCTTCTCTTGTTTCGTCCGGTATAATGCAAGATCTTTTATCTCGCGATATTCGCAGTGTTGATTTACGTCTTGCTGATAGAATTACTGTTTCTTTATCAGATGAAACGTTGGAGCGTTATCATGCTACTGTGGAAGAAGAAGAACGTATTTTAAAGACACGAAAGGCAGGAAACCCATGATGTTGCTTAGATCACATCATCTGGGAGGGCGTAAAACACGTTTTTTAACGGTTCTTGATGTCGGTTCAAGTAAGATTGTTTGTCTTATTGCTTGTTTGCGTCCTTTAAAGCATGCGCACTATTTACATGGTCGTACACATTCTACGGAAATTCTAGGCTTTGGAGTGCAGCGTTCACGCGGTATTAAATCCGGTGTTGTCATGGATATGTTTGCAGCAGAACAATCAATAAGATTGGCTGTTGATGCGGCAGAAAAAATGGCTGGTTTGGTGGTGGATTCAGTGATTGTGAATTTTTCCTCAAGTCGATTACAAAGTGCTTTGATTAATGGAAAAGTTCATTTGAATGGTCGTGAAGTCACCAAGCGTGATATGCGTATGGCCTTTTCAGATGTTTCGCGTAAAGCTTTTGATGCTGAACGTCATGTTATGCACTCAGTTCCAGTTTCTTATGTATTGGATGGAGATAAAGGAATTTCTGATCCTGTCGGAATGGCAGGGGAAACATTTGGTGTTGACGTGCATGTGGTAACAGCTGAAACAGCTTCTTTGCGTAATTTAGAAACTTGTGTTAATCGTGCACATTTGAGTGTTGAAGCAATGGTTGCTACTCCCTTTGCAAGTGGTCTTTCTGTCTTGATGAATGATGAGGCGCATTTAGGGGCTGCATGTATTGATTTTGGTGGTGGAACAACAACATTTTCAGTGTTTTTTGAGGGAAAATTTATTCATGCGGATGCTCTTGCTGTTGGGGGTCATCATGTCACTCTTGATGTTGCGCGCGGATTTTCTATGTCTCTAACAGAGGCGGAACGTTTAAAAGTTGTTTATGGTTCAGCACTTTTAACAAGTACCGATGAGCGGCAAATGATTAATGTAGCAGAAATTGGGAGTGAACAGCGTGAAACTCAATATCCTCGCGCGGTTCTTGGACGTATCATTCGTGCGCGTGTTGAAGAAATTTTAGAAATGGTCCGTGATTGTTTAAATCGTTCTGGTTTTGGTCACATCATTGGTAAACGTGTTATTTTGACTGGGGGAGCAAGCCAGTTAACAGGATTGCCAGAAATGGCACGTACTATATTAGGAAGAAATGTTCGTATCGGGCGGCCTTTAGGTATTTCGAGGCTTCCTTCTCTTGCAAAAGGGGCGGCGTTTACATCTGCTGTTGGGTTGTTAATTTATCCGCAATTGGTGGGTTTTGAAGAAAAAACAATGCAGGCGGCAGGAAATCATTTGTCGATGGGCACGCGTGGGTATTTTCAGCGTGTTGGTCAGTGGTTGCGTGAGAGTTTTTAGTTAAGTCTAGTTGGATAAATTTCATCGCTTTGGCTTGCGGTGTCTTATGAGAAGGAAAAGAAAATGACGATTAATCTGCATCGGCCAGATATCGCGGAATTGAAGCCACGCATTACCGTTTTTGGTGTTGGAGGTGGTGGCGGGAATGCCGTGAATAATATGATAAATGCTGGTCTTCAGGGAGTTGACTTTGTTGTTGCAAATACGGATGCACAGGCTTTGGCTATGTCAAAGGCTGAACGTGTTATCCAACTTGGGGCAGCTGTGACAGAAGGTTTGGGTGCTGGTGCTTTACCGGAAGTTGGACAAGCGGCGGCAGAGGAATGTATTGATGAAATTATCGATCATCTTGCAGACTCTCATATGGTTTTCATTACTGCTGGTATGGGGGGAGGAACTGGAACAGGGGCTGCTCCCGTTGTTGCTCGCGCAGCGCGTGAAAAAGGTATTTTGACTGTTGGTGTTGTGACAAAGCCGTTTCAGTTTGAAGGCGCACGTCGTATGAAAACGGCAGAGGCTGGTATTGAAGAATTACAAAAGTCTGTCGATACATTGATTGTTATTCCCAATCAAAATCTTTTCCGTATTGCAAATGATAAGACAACGTTTGCTGATGCTTTTGCTATGGCTGACCAAGTGCTTTATTCTGGTGTTGCTTCCATTACGGATTTGATGATTAAAGAGGGTTTGATTAATCTTGATTTTGCTGATGTTCGCTCTGTTATGCACGAAATGGGTCGAGCTATGATGGGAACGGGTGAGGCATCTGGTGATGGGCGTGCTTTGGCTGCGGCTGAAGCTGCTATTGCAAACCCATTGTTGGATGATACCTCTATGCGTGGGGCGCGTGGTTTATTGATTTCTATTACGGGTGGTCGTGATATGACTCTTTTTGAGGTTGATGAAGCTGCTAATCGTATTCGTGAAGAAGTGGATGCTGATGCGAATGTGATCTTTGGCGCTATTGATGATGAGTCATTGGAAGGCGTTATTCGTGTTTCTGTGGTTGCCACCGGTATTGATCGTGAAGTTAGTGATGTGGTTCAGTCCTCTCATCCTCAGCTTCAAAGGCCTGTTTCTTCAATGCGCAAGAGCGATCCTGGAACGCCACACAGTTCTTTTCATGTTCAGTCATCGCCATTGCGTTCTGAGTCAATGGTAGAAGTGATCGAATCACTTGAAATAGAGAAGGGTAAATCAACCGGAGAACAGTTCCGTCCCAAAAGTCAAATTTTTGCACATCCTACAGAAGCAATGACGACACGAAGTGCGACGAATGCTGTTACGTATGGTTCAAATGCTGTTCAGGAACAGAGATCAAATGTGCCCCGTATGCAAGTAAGTCGTGGTTCTCAACAGGCTATGACTGCTCCCGTGAGTATGGAGGCAACAGCGCATGTTCTTGATGAGATGACAGGGGTTGTGAAGCAAAAAGAAAAGCCAGTGCAACCAAAACAAATGCAACAAATGCAAGCGCGCGCTCCAATGCGTATGCCTGAGTTAAAGGATTTTCCTCCTGTTGCTCATGGACAAAGTCAAAGGACATCTGTGACTGATCAAGGTCCTCGTAATCTTTGGCAGCGTTTGAAACAGAGCTTGACGCATCGTGAAGAAGCAGAGCCAGAAGCGAGGCTGGAGCCTGCTGTTAGATCGTCTCAGCAGCAAGAGTCTCATGTTTACAATAAAAATTCTCAGGCGCTTTCTCAAGATGCTTCTGTTTATGTTCCACGTCGTTCTGGTGAGCTGCACCCTCAGGTACCACAAGATCAGCGTACTTTTATAAGTGAAGAAGATCAGTTGGAAATACCAGCATTTTTACGTCGTCAAGCAAATTAATTGATGAAAAATGAGGCAAAGTAAGCAATTTTATTACCTCTTTTATGATCAGTCAAAAATTATACAGTAAAATATATTGCTGTTTTTTGGATAAAATACTTTTTTTAAAAAAACCGCTTATACTAAGCGGTTTTTTTATTATTTACTATGAATATTTTTTATGATTTTATAAATTTTGTTAAAAGATGTAAAAGCAATTCAATAAAATAATATGATGAACTTGGTGCCAAAATATCAGTCTACTCTTAAAAAAGCAGTAACATTTAAGGGGATTGGCGTTCACAGTGGCTGTTTGTCAGTGGTGAAGGTTTGTCCAGCGGATGTTGGGTGTGGTATTATTTTTAAGCGTTGTGGATTAGACGGAACAGAGAAAATATTTCAAGCCCATGCATCGCAAACAGGAGCAACTGAATTATCAACGGTACTTGGAGATGGAGATGTAAGGGTTGAAACAATTGAACATTTGATGGCAGCAATTGTTGCTTATAATTTGGATAATCTTGTTATTGAAATGTCACATAATGAGATTCCTATTTTGGATGGTTCAGCGTGGCTATATTGCCAAGCTTTTGAAGATGTTGGCATTGTACAGCAAAATGCGTTACGTTCTTATTTCATTATAAAAAAGCCGTTGCGGGTTGAAGAGGCTCATGGTGTTGCAGAGCTTTTGCCATTCGATGGACGTCGTTTTGATATAACGATCTCTTTTCCTTCTTCTGCTATTGGTAAGCAACATTTCAGTTTTGATCTTACCACACGAGGGTTTAGAGATGATTTGTCACGTGCGCGCACTTTTGGTTTTCTCAAAGACGTGGAAAAATTAAGGCTTTCTGGAAAGGCGAGAGGCGCTTCTTTGGAAAATTCTCTTGTTATCGACCTTAATGATAAAATTTTAAATCCCGATGGTCCTTATTGGGAGAATGAATGTGTTCGGCACAAGATGCTTGATGCGATTGGTGATACTGCTTTGCTTGGGGCGCCTTTTATTGGATTATTTCGTTCTTATTGTAGTGGACATAGAATTAATGCGCAATTGGTGAAGGCTGTTTTGGCAGACGAATCACATTACGAAAAAAGCTTTTTAGAGAAAGAGTAAAAAAATTGACAAGATTTTTTTATCGTTTATTTGATTTTTAAGGGGATGATTGACCTAAACTGCTAAATTGGTTATGTGGATTTTAAAGTGATATGGTATAAGACCTTTGATAACTTGTTTTTGCTACAAGGTGATATTCTGTGGAGGCCGGAAAAACTATGAAAAAATCTCATGTGTGCATTGGAAATATGACATATAGAAAATTTAACATTGTACGCAAGATATTGGGGGTGGTGCTTTTGGGAAGCACCTGTATGTTGGCGGGATGCCTCTTTAAAGAGAAAAATACCCTTGATCCATCTGCTTATGTTTTGAAAATAGAGCCACCAGATGTTTTATATAATCAGGCGCTTGCTAGCCTTGAGAGTGGGAAGCTTGGGGATGCATCGAAGAAGTTTTTGAAGATTGAAAAGCAGTATGCTTATACAGACTGGGGGCGTAAATCTTTGGTCATGGGTGCTTTTACTAATTACCGACTCGGAAAGTATGATGATTCAATTAGTATGGCTCAACGCTATATTACTCTTTATCCAGGGTCGACTGACTCGGCTTATGCGTACTATATTATTGGTCTTTCTTCTTTCCGTCGGATTCCTGATGTTACGCGTGATCAACGTGATACGAAACGTGCTATTGCTGCTATGCAGCTCCTTATAGAGCGTTATCCTAATTCTGAATATGTCAAGGATGCTAAGGATAAAATACGTTTTGGGCGCGAACAGCTGGCTGGCAAAGAAATGCAGATTGGTCGTTATTATGAAGAGGGGCGGCGCTATCTTGCGGCAAGTAGACGGTTTCGTACCGTGGTTGAAGAGTATTCCGATACAAATCAAATTGAAGAAGCGCTTTTCCGCTTGACGGAAGTTAATCTTGCTCTTGGCTTAACGGCGGAAGCGCAGACGGCAGCAGCTATTTTAGGACGTAACTATCCCAAAAGTGAGTGGTATAAATTTTCTTATAATCTCTTGCAGAAGAATAAAATATCGCCACGCGAGCATAAATCTTCTTGGATCTCAAATGCTTTAGGTGGTGATAAGAAGAGGGTACGTTGATTCTCTATGCTGGTACAGCTTTCGATTCATAATATTGTTTTGATCGAAACGCTCGATATTCATTTTACGGCGGGGTTGACGGTTTTAACTGGAGAAACAGGTGCGGGGAAGTCTATTCTCCTTGATGCTTTATCACTTGCTCTAGGGGGGCGGGGTGATGCTTCGCTTGTGCGTCATGGTGCTGAGCGCGGGCAGGTCACAGCTGTTTTTGATGTGTCTGTTTCACATCCTGCACGTCAACTTATTCGTGAGAATGGTCTTGATGATGAGGGTGATATTATTTTACGACGTGTGCAATCAAGTGATGGACGCAGCCGTGTTTTTATCAATGATCAGGTGTCTAGTGTTGCATTGATGCGGAGTGTTGGCCGTTTGCTGGTTGAAATCCATGGACAACATGATGATCGTGCGCTTGTTGATGTTGCTACACATCGCCAATTATTAGATGCCTTTGGTGGTCTTGAGGATGAAGTGGAAAATTTGCGTCAGTGTTATTACACATGGCGTGAATTTGAGGAGCGTTTGCAACGGCAGCGTCTTAAAGTAGAGAGTGCTGTACGTGAGGTTGATTATCTTCGTGCGTGTGTAGAAGAGCTTGAAAAGCTTGATTTTAAAGTTGGTGAAGAGGATACTCTTTCTCTTCGTCGTGCCGATATGCTTAAATTAGAAAAAATAGCGACGGATATTAAAGAAGCGGATGATCTTTTAACGGGTCAAAAATCACCAATCCCAGTGCTTTCCAATTTGGTGAGGCGTTTGGAGCGGAAAATTCCTGAAGCACAAGAGCTTATTGCACCAGTGGTGAAATCTATTGATGAGGCATTGCATGCACTTGCAACAGCGCAAGAAGGTATTGAGACGGCAATACGAGCATTAGATTTTGAACCTGATGAATTGGAACGGATAGAAGAGCGTCTTTTTTCTCTTCGGGGTTTTGCTCGTAAATATCAAGTTTCTGCGGATGAATTGGTTCAGTTACACGATAAGATGGATGCTGAATTAGCTGATTTTGAAGAGGCTCAGACTATATTGACACGTTTTGAAGATGAAGCAAAACAAGCACAAAAAAATTACGATACGTTAGCACAAGCGTTGTCAATAAAACGTCAAGAGATTGCAAAGCACTTGTCTGAAAGCGTGATGACTGAGTTACCGGCATTGAAATTAGAGAGGGCTGAATTTATTGTTGAAATGCAAAGTGATATCGAAAAGCGGAGTGCAGAGGGATGTGATCGTATTGAATATTGGGTGCGAACAAATCCTGGAACACGTGCTGGACCAATGCTTAGTGTGGCTTCTGGCGGTGAATTGTCTCGTTTTTTGTTGGCATTAAAAGTTGTTTTATCTGATCGAGGATCAGCACCGACGCTGATCTTTGATGAAATTGATACAGGCGTTGGGGGTGCTGTTGCAGCTGCTATTGGGCAACGGTTGCAACGCTTATCAGAACATGTTCAGGTTTTCGCTATTACGCATGCTCCACAGGTTGCATCGAAAGCGCATGGTCATTTTCTTATTTCAAAAATTGAGAGTCATGATAAAGGACGCTTTGTTACTGCTATTCATAAAATGGAAGAGCATGAGCGTGCAGAAGAAATTGCTCGTATGTTGGCAGGAGAACAGATTACTGAAGAAGCGCGTGCAGCGGCTCAAAAGCTTCTAGCATGAAGGTAATTAGTCAGCGATAAAAATACTGGAAAGCTTGTATTTATTGAGATTCACTTTATGAGGAGGCGCGGAGATCATCCTTGTGGCAGTGCTCGTAATTTGGAATAGATTTTATGAACAAAGATGCAGATAAAAATCTCACAGCTGTTGAAGCAGAAAGTGAATTAGAGTGGTTGGCAAAAGAGATTGCACGTCATGATGTGCTTTATAATCGTGATGATCAGCCTGAAATTTCCGATGCAGAATATGATGCTTTGCGCCGCCGTAATGCAGAAATTGAAGCTCTTTTTCCAGAGCTTATTCGTGTTGATTCTCCTTCACATAAAATTGGGGCACCAATTTCTGAAAAGTTTGAAAAATCTGTTCATGCACAGCCAATGCTTTCACTGGATAATGCGTTTAGCTCTGAAGATGTTACTGAATTTGTTGAGCGTATTCGTCGTTTTTTACGGCTTCCAGAAACACAGGTGTTGGAAATAACAGCGGAGCCAAAAATTGATGGTTTATCTTTGTCTTTACGCTATGAAAAGGGGCGGCTTGTGGGGGCGGCAACGCGTGGGGATGGAACTGTCGGTGAAAATGTGACGGCAAATGCCCGAACCATTGCTGATATTCCACAAGTTTTGCAAGGTGATTTTCCTGATATAATTGAGGTGCGTGGTGAAGTTTATATGGGGCGGGAGGATTTCCAAGCACTTAATATCAGCCAACAAGAGAAGGGCAAGTTAACCTTTGCCAATCCTCGAAATGCGGCAGCTGGTTCACTCCGTCAGCTTGATTCACGGATAACCGCTAGCAGAAAGCTTCAATTTTTTGCTTATGCTTGTGGTGAGGTGAGTGAAATATTGGCAGAAAGTCAAATGGAGATGATGAAAAAGCTAAAAGAATATGGCTTTGTTATCAATCCATTAACAAAAGCCTTTAAGACGTTAGAAGAAATTATTTCTTATTATCACGATATCGAAGAATGCCGTCATTCTTTAAGCTATGATATTGATGGGATTGTTTATAAGGTTAATGATTTGATGCTCCAAAAGCGCTTGGGGTTTGTTTCTCGTTCGCCGCGTTGGGCAATCGCGCATAAATTTCCAGCAGAAAAAGCGATAGCGCTTTTGAAAGATATTGACATTCAAGTTGGTCGCACGGGAGCTTTGACACCTGTTGCACGTCTTACACCTATTACTGTTGGTGGAGTCGTGGTGACCAATGCTAGTTTGCATAATGAGGATTATATTAAGGGAATTGGTCATAAAGGAGAGCCTATTCGTGAAGGACGTGACATCCGTGTAGGCGATAGCGTGATTGTACAACGTGCTGGTGATGTGATCCCTCAAGTTATTGATGTTATTATTGAAAAACGCCCGAAAGATGCTTCTGTCTTTATTTTTCCTCATTTGTGTCCAGCTTGTGGGAGTCATGCTGTTCGTGAAGTGGGAGAAGCCGTGCGTCGCTGTACAGGGGGGCTTATTTGTCCTGCACAGGCGATTGAGCGTATTCGTCATTTTGTTGCGCGTAATGCTTTTGATATTGAGGGCTTGGGTAAAAAACAGGTAGAGTTTTTTTTCTATGCTCAAGATGAAGCGCTTTGTATTCATACACCAGCCGATATTTTTACTTTAGAACGTCGCCAAGAAAAATCTTTGATACGTTTAGAAAATATAGAAGGTTTTGGTACTGTTTCAGTTCGCAAATTGTATGATGCCATTAATGCACGTCGCGAAATTCCTTTAAGCCGTTTTTTGTTTGCATTGGGGATTCGTCATGTTGGAGAGGTGAATGCACGCCGCCTTGCGCGTACTTATAAAAATTATACAGCTTTTGAAACTGCGGCTATGGGAGCACTTATGCCATGTGATAAGGCAAATGAAAAAGGCAATGAAGCTTGGATGGAGCTTACCAATATCGAAGGAATTGGACCACAGGTAGGGAGCGCAATTGTTGATTTTTATCAAGAAGCGCATAATCGTGAGGTTTTGTCTGTTTTACTTGAAGAAGTAACTCCTCTTGATGAAGAGCCTATCACGACAGCTTCTTCCCCAATAGCGGAGAAGACAATTGTTTTTACAGGAACTTTGGCGCATATGTCACGCGATGAAGCAAAAGCATTGGCAGAGCGATTAGGGGCCAAAACATCTGGTTCACTTTCTAAAAAAACAGATCTTCTTGTTGCAGGACCTGGAGCGGGCTCCAAATTGGCTAAAGCTGAAGAATTAGGTGTTGAGGTTATCGATGAAGAGACTTGGCTACAGTTGATTGAGGAACATGATGTTTAGAGGGCGTTTTCTAGAAGATGCGTATGCTGTTTGTATGGTTATCTCTCTTACATTTTGGGGGGCTGGAATCAAAAAGGGGATAATAGGGGTTGTTTTTTTTTGCAAAAATAGAGCGCCATATATTTTGATATTTATTAAGTGATTAAAAAACGTTGAATTTAAATATTAAACTTAAACTCTTATGATTAAGAATATACAAGGTTATTATTAGTAAAAGATATACGGTATCACTGTGAATCAAGGTAAAAATTGTAACTAAATATGCAGAATTTTTGAATTTAAACAGTGTAATGAGCTGGTTATAATAGGCGTTTTAGAAATGAGACGCGGAGGATTACAAAATATAATGAAAATTTCTATACAGCAGAATAAGGCTATAACTCATGTGAAGATGGTAGAGGATAGTTGATAAGCATTATCTGTTATAAGTATATCCCGTTCTGTTTCAGTTTGGGAAGAGCTTTTATCCTATCGGTAAAAAAACTTGAAGTATTTTATAGAAGCATTTTTTGTGATTGCTGATGGTAAATATGCATTTCCCTCTTTAAAAGAGAAGGGTGTGGTGTTTTTATAAGAAGCGTTAGAAGATATTTGTGTTGCCTCATTTAAAGGGGTAGTGTTGCCTCTTTTGCCCATTTTTTATCTTCTTCATTTAAGTAAGGTGCATTCATCTGATAAACGCGCGCATGGTAATCATTGAGCCATTGCCGTTCTTCTTGTGTCAAAAGCTCTGGGAGAATGAGTTTTCGATCAATAGGGCAAAGTGTAAGCGTCTCAAACGAAAGCATTTCTATATCCCCGCCATCAATTTTTTGTGCTGGCTTTACAATTATCAAATTTTCAAGACGGATACCAAAAGCACCTTCGCGATAATATCCTGGTTCGTTTGAAAGAATCATACCGGAGATGAGTTCTTGGCATCCTTTGCGGGAAATATTTTGTGGTCCTTCATGAACAGAAAGATAAGACCCGACACCATGACCGGTGCCATGAGCATAATCAAAACCAGCCTTCCACAATGCAATGCGCGCTAGAATATCAATGTCTTGTCCGCGGGTTCCTTTTGGAAAGTAAGCAGTTGAAAGAGCAATCATACCTTTGAGGACAAGCGTGAAACAGCGTTTTTCTTCTTCTCCAATATTCCCAATTGCTACTGTACGTGTGATATCTGTCGTTCCATCACGATATTGTCCGCCTGAATCAACAAGATAAAGTTCACCCGCATTGAGTTGTTTATTTGTTTGTGTTGTTACACGATAATGAATAATGGCGCCATTTTCTCCTGCTGCTGAAATTGTATCAAAAGAAAGATCTTTAAGTTCTTCTCCCATTTCTTTTGCTGTATTTATGCGAAATTCTTCTAATTTTTGCGCAGCAGAAATTTCACTTATTGACCCTGGTATTTGTTTATCTAACCAGGAAAAAAAACGGGTTAGGGCAACACCATCGCGTAGATGCGCTTTGCGTGCGCCATTGAGTTCTGTGTCATTTTTAATGGCACGTGGTAGAGCGGCAGGATCGGTAAGTGTGATGAAAGAGCTATTTTTTTCTTCAATAACAGTTCGTAATTTTTCGCATGTTAGCTGTGGATCTAAGGCAAACACTGTCCCTTTTTGAACATACTCTTTGATCTTTGGAATAAGCTGTTCTGGTTCATATAATTTTGCATAACGTTCCAGATATTGTTTCTGTTCTACACCAAGTTTTTTGCTGTTAATGAATAAGGCTGGTGTTTCTTGGATGGGAATGAAAGCAAAACAAAGGGAAAAAGGTGCGTTGGAAACATCGTTGCCACGTATATTGAATGTCCATGCAATGGAGGAAGGGTCTGTAAAAATAAAAGCATTTGCATGAGTTTTCTGTATATCTTTGTAAATCAAAGCGAGTTTTTCATCCGTATTGCACCCAGCATATTTGAGAGGGTGAATTGATAGGGCAGCTTGTGGCAATGATGGCTGATCATGCCAAAGCAGATCAATGGGATTGGAGTGAATTGCTACAAGTTTTCCACCTGCTTTCATTTCTAATGCGTTTCTCAATGCATCGGTGGCAGTGATGGTGTGGAGCCATGGATCAAAGCCAATAGAAAGTTTTTGAGCATTTTTTTCAAGCCATTGTGAGGGAGGGCAAGTTATGAGATCTTCATAATCAAAAATATTAGGATCAGTTTGTTGGCGAACTTGGAGCTTATATCGTCCGTCTGTAAATATGATGGCTTTGTTTTTTAAAATCAGTGCAATCCCAGCTGATCCAGTAAAGCCGGTTAGCCAGCTAAGGCGTTGAGCATGGGGAGGGACATACTCTCCTTGATGTTCATCGCACCGCGGAACAAGAAAACCATCGAGACCAAGGCGGTCAAACTCTTTACGCAGAGAGGCAATGCGTTCTAGAGCATGGGCTGGATTTGTTGTCGCCTCAAAAGATTGATACATAATGACGTCCTTTTCTTTTACTTTATTTCAGATGTATCGTAACCCATCCTTGACGGTGGTATGTTTCAATGTGTTTCAGCCCTTGTTTTACATAAGCCTTTAAAACATCTGCATGTTGTTCTTCAAGAACTCCAGAGAGTATCAGTGATCCACCTTTTTGGAGTGCCTTTACCATTTCTTGTGCAAGTGCGATAAGAGGATTGGCAAGGATATTGGCAACAATAAGATCAAAGGGAGCACGTGAAGCAATTTCATCATGGGCAAAATCTGTTGCTGTGACAGCTGTGATATATTTTTTTACGCCATTGAGCTGGATATTGTGTTGTGTAACTTGAATAGCGATTGGATCAATATCAGATGCAAGTATAGCAATAGGTTTGAGCATTGCGATGCCGATGGCGAGTACCCCACTGCCGGTACCAAGATCAAGTGCATTTTGGGGATTTTCATGTTCCATCACTTTGGCAATCATTTCTAAACAACCAGCTGTTGTTCCATGATGTCCGGTGCCAAAAGCTTGATTTGCTTCAATTTCAATAGGAAGAACATTGGCTGGAATGGCGTTTCGGTTGTGACTTCCATGAAGAAAAAAAGGACCGGCTTGCACAGGTTTTAGTCCTTCTAGGCTTTTTTGTACCCAATCAATGTTGGGTAAAATTTCACTGTTAATTTTATTAGGATCTATAGAAAGGATTTGGGCAAAACGTTTCGAAATATGCTCGTAGTTTTCTTGGTCTACATAGAGTGAAAGTTCATATACAGCATTTTGTTCATCTATCTCTGTAAGAGCAAGAGGATAACCTTCTTCGTCAAAGGCTGTGTCTATAAGGGTATAGAACCGTTCTGCTTCATTTTTAGAAGCAGTATAATAGAGGCGAATTTGTTGCGACATGCTGTTCTTTCTTTTGATCGGCTTTTTTTAGTTTAAGATGAGTTTTTTTAACCGTTCAATGGCGATTTCATCTTTTAATTCGCTATCGCTTTCTTTCGTGTCATAACGGATAACGCCAGCTAATTTTCCACCTTTTTTGAGTAAAAAAATTGCTGCTGTATGGTTATATGTATAGTTTCCATCTGTTCCAGGGACTTTTTCAGCAACGATGTTAAAGGAATTGACCATTTTATGAACTTTATCAGGATCTCCACTGATACCCATGATTTTATTGTTAAAATTACTGAGATATTCATGGAGCACTTCTGGTGTATCACGTTCAGGGTCAACAGTAACAAACCATATGCCTAATTTATCGGCATTGGGTCCAAGGGCTGTAAGCCATCGATCAAGATTCATCAATGTCGTAGGGCAGATTTCAGGACACATAGTGAAACCGAAAAAAACTATTGAAGGCTTGCTTCGAATATCAGCCTCAGTGATATTTTTTCCATTAGAATCAGTGAGTGTAAAATTATCACCTAAAGGCTTATTTGTCAGCGCATCATAAATAAAAATACCTGCAAGAAATATGATTGTCAGCCCCAAGATGCGTATTACATTTTTCATAGTTTGACTCTCTTAGATAGATCAAGAAATTGTAACATCGGCAGGTTTGTTTTGCAATCTCTGTTTCATGGTTGATTTTATTGGCTTGATTGGTATGTCTTTCCATATCTATTGATGAAACATTGGTGAGGGATGCATGAATATTGAGAACGATCTTCGATTTCATGAAAGTGAGCCTCGTATCCATACGACAGCACGGCTGCATGGTTGTAAATTAGGGCGCTATGTGGAAATTAATGAGCGGGTGATTTTACGGGATGTAACCGTTGGAGATTTTTCTTATTTAGAACGTAATAGTGAGGCTATTTATAGCGATATTGGGCGTTTTTGTTCTATTGCATCTCATGTACGGATGAATGCGTTGGAGCATCCTATGGAGCGCGTTTCAACGCATAAAATAACCTATCGTCCAAACGAATATTTTCGTTATATGGCTCTTGATCGTTCTTTTCGCGAAAGGCGTTGTGCAAAACGTGTTATTATTGGGCATGATGTGTGGATTGGATATGGCGCGGTTATTATGCCTGGGGTGACAGTTGGACATGGAGCAATTATTGGTGCTAACGCTGTTATAACGAAAGATGTTATGCCTTATGCGGTTGTCGCTGGTGTTCCTGCTAAACGGTTGCGGATGCGTTTTCCCAATCATGTCATAGAATGCCTTTTGGAGATGGCTTGGTGGGATTGGTCGCTTGATAAAATTTACGATGCATTGCCTGATATGCAAAATTTACCCATTGAAGTTTTTGTTCGCAAATGGAAATGATAATCAGAATAAACAAAATGGTCTCTTGCAAAAACTGATCGTGGTTTGCTTTTAGTTAAGCTTTGTTGACAAAATTATCCAGTACACGCTTTTCTCCGGCTTTTTCAAACATTATTGTCAATTTATGATCGTCTATTGCTGTAATATGACCATAACCAAATTTTATGTGGAAAATCCGATCATTGATGGAAAAATCTGATGATGCATGAGAGATTGATTGAGCGATAATTTTCCCTTCAATCGTCTTGTTTTTTTGTGCATGCTTTTGTCTTGCTGTTGCATAGCCAGTATAACAGGAATCGTGATTTTGAAAGGAAGATTTTCCATAACCACCATAAGATGTTTCCATTGCTATGGCTTCTATATGTTCTGCTGGTAATTCATCTAGAAAGCGGGAGGGAAGAGTAGATTGCCAAAGTCCATGAATTCTACGATTAGATACAAACCATATATGCAGGTGTTTTTTTGCTCTTGTGAGTCCAACATAAGCAAGACGCCGTTCTTCTTCTAATCCTGAACGTCCACCTTCATCTAATGAGCGCTGATGGGGAAAAAGTCCTTCTTCCCAGCCAGGAAGAAAAACTGTTTCAAATTCAAGTCCTTTGGCTGAATGAAGTGTCATGATGTTGACTGCATCGGTATTTTCATTGTTTTCAGCATCCATAACGAGTGCAACATGTTCCAAAAAACTTTGAAGATTTTCAAATTGTTCCATGGAACGGATCATTTCTTTAAGATTTTCTAGTCGTGTAGGAGCCTCTGGTGAGCGATCTTCTAACCACATGGTTGTATAACCAGAATCATCAAGGATAATCTCGGCAAGTTCTTTATGAGGAGTATCTTGAAGCATATTTTGCCAGCGGCGGAAGTTTTCAATAAGGCTTCGTAACGCACTGCGTGCCTTAGGCTTTAACTCATCTGTTTCAATGATGTCAGCGGCTGCAGAAAAGAGAGGAACAGCACGTGCTCGCGCACTCTCATAAAGAATGCGCAGGGTTGCATCGCCTATGCCGCGTTTCGGTGTATTAATAACACGCTCAAAAGCTAAATCATCAGCAGGTTGGACAACAACGCGTAAATAAGCCATAGCATCACGTATTTCCATTCGTTCATAAAAACGAGGACCACCAATGACGCGGTAGTTAAGACCAAGCGTTACAAAGCGATCTTCAAATTCACGCATTTGGAATGATGCACGCACCAATATAGCCATATGATTTAATGCATGACCTGTTTGGTGTGCTTGTTCAATTTCTTCTCCGATGGCACGGGCCTCTTCTTGCGAATCCCATGCTGAATGAATTTTTACTTTTTCTTCCTCACTCTTTATTTGTGCAGAAAAAAGGACTTTGCCCAGTCTTTCTTCATTATGAGCAATGAGATGGGAGGCGGTTTTAAGAATATGGGATGTTGAGCGATAATTACGTTCTAGACGAATAATTTTGGCAGAAGGAAAATCTTTTTCAAAACGTAATATATTCTCGACTTTTGCACCACGCCATCCATAAATGGATTGATCATCATCGCCAACACAACAAAGATTAATATGTTGACCTTGGGGATGTTGTGCCAAAAGGCGAAGCCAAAGATATTGTGCTGTATTTGTATCTTGGTATTCATCGACAAGAATATAGCGAAATTGAGAATGGTATTCGCGAAGAATATCTGGATTATGTTGGAAGATAGAGATAGAATGAAGCAGAAGATCACCAAAATCACAAGCATTAAGATCTTTTAATCGATTTTGATAACTGTGATAAAGTTTGCGTCCCATGCCGTTGCCAAAGGAATGAGCATCACTTTTTGAGATATGTTCTGGTGAAAGTCCTTGATTTTTCCAAGAATCAATCATCATGGCAAGGTTTCGTGCGGGCCAACGCTTATCGTCTAGTCCCTCAGCTTGAATAAGCTGTTTTAAAAGTCGAAGAACATCATCGCTATCGAGAATTGTAAAGTTTCTTTTTAAACCAACAAGCTCTGCGTGACGGCGTAAAATTTTAGCACCAGTGGAGTGAAAAGTTCCAAGCCAAGGCATACCTTCAACAACTCCTCCAATAAGTTCACCAATACGTATTTTCATTTCACGTGCTGCTTTGTTGGTGAAAGTAACAGCAAGTATTTGCTGAGGAGAGGCAAGCCCAGAGCGTAAAATATGAGAAATACGGGTTGTTAAAACGCGCGTTTTTCCTGTACCAGCACCTGCAAGAACTAAAAGAGGTCCCTCAGTATTCATAACAGCTTGTTGCTGTTCTGGATTGAGTTGTTTTAAATAGTCTGTGTTATATGATTTTTGTTCTTTTAGAGTATGGGAGGAAAAACCAGAGCTCTTTTTATCATGGTCTGGAGGGGAATCTTCTTCAAAGAAAGGTATGTTGTGATCAGAAAAATTACTCATTATATCTCTTTTGTAGTCTTTTTTTCATTGAAGTTCTAGATTAAAAAAACTTCTCTAAAAAAAGTCACAACAGCTTCAGTTGAATAAACAAAAAGAGAACGTAAAAAATAAGCATAAACATTAAAGGCGTTGGGTGAGAACGCTTTGAAGGGCATAAACGCGTAAAGAAGCCGAAAGATTGACTTGTTGTGGTCTTTTGCTATCAATATCAGTGATAATAAAGGCTAAAGATTGTCCTTTTTTGCGGGCTATATCTTTTAGAATATCTAAAAATGGCGGTTCTAAAGAGACGCTTGTTGCGTGCCCATCAACGCGAACAGATATTTTTCGTGGAATGACTTTTGACCAATCGATAGAATTATTTTCGTGCATTTTTCCACCTTTATTCGTCGTTTCGTAAACGATTTTGATCAAGAAATTTTTGCGTTTTTAAAGATTTTTGTTGCTCAAAAAATTTTTCAGTTTTTGTTCGTCCAAAACGATAACGATTTTGCTCAGCACGAAGAGATTTTTCTATACGTTTTTTTTGTTTTCGAAATCGGCGAAGATTAATCAATTCAGTCATGAGAAAATTTATTTTTTCCGAAAAGAATCTAAAGAGACAACATCAGCACTTTGTTTTGTATCGCTATTTGAAGATTCTTTATTTGTACTGAAATTTTGTTCTTTTGTAAGCGTATTTTCTTTTTTTTGTGTGTTTGATAAGGTAATGGGCGTAGTTGAGGTATTTTCTGAATTTTCACTTTCTCCAGAGGTAAGATTTGAGGGCAGATCAAATGCTGCTTCAAATGCTGCTACAGGATCATAAAAGACCTGAATAGAAGTAAAAGGAATCACGAGCTTTTCGGTTATTTCCCTGAAGGAGAGGGTTACTTCGAAAGCTGTTTCTGAAACACTGAGATCTCTAAACTGATGTTGTAAGACGATTGTCATTTGCTCAGGATAGCGATTTTTTAGCCGAGGAGAAATTTTAACACCTGGGGTATTCGTCAAAAAAGTTATAAAAAAATGATGATTTCCCGGAAGACCTGCTTTGCTAACTTCCGATAAAACTTTACGGATAACTCCACGAAGCGCATCCTGAACGAGAATATCGTAACGGATTTGATCTTTAACCATCGAAGTTTATTCCTTTTATTTCACGTAGCAGAATGGAGCGTATTGATAATGGGGCGTATTGATATTGTGTGATAGAATATATTTTAAAATTAGCAGTATTTTGTCTACGATGCACCTCAATAAATCGAATAAAAACGAAACTCTATGGTAAATAATGTCTGATAATGTCTGAAAGATCAATCAATAACATTTAAAAAAATGAAGGCTTCTGTTGCCAGGTGCCTCCGAACCCCGCTTAAACCTGCGACGGTTTAAGACTTAAATTGAAACATTCGCACTGCATTAAGCAGCGAGACGTGCTTCCGCATAGTTGTCATTTGCAACTACTCATTTAGTCCGATAACGGTGGTACTATGCCGAGTAAAAGAGCAATCTTTACGCCCTTGTCGATCCTATTTCGCCCCCACCAAAATATAACTTTGGTCTCTTATATTTTGGTGGAGGCGCCGGGTACCGCCCCCGGGTCCAATGAGTTTATTTCATTGTCCATTTATTACCATAGCTGGTAAACCAGCTCCTTAAATATAGATGAAGAACAGTCTTAGGAAAAGGGGGGGTTGTTAATATTTTTAATCCTCTAATTATTTATGGAGCTATATGATGCGGCTGTAAAGTATAGGCCGCTCATTTTTGGAGAGGAGATGATGCAAAATGACCAATAATCTAGCAGATATTAAACTATATGATTCAAACCCCGATGAAGCAGCAGTAGAACGGCTTAGCCGTCGTTTAGCTTTGGTGATGAAAAAGCAGGATGCAGCGCTTGTTGCTACATCGGATCCAAAAGAGTTAGAACGCGTTGAAAAATGGGTTCAAGATGTATTAGGCGCGGATGAGCAGAGGGCTAAAATGGCTGTGTCAAAAGTTGCAGAAATGATGTCTGGAGATCGCAGAAAAAGTCGTATGACTTTCTATTATTTGGTAGCCAAACAATTAAACGCACTTGATAAAATTTAAACAATTTTAAAATTCAATTTTGCTCAATAAAAAAAGCCCAAAATTCTTTGGGCTTTTTTGTTTAGCATCGAAGGTTTAATCGGTTTCGTTTTCTTGAAGATATCCTCCTTTGCTCATATCCGGTATAAAGAGGGTGGCAATGAATGCAATGAGCATTACGCCGATTACGTAAAAATAAAACAGTGATTCATGTCCTATATTTTTTAATCCAAGTGCTACGTATTCGGCAGAACCACCAAATAATGCATTGCCAATAGCATGAGAGAGACCAACTCCCAGTGCTCGTACTGAAGAGGGAAACATTGCTGATTTTACGACACCAGAGATGGATGTATACATGCTCATAATACAGAGTATTCCAATAATGGCTGATAGCGCAATCCATGGATTATGTGCGTGACCGATTATAAGAAGTCCAGGAATTGTAAAGAGAGTAGAGAGTGCACTCCAAAGGATAAGTAAAGTTCTTGTCCCAATTTTATCAGCTAGGATACCAAATATGGGTTGGAGTAATATGAAAATAAAGAGTGCCGCGGTCATTACAGTTGTAGCGGTATGTTTATCAAAACCGGTAGTTGTGATCAGATATTTCTGCATATAAGTCGTACAAGTGTAAAATGTGAGAGATCCTCCAGAGGCGAAGAGAACAATCACAAAAAATGCTTTTGTGTGTTTGCTTAGAAGCTCTTTAAGACTCCCAGTGTGTTTTTGAGAGCGGCTTTCTTTGGTGGTTGTTTCATGAAGTGAACGACGTAGATAAAGTACGACGAATGCTCCCAATCCACCAATAGCAAATGGAATACGCCAGCCCCATGTTCTTAATTGGTCTTCCGTTAGATAAAGTGCCAGAATAAATATAATAAAACTGGCTAAAAGTTGACCAGTAATAAGCGTACCAGATTGGAAAGAAGCGAAGAGACCGCGGTGTTTTTTAAGGGAAACTTCGCTTATATAAGTTGCAGCTGTACCATATTCACCACCTGCTGAAAGTCCCTGCATCATACGGATTAGGAGAAGAAGAATTGCTGCAGTTCTCCCTAAAGTTTCATAAGTGGGAAGTATGGCAATGAGAAAAGAGCCCCCACACATCATAAGAATAGATATGAGCATCGAGTTTTTTCGTCCATAACGATCAGCAATAAAGCCAAAAAGCCAACTTCCAATTGGGCGCATAAGAAAACCAATAAAGAAGATTCCTGCAGTTTTAAAAAATTGGGTAACAACATCGCCATCTGAAGGGAAAAATTGTGGTGCAAAGTAAATAGAAGCAAATGAGTAAACGTAAAAATCATACCACTCTACTAGATTCCCTGATGCGCTAGATATGATAGCGAAGATACGTTTTCTTGTATCATGTTGTACTAAAGTTGTTTCATTTTTCATGAAGTGCTCCCCTTTTAAATTTATAGTTGATATTTTCTAACCATAATTGTTTATGATTTCCAGAAAAATTCAATTGTATAAATGATTATTTTTATGAAAAATATTTAAAATAAAATACTTTTGCAATTTTAAATTATTTATTATATAGTATAAATAGTTTTATTAATTAATATAAATAATAAAAATCGTTTTAATAAATTTATAATTAAATATAATATTATTCTTTATAAGAATTAAGTAAGTTTTTATTATATTTAAATACCTTTAAGTTCATGAAAATTTGTTAAATGTAAATTACATCAATAGATTTATACATTTTTTGTAATTTAAATATTTTGTAAAATGCTGTTTTATTCTTTTATTAAATAATTTTATTCATAGCATTAACTCTGTTTCTGAGTTGCAAGAGGTATCGTTATGAGGACGAGATATAAAAGGGTAGAAATGAAAAAATCTTATGGTATTTGGGTTTCTCAATTGAGATACAAAATGATAAACAACCATTACAAATCAATACGTTATGGAAGTAATATCTGTATGTCATAGAAAATATTCGATGACTTTCCATTATTGAGAGTAAGATAATGAAATGGGTTTCATAAATAAAAATTAAGTTTTTGTGTAAATAATGATAAAAAAAAAGCCCATTTTCTTGGGCTTTTTTTCCGAAAAATAAGTTTAATGAAGTTTATCGTCTTTATCGAGATATCCTCCTTTATCTATATCGGGCATAAGGAGAATAGAGATGAGTGCAATGACCATCATACCAACTATGTAAAAAAAGAAAACAGATTCGTATCCCATATTTTTTAATCCAAGCGCTACATATTCAGCAGAACCGCCAAATAGTGCATTCCCAATGGCAAAAGCAAATCCAACACCAATTGCGCGGATTGAGGCTGGGAACAATTCTGCTTTTATGATACCAGCAATGGACGTATAAAAACTCATAACACAGAGTATTCCAATGATGATTAAGAGTGCTGCCCATGCATTATGGGCATTCCCAATCATTTTAAGTACAGGAATGGTGCAGATAATGGATAAGGTACTCCAACTAATGAGTGAAGCTCTTGCTCCAATTTTATCGGCTATGAAACCTAAAAGGGGTTGGAGTAGCACAAAAATAAAGAGGGCGGCAGTCATTATCGTTGTTGCGGTTTGTTTATCAAAACCTGTGGTTGTGATCAGATATTTTTGCATATAAGTGGTGTATGTATAAAATGTGAGTGATCCACCAGCTGTAAAGCCAACAACCAAAAAGAAAGCTTTTTTATGATTGCGAAAAAGTTCTCTAAGACTACCAGCATGTTGTTCAGAGCGGCTTTTGTGGGTTGTTGTTTCATGGAGCAAACTACGCAGATAAATTGCAACAATTGCTCCAAAGCCACCAATGACAAAAGGAATACGCCATCCCCACGCTTTTAACTGATCTTCAGTAAGGTAAAGGGATAAAATAAATATTATAAAACTTGCGAGAAGTTGACCTGTGATCGTTGTTGCATATTGAAAAGAAGCAAAGAGACCACGACGATTTTTTGGTGCAACTTCGCTCATATAAGTTGCTGCTGTACCATATTCACCGCCAACGGAAAGTCCTTGAAACATGCGGACTAAAAGGAGGAGAAATGCTGCTGTTATTCCCAAGGTTTTATAAGTGGGAAGTATGGCAATGAGAAAAGAGCCCCCACACATCATAAAAACAGAAATAAGCATCGAGTTTTTTCGTCCATAACGATCCGCAATGAATCCAAAGAGCCATGCTCCAATTGGACGCATAAGAAAGCCAATAAAAAAGATTCCTGCAGTTTTTAACAGTTGTGTAACGATATCTTCATCTTCAGGAAAAAATTGTGATGCAAAATAAACCGATGCAAAGGAGTAAGCATAAAAGTCGTACCATTCTACTAGATTCCCTGATGCACTGGATATGATAGCGAAGATACGTTTCCTTGTATCATGTGGATCTAAAGTTGTTTGATTATTCATGAAGTATTCCCCTTTTAGATCGATAACTTTTCTTCTCTTTAAGGTTGTTTACAGTTTAAGCCATAAAAATTCAATTATATTGCGATGTTTCTTAAAAAAAAGGGGGGGGGAAACAGCTTATTTTTATGATGTTTGCAGTTTTTTTTGTCATAGAACAAAACGGTGCTCATATTTATAGGAAGGTATGTTTTGATTTTTATTGTATCTTTAACGGTATCATTGATTATTCAGATCAGAAAGGGGTGTTGAGAGAGGATTGATTGGTGATAATAGATGCGGTTTAATTTCCATTATTAGACAAATAAGGAAACGATGTTTTGCTTATTTTTGATAAAGAAAAGAGGATCTTAATTAAAACAGATCTGATGTTTTTAAAGCTAAGTATACTGGATTTATTAGGATCATGAAAAATATACGGTCATGACATGGGATAATTTATTCATCATGGTTCATATCAAAGAAGAGGACATTGCTCCTTTATGATACGAGAGATGTTTATGCTATGAAAGGCGTGTCTATAATAAGTTGTAAATATTGATTTTACAGTATTATCATAATCAAGAAGCCCGAAAAATCGGGATTCTTGATTTAGTTTAGAAAATTTAATGGATACTATCACCTTGAAGATAACCCTCTTTCCGGGCATCGGGCATTAAGAGAACAGAAATGAATGCAATAATCATCATGCCGGTTATATAAAAATAGAAGACAGATTCATATCCAAGATCTTTTAATCCAAGCGCGACATATTCAGCAGAACCGCCAAACAGTGCGTTGGCAATAGCATAAGAGAGCCCAACTCCTATTGCTCGTACTGAAGCGGGAAACATTTCTGATTTTACAATGCCAGAGATGGACGTGTAAAAGCTCATAATGCAGAGCATTCCAATAATGACTGATAAAGCAATCCATGTATTATCAGTACTACCAATCACATTAAGTCCAGGAATGGTAAAGATAATGGATAAGACACTCCAAATAAGGAGTGAAGTTCTTGTTCCAATTTTATCAGCCATAAAACCAAATGCAGGTTGAAGTAACATGAAAACAAAGAGTGCAGCAGTCATCACAGTTGTGGCTGTATGTTTATCAAAGCCGGTGGTTGTAATCAGATATTTCTGCATGTAAGTCGTATAGGTGTAGAATGTGAGCGATCCTCCAGCGGTAAAGCCGATAACTAGAAAAAAAGCTTTTCGGTGGTTGCTTAGAAGTCCTCTAATACTACCAGCTTGTGCACTAGAACGACTTTCTTTGGTCGTTGTCTCATGGAGCGTGCGGCGTAGATAAATCGCAACAATTGCTCCTAGTCCACCAATGGCAAATGGAATACGCCAACCCCATGCTTTTAGCTGATCTTCAGTGAGATAAAGCGCTAAAATGAATATAACAAGACTGGCTAGAAGCTGACCACCAATCAGTGTGGTGTATTGGAAAGAGCTAAAAAATCCTCGGCGATTTTTGAGGGCGATTTCGCTCATATAAGTTGCTGTTGTACCATATTCACCACCGACAGAAAGCCCCTGAAGCATTCTGAGTAAAAGTAAAAGAATTCCTGCTGCTACTCCAATGGTTTCATAGGTAGGAAGTAGGGCGATTAAGAACGAACCACCACACATCATAAAAACAGAGATAAGCATTGAGCGTTTGCGTCCGTAACGATCGGCAATGAAGCCAAAAAGCCATCCGCCGATTGGGCGCATAAGAAAACCAATAGCAAAGACACCAGCAGCCATTAAAAGTTGCGTAACGACATTGCCTTCTGAGGGAAAAAATTGTGATGCAAAGTAAATGGATGTAAAGGAATAAACATAAAAGTCATACCATTCTACTAGATTACCTGATGCACTGGACACGATAGCCCAGATACGTTTTCTTGTATCATGTGGTGCTAAAGTTGGTTCATTCTCCATAAATTTATCCCTTTTATGATCATACCTAACTTGTTTCTTTTAAAATTTATTTACGATTTGATTCATCAAAATGCAATCGTATAATAATGATTTCCTATAAAAGATGTTTGGGAGGAGGATTTTTTTGAATTGTATTTTTATAAATTTTGAAGTTTCTATTTCCTGTAACGTTAAGAATCAACCATAATATTTATATGAAAATCTATCTTGATCTTTTATCGCATGTTTTAAATAACGGCATTGATCGTACAGATCGAACCGGTGTGGGGACACGATCAATTTTTGGGTATCAAATGCGGTTTGATTTGCAGGCTGGCTTTCCTCTGTTAACAACGAAGAAATTGCATTTGCGCTCGATCATTTATGAGCTTTTGTGGTTTTTGAGAGGTGATACAAATATTGCATGGTTGAAGGAACATGGTGTGTCAATTTGGGATGAGTGGGCTGATGAGAAAGGGAACCTTGGTCCTATTTATGGTTATCAGTGGCGCTCTTGGCCTGCTCCCGATGGACGGCATATTGATCAAATCAGTCATCTTTTGACGATGATTAAAGAAACGCCTGATTCTCGTCGCTTAATTGTATCTGCTTGGAACCCCGCACTGATAGAGGAGATGGCTTTGCCTCCTTGTCATTGTTTTTTTCAATTTTATGTTGCTGATGGGAAGCTATCCTGTCAGCTTTATCAGCGTTCAGCAGATATTTTCTTAGGTGTTCCGTTTAATATTGCTTCGTATGCGTTGTTGACGATGATGATTGCCCAAGTAAGTGGACTTAAAGCAGGAGACTTTATTCATACTCTGGGTGACGCTCATCTTTATTCTAACCATTTTGAACAGGCAAGATACCAGTTGTCTCGTATACCAAATGCTTTGCCGTTGATGCTTATAAATTCAGCGGTAACAGATCTTTTTTCTTTTAAATTTGAGGATTTTGAATTGCTTAATTATGAAGCGCAGCCACATATTAAGGCACCGGTAGCAGTATGACTTTTCCAGTTTGTTTAATTGCAGCTGTTGCAGAAAATGGTGTTATAGGTCGTGAAGGTGCGATGCCTTGGCATTTATCCACGGATTTGCAACGCTTTAAAGCTTTGACTTTTGGTAACCCCATTATTATGGGGCGAAAAACATGGGATTCTCTTGGGCGTCCTTTACTAGGGCGTACAAATATTGTTATTACCCGTAATTGTGTATTCACGGCTGAAGGCGCTGTTATTGCTCATTCTTTGTCGCAAGCCTGTTCGATTGCAAAAAGTGTGGCTTCTCAAAATGGTGCAGATGCAGTTTTTATTATTGGGGGTGGTGAAATTTTTCAACAAGGGTTGCATATGGCTGATAAAATATTCCTTACAGAAGTTTTAGCTTCTATAGAAGGTGATAGTTTTTTTCCTGTTTTTGATAAAGAAAAATGGACTATTGTAGAAACACAAGATATTCCAAAAGGAGAAAAAGATAGTCATCCGACACGTTTTGTGGTTTATGAGCGAAAATAATCATAAGTGAAAAGAACCTGTCAGTTGTATTGTAATGAGATAAGATAATCCCTATAAGATCCAATTGAATGGTTGGTATTTGAATGAATGGTAGTCAGTTAAAGAGGTGATAATGCCCTGGACAAATCAAAATGGTGGTGGCCCGTGGAGTGGCGATAAAAACAAGAACAGTGGTGACAAAAAAACATCGACTAAGAATCTTTTTGGTTCTGGTGGCAATAATGGGGGCGGAAATGGTCCCAATTTTGATGATATTTTGCGTAAAGGGAAGGATCAGTTTAAACAATTTAGTAGAGGGGGAATTGTTGTTTTGTTCCTTCTGCTTGCTGTGTGTTTTTTGCTCTATCAATCACTTTATATCGTCCAACAAAATGAGCAAGCAGTGGAATTGCGTTTTGGTGTGCCTAAGGCGGGAATTATCGGGGATGGATTGCATTTTCACTTTTGGCCAATTGAGACCTATATGAAAGTGCCTTTAACTGAAAAAACAATTGCAATTGGTGGACAGACTGGACAGAGACAACAAAGTGAAGGTTTGATGCTGTCTAGTGATCAAAATATTGTTAATGTCAATTTTTCTGTTTACTATCGCATTTCACATCCAGGACAATTTTTATTCAATGTGAATGATCAAGAAGGGACAGTTCGTCAGGTTGCTGAAAGTGCAATGCGCGAGGTTATTGGTTCCAGACCTGTTGATGATGTTTTACGCGATAAAAAAGAGGAAGTTGCTAACGATGTGCGAAAGATTACCCAGTTGACTGTCGATAAATATCAACTCGGTGTCGAAATAAGCCGTGTATCGATTAGTGAAGCTGCTCCTCCGACAAAGGTTGCTGCTGCGTTTAATTCTGTTCAGCAGGCAGAGCAGGAACGTGGACGAATGATTGAAGAAGGAAATCGTGTGCGTTTTACGAAGATTGGTTTAGCAAATGGTGAAGCTTCACGTACACGGGAAATCGCAAAAGGTGAAAAAGCACAAATGGTTGAAGAGGCACGCGGGCGTGCTGAACGTTTTCAGGCTATAGCCCGTGAGGCGGCAATATCACCAGAGGCTGCGCGTTATCGTCTTTATATGGAAACGATGGGGCGTATTTTCTCTTCACCAAATAAATTGGTTCTTGATCAAATTAATTCTCCAGCGGTGCCTTATCTTCCTTTGAACGAATTGCTGGGTAACAATTTACCAGAAAAAGCAAAAGCGAAATCAGCACGTTCGACATCGCTCTTGGATGCTCATATTTCTGGAGGACGCTAATAATGCAGCAGTCTCGTTTTTTGTTTATTTTTAGTACCATAATGTTTCTTTTGATCATTTTGTGGATGTCACTTTTTATTGTCTATCCTCGTCAACAAGTGGCAATTAAGCGTTTTGGTCAAATCGTTAAGGTCGAGTCTAATCCTGGAATTTATTCGAAAATGCCCTTTGTGGATAAGATGATTGTGGTGGATAATCGCTTGTTGCGTTATGATGTTCCTACGCAATCGGTACAAGTTCGTGGGGGTGCTTATTACGAAGTGGATGCGTTCTTTATTTATCGTATTACGGATCCTAAATTGTTTTTACAGCGTATTGCTTCAGGGCGTCCGCAAATTGCGGCACGTGAAAATCTTGCACCACGGTTTATTGACGCTTTGCGTGCTGTTTATGGTAAGCGAGAATTTAAAGCTGCCTTATCGGATGAACGAGGCGCAATGATGGCTGAGGTGCAACGGCAATTTTCTATAGATGCAGGTTCGCTGGGTATTACGATTGTTGATGTGCGTATTCGAAAAACCGATTTAACGGATGCTGTTTCAGAAGATGTTTATCGACAAATGGCTGCTGAACGGGAGGCTGTTGCGGAAAATATCCGGGCTCGTGGTCAACAAGAACGAGATCGTATTGTGGCAGAAGCAAATCGTGAATATGAGGAAATTGTGGCAGCCGCAAAGCGTGATGCTGAAATTACTCGCGGTGAAGGACAAGCCGAAAGTATTCGCATTTTATTAAATGCGCGGGAAGCTAATCCATCTTTTTACGATTTTTGGTTAGCGATGGAACAGTATAAGAATTTAGAAAGAGTTTCGATGGTCATTTCACCAAATGAGGATTTCTTTTTTTATTTTCAAAATCCCCTGCAAGTAAAGAAAAAGCTTTCATCAACAATGAGTCCTAGTTTGAGCAAAACTGATTCAAAGTCTGGTGGAGAATAGATGTATACTATTTCATATGAGAAGTATGCTCTATAGCTGCTTTTTTATGATGCATGTAAGAGAGTGTTAAGCCATACTGATTTTGCATAATAAGTTGAGTAAGGCTCTTTGCAGCTTTGGTTAAAGGCATGTCATGGATAGAAGTATCGTGAGTAGAAATACGTTTTTGAAGTCTTTTATCACAAGAGTTGTTTTGTGTGTGATTTTGTTTTTATCAGGATCAGTGAATTTGTCTTGGGGCGCAGAGACAAACAAGACATTGCTTTCTGTTCCTGATTTAGCTTCTGAGCTTTTGGAGACGGTTGTGAATATTTCTACGGCACAGACTGTTGAAGGAACCGAACAGGATGAAAATACTTCGGTACCCGTTATTCCCAAAGATTCATTGCTGGAGGAATATTTTAATGATTTTTTTACACCCAAAGATGGTCAAAAAAATAGTCAATTTCAAAAGGTGCGTTCTTTGGGGTCTGGTTTTGTGATTGATGCGCAAAAAGGGATTATTGTTACAAATTATCATGTTATTGTTGATGCTGATGATATTGAAGTTAATTTTACAGATGGTACAAAACTCAAGGCGAAGCTTCTTGGCAAGGATAGCAAAACTGATTTGGCACTACTTCAAGTGGATGCGGGACGTAAAAAATTAAAAGCTGTGCGTTTTGGTGACTCAGAAAAAGCACGTATTGGTGACTGGGTTATGGCTATTGGTAATCCTTATGGTTTTGGTGGAAGTGTAACGGTTGGTATTATTTCTGCACGTAACCGTGATCTTAATGCTGGTCCCTATGATAATTTTATTCAAACAGATGCAGCAATTAATCGGGGCAATTCTGGTGGTCCGTTATTTGATAGAAATGGTGAAGTCATTGGCATTAATACAGCAATTGTTTCACCTTCTGGAGGATCTATCGGTATTGGGTTTGCTATTCCATCAGATATGGCCCTTTCTGTTATTAGTCAATTGCGTGATTTTGGAGAAATAAGGCGTGGTTGGTTAGCTATTCGTATTCAGCCGGTGACTGAGGATATTGCAAAAAGTTTAAAATTGGACAATGCGGTAGGAGCATTGGTGGCTGGTAAAATAGAACAGACGGAAGAAAATAATGTAGATAATAGCCAGTTACAAACTGGAGATGTTATTCTTTTCTTTGGCAATGCAAAAATTAAGCATGCACGTGATTTGCCGCGTTTAGTGGCGGAAAGTCCGGAAGGAAAAGTGGTAGATGTTACCGTTTTACGGGATGGACAAGAAAAAACAGTAAAAGTTAAGCTTGGACGTTTGATTGAAACAGATGCAAATGAAGATATAGAAGAAGAAGTTGATGATAAAAAAGATAATGATCTGTCGAAAAGCGTGACAATGCAATTTATGGGAATGACGCTATCTGAATTGACAGAGGATTTGCGTCATCGTTATTCAATTTCAGATAAACTTCGAGGACTAGTGGTAACATCTGTTGCACAAAATAGCGCAGCGGATAAAAAGCGTATTCGCGTTGGTGAAGTCATTATTGATATCAATCAGAGTGCTATCACAACAATCGATGAAGCTAAAAAACGGATTCATAAATTACGTGAAGCCGGACGCAAAAATGCTCTATTCATCGTAGCGCGTCCAGATGGAGAGTTACGGTTCGTAACGCTTCTAATGGATTGATACCCCAATAGATTGAGGCTTAAAAATTAATTTTTTGTTTTTTATCAGCCTTGGTATATGGGCTATTTTGTAGCTCAGCCATGTGATGTTCAATATTTTTCAAGCTCATTTCACGACAAAGAGCATGGATTGTATAACATAAAATCCGTTGGGCAGTTCTATTTTTGCATTAAATAAAAGTATAAGTTGGTACCATAATAGATTTGCTAGTTCCCAATATTGCAACAGCCTAGGCTTTGAAATGCTGCATAAGAGATCACTGTCTTGTGTTTAAGTCAATTTTTATCTCTGCTTTTGATGCACAAGTGAATGGTATTGATATGGCACTTTATGAGAAGGATAAAAATGAGAAAATCTTATGATATTGGGAGCTCTTATTCAGATTGCAAAACGCTCAACTATTATAAATAAAGGGTGCAATTATTATTATAAAGAATGTTTTATCTAGTGAGACTTTTAGCACTTTGTGATTGTACTTTGTGTGCTATAGAGAACGTTTTTTTTCACTTCAGTTTGAAAAAAGTTATCCTAGAGAAAAATTATATTAGACTAAATTAGTTATATATATTTATACCTTTCTTGGTGATGGATGAAAAAATAGTTATAAAAAAGAGAGCGTGAAGAAGACAATTTCTGAATCTCTTATTATAAACCGGAGTAGCATGTTGTTTTTATAGGAAAAAAATAAAGCTGTCTGATTGTATAGGTTAAGCTCAGTATTATTTTCATAAATGATGACAAAGAATATGTTTATTTTTAATGGACTAACGGACAGAATGATTATGGATGTAGTTTATTATTGAATTATGATAGCAAAAATGCTTGGAAATTTCTTTGGTGTTGTTATTAAGTCCATTTTTTCTTTTTTTATAAGTTTCATAGGGGCTTTGGGGGGGCTGTGTGTTGCAATAAGTTATTGATTGGGAGAAATTGCTATTCATGACACAGAGAACAGTTACATTAATAGCGGGGCCTACTGCAAGTGGTAAGTCAGCGCTTGCTTTACAAATGGCTCAAGAAAAAAATGCTCTCATCGTTAATACTGATTCAATGCAGGTTTATGATGTTTTAAATATTTTAACAGCACGGCCTACGGAGGCTGATATTGCGATTGTTCCACACTATCTCTATGGCTATGTGAGTCCTACTTTGAATTATTCAGTAGGGCAATGGTTGTGTGATGTCGAGAAGCTATTGGCAACTTTTTCTTTAAGATCGGTTATTTTTGTTGGTGGAACAGGGCTTTATTTTCGTGCTCTTTTAGAAGGGCTTTCGGAAATACCTCATATTCCAGATGCTGTACGGCAGAAATGGCGACTTCGGCTTGATAAAGAGGGAGCTGAAAGCCTTTACCGCCAATTGTTGCAAGTTGATGCTGTTCTTGCTGAGAAAATTTCTTCGCAAGATGGTCAACGTATTGTTCGTGCTTTAGAAGTTTATGAGGCAACTGGTAAGAAGCTCAGTTGGTGGCAGAAGAAAAAAACGCTTCCTCTGATTTCGTCAGATTGTGCAGAAAAAATTCTTCTTATGCCACCACGTCCTCTGCTTTATGAACGTATTCATAAACGTTTGGATTCTATGATTGAAAGAGGAGCTTTAGAAGAGGCGATGATCATGAAGAATCTTAAGCTTTTCCCTTCATTACCAGCAATGAAGGCTATTGGTATACCTGAATTTATAGCTTATTTGGATGGATATAGAAGCTTTGAGAATGCTCTTGAAGCGGTGAAAATACAAACGAGGAGATATGCAAAAAGACAAATGACATGGTTTCGTAATCAATTTGATGAAGAATGGATGCTTACTTTTTGATAAAAGAGCTAGAGCTTTGTAAAGAAACTTTCGAAAGATAAAAGATAATTCGTGAAAAAGAATTTTTTAGAAAATAGAATTTTTTATTGACGAATGGTATCAATGGAATTAGAAATCTTTCTACAAGGAAATTTTTATATATTTTATACGTTGGAATAATGGGGGTGATCATACAGTGTGTGTTGTGTAATGGGCTCCTTTGGGGTCTTTTTTTATGGGCTCCGTTAGGGGCTTTTTTATTGTCCTATCAAGTAGGTGAGTGGGAAAAATGAGAAATGATCCAAGAAAGCAAGAGAGTGCAGATGGAAAAATAATGTCGGGGGCTGAAATAGTGGTTCAGGCTCTTATAGATCAAGGGGTTAAACATATTTTTGGTTACCCTGGTGGGGCTGTTCTGCCTATTTTTGATGTTCTCTATCACCAAGATACACTCCAGCATATTTTGGTGCGCCATGAACAAGCTGCAGGGCATGCTGCTGAAGGTTATGCACGCAGTACTGGAAAGGTAGGTGTTATGCTTGTGACTTCTGGTCCAGGCGCAACGAATGCTGTTACACCTTTGCAAGATGCTCTTATGGATTCTATACCTCTTGTTTGTTTTTCTGGTCAGGTAGCGACAACGATCATTGGAACAAATGGCTTTCAAGAAGCTGATACGGTTGGAATTACAAAGCCCTGTACGAAGCGTAATTGGCTGGTTAAAAACGTCAATGATCTTGCGGCTATTATTCATGAAGCTTTTTCTCTTGCTCAATCAGGTCGTCCTGGACCGGTTTTGATTGATATTCCTAAGGATGTTCAATTTGCTTCAGGAATTTATAGAGCGCCTCAAGTGCCGACATTTATGCATTCTTATTCAAAATCGAAAGGGAATGCGCAGGCTATTGAAGAGGCTGTTTCTCTCTTAGTAGAAGCAAAGCGTCCTGTTATTTATTCTGGTGGTGGTGTTATTTCATCGGGGATGGAAGCTGTAAAGCTTTTGCGCGATTTAGTTCAACTGGGTGATTTTCCGATTACATCAACACTCATGGGGCTTGGTGCTTATCCCGCTTCTGGCAAAAATTGGCTTGGAATGCTTGGGATGCATGGAACCTATGAAGCTAATATGGCCATGCATGATTGTGATGTCATGTTGGCTGTTGGAGCACGATTTGATGATCGTATCACAGGGCGATTGGATGCATTTGCACCTCATGCGCGTATTATTCATATTGATATTGATCCTTCTTCTATTAATAAGATCGTAAAAGCAGAAGTTCCACTTATTGGTGATGTGGCTTGTGTTTTAGGAGATATGACGCAACTCTTAAAGATACAGCAACCAGCGTTTAACAGTGAAGTCCGTGAGGCGTGGTGGACGCAAATTAATCGCTGGAGATCACGCAATTCATTGGCATATATGGAAAAAGAAGATGTTATCATGCCACAATATGCTCTTGAACGGCTTTATGCACTGACCAAAGATGCTCGTGCTTATATCACAACGGATGTCGGACAGCATCAGATGTGGGCAGCACAGTATTATCATTTTGATGAACCAAAACATTGGATGACTTCTGGTGGTCTTGGAACGATGGGGTATGGTCTTCCGGCGGCTATAGGTGTTCAAATAGCCCATCCTGATGCGCTTGTTGTGTGTATTTCTGGTGATGCTTCCATTCAGATGAATATTCAAGAACTTGCAACAGCTATTCAGCATGGCACACCTGTAAAAATTTTCATTTTAAATAATCAGTATATGGGGATGGTTCGCCAGTGGCAGCAATTGCTGCATGGTAATCGTCTTTCTCATTCTTATACGGAATCTATGCCTGACTTTGTGAAATTGGCACAAGCTTATGGAGCCGTGGGAATTCATTGTTCAAAACCCGATGAACTTGATGATAAAATTCAGCAGATGATTGACAGTGATAAGCCTGTTCTTTTTGATTGTCGTGTTTATCATTTAGAAAATTGTTTTCCTATGATCCCATCAGGATGTGCCCATAATGAGATGTTATTACCCGATGAGGCAAGCGAGGAAGCTGTTGCAAATGCTGTTTCTTCCGAGGGAAAGATTCTTGTATAAAATTAATATGTTAACAAAATAGTGAAAGATGGTGATGATGAAGTCTTTGAATTCTTTGAAGTCTTCATCTCTGTCTCTTCTTTGTGGAGAGTTCCTATTATCCTTAGAGCTCATTTTATGATTTTCATTCTTTGTTTAAAGACATGGGGTGTATTATTATTTGTACGCGATGTTTGTTTTTTTAATTCATATGTTCACATTAATAGCTATTTCGTTGCATTTTTTAGATAATACATTGAATTATCTGTTATAAATTAATTATGTTGTCTCATATATGAAAGATTCCATCGTGCAAGAAAAAAAGCCACCGTGCTTGAAGGGTGCGACCATGCAAACCGTCATGCCTATGAAAACAATAGAAAAGTTTGTCACTATGTTTTGGTTTCGCATTATGAAATTGCTCCAAATCGCTCTTTCAAGGGATTGATAGGAAAATCCCCCTAGCGGCTTGAAAGGAAGGGCAAAAATAACGAAGATCAAATGCAGCCATAGAAAATCAATTATCCACCATAGCTTATAATCAGGTAGTAATCTCACCTGATTATGCGGGGGAGATCTATATATATGAGATGTGTAGTCAATATATATAAACCGGAATAATACTCAACATCGTATCATTATCAGGACATTAACATTGAAAATTAAATATTCTTTCTTTTATTTGTTCTACATATTTATGATTCCATAAATCTACAGACACAAACACTCTTTGAATCCACCGCATTGGATTTTCATAACTATCAAATGATCCAAAAAATTTATCTCTAGAGTGTAGAGCCATTTTGTTATCAATGTATAATAATCTTCTTGGTTGTACATCAATTCCAAAAGATACAGCCTTCATAGCTTCATAAAAATGATTTAAAGCTTCCTTAGCTTTTTTTGACTGTGGCTCTAACATGCCCGGATAAAAAACAGCGCTGATATCTGGGAATTCACCGTCCCCTTGAACTAGGGGCACTTTACTTGTAGAGGTTACCCCATTTTTCTCCTCTATAAGGAATATTAATTATATATAAATTATCGCTTAAGCTACTCAAATCCTTCTCAATTAAAAGTTTTAAAGCTAGACGTGCACCAGATATTCTCGTTAACGGGCCATCAACATCATTGCGAACACCAGATAAAAATATCCCTTTAGGAGATAAATTTAAACCCTTTATAAATTTTAGTGCAGCATTTTCTATATGAAAATCTAACTCAACTTCAGATCCTAATCCTGTATAATCTTTTTTATTATCTTCTAAAGGAACTAGGTTATTTACTATATATTCGCCTTCAAACTTAATTGAATAAGGCTCTCCGATCAATAAAGAAAACATCATAATTAAATTTTTGCTAATATAGCCACTTTTACAAGACGCATCTAAATTATAAGGATTAGGTGACGTATTAATTGGTCTATCAATTGGAAGGTTTTCAAAGATTAAATGGTCTCGGGGTAATAGACACCTTTTGATTCATAAGAATTGTCAATATTCTATGTGATAGCAGCGAAAATGCTATTTTTTAGTTCAACCGAATATTCAATACACCCGTATGGATCATAAATAACGTGGTCTAAAGTCTACCAAAGTTTATCTCTTTCGACATTGCTTAATTCAAAAGCATTTTCATTTATCATTATAATTTCTTCCCCAATTATATTTCCCTATTTTTTTATTAAGAAAAGTGAAAAAACAATAATTAAAATTAAAATCAGCCATGTTAGCAAATAAGTGTCTGTAAAATCTTGGATTAATCCAAATAATGGTGGAGCAGTAATAATTGCGATTTGATTTACAGACATTGCTAAACCCAGAGAAAAGCCAACGCTTTCTTTCGGCGAAGAGTCTACAATATAAGCAACCCAAGGGCCATACCATCCTATTCCAAAAAAACCTAACCAAGCAGATAAAATAGTTAAATAAATTATGGATCCACTCATGCCTAAAATTAATATTAAAAATCCAAAAATTACTGCAATCATGCAAAACAAGACAGGAAAAAATCGTCCTTTTCTACAATGATCACTCCACGCTGCTAAAATAATTCTTCCTAAGGCACCAGAAGCCTGTAAAACAAAAAACAAATAAGCACTTTTATCTAGAGACAGGTGATAGATTCTATAAAAATAGATCGTTATAAAAATGGTTAAAACATATTGAACGATCACAAGTGAAACGCCTGAAAAAATAATATTCTTCATATGCGGTGCAGCCAACATCGCAAGACGAGATCTTATATTTGCATAGAACGAAACTCTTGCCTTGCTTTTTGGAACGATAGCTACAACTTTTGCTGGTGAGTGATAAAAAATAATAAATATACATCCACCTAAAAAAGAAACTATGGCACCGACCAAAAACGCACCTTGTATGCCATAAACAAGCGCACTAGCAGGAAGAACTATCCCAGCTAATGCCCCACCTAATGGTAGTCCCGCCTGCCTTATTCCCATTGCAAATCCGCGCTGCGATTGTGGAAACCATGAAGAAACAGATTTAGCGCCACCGGGTTGAGCAGAACTATAAAATCCCCCTACAATGAGCAAACAAACCAAAAGGGAAATATAGTTATCTGCGATTGCTCCCAACAAAAGAGCGACAGAAACGCCGACCGCGCCAACTCCAACAATATAGCGCTCGTTAAATTTGTCTAGTAATTCACCAGCTACAAGTAACCCAATAATAGGTAGGAACTGTGCTGCTGAAGACAGCAAACCTATCTGAGAGTCACTGAGCGAGAAATTTTTCTTAAAAAATTCAGCTAAAGGACCAATCCCTTGAACAAAGAAGCAGGCTGATGCTTGAGCGATAGTGGCAACAAGCAATACAATCCATCTATAATAATTTTTTTCTATAAATTTATTATTGCTCACTATACTCTCCCTCCAATTAAAGTGTATTCCAATAAAGTGGACTTTTTTCTAATAATGATTGCAACAATAAATCAGGTATTTTATGCTGATTACATAAAAATCTGTCAATACGATTGGTATTAATATGAAAGCTAAGGAATATGCTTAATTTAAGGAAATAAGCTATTATGTGTCGTGCAAATTTGATAGGCTAGCGATATAAGATAAATTTTACAAACATTGGTTCAGCTGGCATTAAACGCTCTTCATAAAAGATGCTATATTTTGGCAAGCTTTTTCAATATAATTCTCAAAGCTTTCTTCAGTCACATAGCCCAGATGCGGCGTGCAAAGAACTTTATCTGATTGCAATAATTTGCTCTCATATACCGGCTCGCTGTCATAAACATCCAGTGCAAAGTAAGTTGAATTTTCCAAACTTAGTATTTTTTCTATCGCCCCTTTTTCAACCAAAGCTGAACGCGCTGTGTTGACAAAAATAGCATGAGGTTTCATGCTCAATAGATCATCTAATTGAATGATTTCTCTGGTTTTATCGCTTAAGCGTAAATGTACGGATATAATGTCAGGACGTGTAAAAAATTCATCTTTTGAATGCGTAAAATGATAACCTAAATTTTTTGCTTCTTGCGTTGAACGCTCGCTCCCATAAACCAAAATGGACATGCCAAAAGCTTGAGCATATTGAGCAACCATTTTACCAATACGCCCAAACCCGAATATTCCAAGAGTAGCCCCTTTCATTTGGTTGCCAAATGTTGTTTGCCATCGTCCTTTTTTCATATCAGACACAGATTTACAGAGTTTTCTACGCGCAGACATAATTAAGAGCCACGCAAATTCAGCAGCAGAAGTTGGATCTCCACCACCGTCTAATATTTCAATTCCTAAGTCTCTACAAGCTTCTATATCAATATGTGAACCTATAGGGCCTGTTTGGCAGATTAATTTTAAATTTGGCAGTTTCAGTAGAAGATTTCTATCAACTATAGTTCGCTCTCTGATTAAGATAAGAATATCTATCTCTTTGAGCTTATCTTCTAAATCACATTCTTTAGCTAAATTATTTATAACAAGCACTTCATGCGATTTCATTAATTTTGTAATAGACTGTAATGTTAGGGTGGCTTTTTGATAGTCATCTGGAATTAATATTTTCAATTTAAATCTCCCGTTTCATTCATCAATATTTGAGCTCATTATTTCATTTCTAAAACAACCAAAAAGCAATCTCACAGCTGATATTTTGACATAACGCCAAGCCTATTAACAAATTACCCCCCTTGATTTCATTGTTATTTCTAGCAATAAGAATAGCATTAATCAGTTAGTTTTTATAAACTTTAAAACATTGCGACAAAAAGAAAAAGTTTGACTCAGTAGATGGAGAATTGCGCTTTTCTCATATTCTAGAGGACGGATCTGAAGTGCTACGCTGGACTGAAACCCATGTCCCAATTTTCTTATAATAGACTACCAAGAAGGCCATACTTACGAACCAGATTTTATTGTCGAAACAGAAAAAGCTACATATTTGTGCGAGATAAAGCGCGCTTCATATAAGCGTGATGTCTCTCTTTATTCGTTGAGATATAACTTATTTGTAGCATGAAGAGTAAATTTATTAAAATCATGATAAGAGGGAGATAGGAACTTTATAGGTGTATCATCATAGGATTAAGTAGTTTTGTTGAGAGCTATTTCTGCCAAAAGGTTTTTGATATATGTAATTATTATTTCGTAATAGTGGATGTACTTTATTTTTATGTGCAAGAAAGCTGAGTGATTGTGTAAAATAGTATTCATAAAATTACATTATTCTTATCCTGTTAAGGACATTTTTTCTAGAGAGGGTTTTGCAACTGCAATGCTCTTTTTCTCATTCTAAATTTTGGTTAGAAAAAGCGTATATAGGTATTATTTTAAATTTAAGATATGTATATTCCATTGTTGCTGTTACTGTTGTAGAAAATGATATTTTATTTGATAAGTATAAGGTGTTACCAAGAAGATCGATGTATAGATAAAATTTAGATTTTTACTATATCTTGAAAAAGCAATGGGTAAATAATTGATAATTGTGCTACGAAAGTTGTTAGATGGGCGTGTGTCAGCAATTCTTAATAAAAAAGTTTTTCTTGATAGTCGTTTTTTTTCAAAATACTGCTCTTTTTATGCAAATCTTATGTTGGTAAGCTATGCAGTTTTCACGGGAACAGGATAGTGCATTGAAGGCTGTTGCTGCGTGGTTGAAGGAAGGGCGTTCTCCACTTTTTCGCCTTTTTGGCTATGCGGGGACGGGTAAGACAACGCTTGCGCGCTATTTTGCAGAAACAGTTGATGGTTCTGTCCAGTTTGCTGCTTTTACAGGGAAGGCGGCACAGGTTTTACGCTCTAAAGGTGCAAGCAATGCTTGTACAATTCATTCGTTGATTTATTGTCCGCGTGGGGAAGAAGAAGTTTCCGATGAAATTACGGGAAAGAAGTCTATTGCTCCAACATTTACATTAAATCGAAGGAGTGCAGCTGCACAAGCTAAGCTCATTATTGTCGATGAATGTTCGATGGTAGATGAAAAATTGGCGCGTGATTTAATGAGCTTTCGGACGCCAATTCTTGTTCTGGGTGATCCAGGTCAATTGCCTCCTATATCAGGTGGAGGATTTTTTTCCAATGGAGAACCAGATTTTCTTCTCTCAGAAATTCATCGGCAAGCGCGGGATAATCCGATTATTCGTTTAGCTATGGATGTGCGTGAAGGACGCGATATTGCTTATGGTGACTATGGAGAAGCGCGCGTTGTTACACGTAAAGAGGTCAATCAACAATTGGTTTTGAATGCTGATCAGGTATTGGTAGGGGTTAATCGTACGCGCTACCTTTATAATCAGCGTTTGCGTGTGTTAAAAGGATTTACAGCAGATTATCCGCAAGCAGGAGATAAGCTGGTGTGTTTGCGAAATGATCCTACTAAAGGTTTGTTGAATGGCTCTTTATGGAAGGTGATGACTTCACAGAAGGAAACAGTTAAACCAAGTATTAATCTTCTTGTGAAACCAGAAGAAAGTGAGCGTGGGGTAGCAAAGATTAAACTGTTAAAAGCAGCGTTTGAAAACCCTGATCAAGAAATTTCATGGCAATTAAAAAAGCGATATGATGATTTTGATTATGGGTATGCATTAACGGTTCATAAAGCGCAAGGTTCTCAATGGAATAACGTCGTTTTGTTTGATGAAAGTTTTGCATTTCGTGATATGTATGCGCGCTGGCTTTATACGGGAATTACGCGCGCAGCAGAACGTTTAATGATTGTTCGATAGAAAAAATATGTATATCATCTAAGTTTCAGATGGAAAATGCCTTTTTTCTATCTTGTTACACATTATAGAAAAATGGAAATGGGCATGGCGGTAAAACTTTCGGTTAATCTTAATGCTGTTGCTGTTTTGCGTAATCGACGTAATCTTCCGTGGCCAAGTATCACGAATATGGGGCATATAGCGCTTGCTGCTGGAGCGGCAGGTTTGACGGTTCATCCACGCCCCGATGAAAGGCATATTCGTTTTGCGGATTTGCCAGATATATACTGTTTAATCAAGAATACTTTTCCTACAGCTGAGTTTAATATTGAAGGTTATCCAAGTGATCAATTTTTGGATATCGCTGAAAAGTATGCTGATCAGATTACCCTTGTTCCTGATGATCCAGATCAGTCAACATCTGATCATGGTTGGAATTTTGCTCATGATGCAGAATTTTTAACACCTATTATTCAGCATTTGAAAAAAAGAAAGATTCGTGTATCACTTTTTGCTAATCCTACTATCGATGGTCTTGATACTGCTAAAGCAATAGGGGCTGATCGTGTGGAGTTTTACACGGGACCTTACGGTGGTGCATTTCAGGATAAGATAAAACAGGATCAAGAGCTCAATAAACTTGTTTTAGCAGCAAGAAGAGCAAAAGAGTTGCAGTTAGGTATGAACGCAGGGCATGATCTGACGCTTATGAATCTTCCTGCTCTTGTCAAAAACATTCCTTGGCTTGATGAAGTTTCTATTGGTCATGGCCTCATTGCCGATGCATTAGAGTATGGAATGCATGATACTGTTCAGCGTTTTATCCGGTTATTATCGTAATCTTTTTCTCTCTATAAAATTGAAAGAGAAATTTTTATAAAGCTTTGCCAATTTATCTTTAAAAAATAATATATGTTTAGATAAATAGCACTATTAGCGTGCATTATAAATATTCTATTGTTGCTCTGTTTATTGGTTGCTTTCTATCTTTTGTTTTGAGTGTATGCGATGTTTTTTATTTGTACTATCTATTAGGGAGAAGAAATAGGGGTTGGAAAGTATTTTCCTTGTAAAGGAGTGCGTAGGGTTTTTATGGATCAATACACAAATTTTCTTGATGTTTGAGCTCATTTTACGGGTTATCTGTAAATAGTATAATGTAAAATCTCCATAGATGATATGAAGTCTATTGCTATCATCATTTTATTGGCTAATTCAATGTTGTGGCAGTTTTTGGCATATAAGGGTTTTGATGATTTCATCATGAATAGATTTAAAATCAGAAAATGCTTTTTATGAATAGGCTTAATGCAATAAGAGCTGTCAAATAGAATGATGATATCGACTTGTAGCTTTATGAAGTAAAGAGAGTGGTGTGTAATAAATCTTAGGCGATTATAGGGGATTCTTGAAAAGGGCTCGAGCACATTAAAAGTTTTTTTATAAGGCGCCATAAATGAATAACATAATGGCAGTATGGGGGTGTTCTTTTTCGCGTGAGAAGCGCGGATATTAAAGAACGTAAAAAGTAAAAACGTCCTCTCTATTATTCTAAAGATATTGTTGTATATGCTTTTGAAGATTGTATTAAAACAATACTTATTATTTTGTAATTTTTCTTGCTATCCGTATTGATTTGGTTCATGTTAACAATTGTATATTGTATCTTAATTTTTAGAATATAGGGTTTTGTTGCACGATAGAAGAGTAAAATATTAGCAAATATATTTTCTTTAGAAATCTTGTTTTGTGTAATTATTGTTTTTGTGGAATAGCAGTTGAAGTTGATTTGGGGATCCGTATATGTTTTGGGAATGTTTGGGGACTACAGTTTTTTTATGCAATATGTAAACTTTAAAAATTATTCAATTGCTATGTTCTTATAAGCGGTGTTTTTTGTCTTTATAAGTGTGTGATGCACTGAAGATAATGTTTCTTATTTAATAAAAATAATCTGAAATCCAGTTTAAATAGAAAAAGAAGGAAGTTTTTTTATGCGTGTTTATTATGATCGTGATGCGGATGTTAATCTTATTAAAGGGAAAAAAGTAGCCATTGTTGGTTATGGTTCTCAAGGGCGTGCGCACGCTTTAAATTTGAAAGATTCCGGTGTTAAAAATGTGCAAATAGCTTTACGTTCAGGGTCGGAAACAGTTAAGAAGGCTATGGCCGATGGTTTTGAAGTGGTGAGTGTTGCGGAAGCTGCAAAATGGGCAGATCTCATCATGATGGCAACACCAGATGAATTGCAAGCTGATATTTATAAAGAGCATATTCATGATCATTTACGTGATGGGGCGGTGATTGCTTTTGCGCATGGTTTGAGCATTCATTTCGGCTTAATTGAACCTAAAAAAACAGTTGATGTTGTGATGATTGCTCCTAAAGGTCCAGGTCATACAGTGCGCAATGAATACCAACGTGGTCGTGGTGTTCCTTGCTTAATAGCGGTGGCACAAGATGCTTCAGGACATGCTCATAATGTAGCATTGTCTTATGCATGTGGTCTTGGTGGTGGACGTGCTGGGGTAATTGAAACAACATTTAAAGAAGAGTGCGAAACTGATCTTTTTGGTGAACAAGCGGTTCTCTGTGGAGGTCTTGTTGAACTGATTCGAGCAGGTTATGAAACATTAACACAAGCAGGTTATGCACCGGAAATGGCTTATTTTGAGTGTTTACATGAAGTTAAACTGATTGTTGATCTCATGTATGAAGGGGGCATTGCAAATATGAATTATTCGATTTCCAATACGGCTGAATGGGGCGAATATATGTCTGGTCCACGCGTGATTACTGATGAAACAAAAGCAGAAATGAAGCGTATTTTGAAGGATATTCAGACGGGTAAATTTACGTCAAATTGGATTCAAGAGTATAAAGCTGGTGCAGCTCATTTTAAAGGCATGCGGCGTTTAAATGATAATCATCCTATTGAAGAAGTTGGTAAAAAACTTCGTTCTATGATGCCTTGGATAAAGTCTAATGCTTTGGTTGATAAAGAGCGTAATTGAAGCTTCTAAAGAGATATTTTGTTAATAGCTTTTATAATTTTATAGATAAATATCAAAAAAGGGTAACTTTAGTTACCCTTTTTTATATGTTTTTTGCAACATAAGCTTTATTTTTTAATTTTTTGCATAATTCTTTCTTCCAAAAAGAAAGTATACAATTCCTAAAAATATGAACCACGCTGGAGTGTATTTTAAAGCCATGGCAGTATCAGCTTCTAATGATAATAAATAAATAATGAATGCAAAGAAAACAAGAAGCGCCCAACACATAATAACACCTCCTGGCATTTTATAAGGAGAGACAGTATGCTGGAGAGGACGATTACGACGATAGACGATATAGCTGATCAAAATGATAGACCATACAAATATAAACAAAATTGCGGCAATCGTCGTAACAATTGTAAAAGCAGCTATGAGGGTTTGAGATAACGATACAATTGCATAACCAAATAAGATGCATAAACATGAAAAGAATAATGCGTTGGCTGGAACGTGGTTACGAGAAAGTTTTCCTAGAAATTTAGGAGCACCTTTTTGTGTTGCTAGCCCATATATCATACGGCTGGTAGAAAAAATTCCACTATTTGCTGAAGATGCGGCAGCTGTGAGGACAACAAAGTTCATCAAACCAGCAGCAGTTGGAATACCAATAAGTGCATACATTGTTACAAATGGGCTTTTTTCTGGACTGATTTGATTCCACGGTGTCACAGACATAATCACAAGAAGAGAGAATATATAAAAGAATACAATGCGGATTGGTATTGAATTAACAGCCTGTGGTAAAGCTTTTTGAGGCTCTTGTACTTCAGCAGCAGCTGTTCCAGCGAGTTCAATGCCAACAAAAGCAAAAATAACAATTTGGAATCCAGCAAAAAAGCCTGTAATTCCTCGCGGAAAAATATTTCCACCATTCCATATATGGCTAAGAGAAGCAACCGTGCCGTTTGGAGAGACAAAACCGGTAAAGATCATATAAAATCCTACAACAATTAAGACTAGAATTGCTACGATTTTGATAAAACCAAACCAAAACTCAAGTTCGCCAAATAGTTTTACGGCGACGAGGTTAAGAATTAAAAAGGACATAAGACCAATTATAACAGGAATCCACGAATTGAGTTCAGGCCACCAAAAGTGTGTATAAGTGACAATAGCAATAATTTCAGCAGTTCCGGTGACAATCCAACATAACCAATATGTCCAGCCGATAAAGAATCCGGCACACGGACCTAGAAGATCGGTTGAGAAGTCAATAAAAGATCGATATTGTGTATTAGAAAGCAATAACTCTCCCATAGCACGCATGACAAAGTATAGAGCACAACCAATAATTGCATAAACGAGTAGAATTGAGGGTCCTGCTACACTGATTGTTTTTCCTGATCCCATGAAGAGACCTGTTCCAATAGCACCACCGAGGGCTATAAGTTGTATGTGTCGATTATGTAGTCCACGTTGCAATTTCTTCTTAGGTTTTTTTTCTAAATTTTGTTTGTTCATTTTTGGGAAGTTCCCCTTAGTTATTTTTAAATAAAAATTATCCTAAAAAAGGTAATGCCTTCTATCGGAACACGCTATGGTTAAGGAGTAAAGGAATTTTTTTCTATGACTATATGTCAATAAAGAAAAAACATTATAAATTAATGGAATAATTATTTTATACATAAGAACTAAAATATAAATTATATTATATTTTTTATGTTTTATACATAAACTATAAACATTATATATTATTTATTATTTATAATAAATAATATTATTTATAATAAATAATAAATTATTATTTATATATATTATATTTGCAATTATTTTGTAATAAATCATTGTATTAAATAGCTTTCATTTAAAATTATTTATTAATAAATATTTTCCATTACAGAAAAATATAAATAAAATTATAAATTTATTAAATTTAAATATTTGTATATAAATATAATAATATTCAAATTGTTAAAATATTATTTAAATATTAAAAATATATTTTAAATTTAAATTTAAATATTTATATTTAAAATTTATTATAAATAGAAAAATATTTTCATAGAATCTTTTTTTATTGTAGATAGCTATTAAGATATATTCTGTTTAGAGCTGTATTTTTAATTTTGCTAAAAAATTGAATATAACTTTTTGGGGGTGGTTTTAGATAAAAGCTCATGTTTTATTAATAAACAATATCAGTGAAGTTTATAGAGAATTCTTCACAGAATAGCGCGTTTCTTATCCTATAATGCAGTAAAATACTGTTGTTTAGAGTAGTGATATAAAGCATATAAAATTTTACATATTAAGTATTTTTAGAATGTGTGGTGAGTATTCAGGGTAGGGCTAGCCCATAGAGCCTTATGTAGGTGAATCATATAAGTGGTCAGCAGGCATCTCTCTTAACAAAGTCGGATTGTTTACAAACCAAGACTTGCGAGGAATCCTCGTCTTTTGAGGTATGAGGAGGAGGTTAAGTAGAAAAAGGGTAACTTTAGTTACCCCTTTTTGAGATGTTTTGTATAGATTTTATTTGTTCTTTGGAGAGATTTTTTTTCTTATAAATATAAAATACATTATACCTAAGAAAATAAACCAAAAGATACTGTATTTTAAAGCTGTTAGGGTATCATGTTCTAATGTCAATAAATAGAGCATGAAAGCAAAAAAGACTAACACGATCCCGCACATAATGACACCTCCCGGCATTTTGTAGACGGATTCAGCATGTAGATGAGGGTGATTGCGACGATACACAATATAGCTAATCAAAATGACGGACCATACGAATAAAAATGCAATCGCTGAAATGCTCGTCACAATTGTAAAAGCACTTATGATGCTTGGAGATGATGATGCGATTGTGTATCCTACTAAAATACATAGGCAGGAAAAGAACAGAGCATTGGCTGGAACATGGTATTTGGAAAGCTTCCCTAAAATTGGAGGAGCACCTTTTTGTGTTGCAAGCCCGTATATCATGCGGCTAGTCGAAAAAATACCACTATTTGCTGAAGAGGCAGCCGAGGTGAGAACAACAAAATTGACCAAACCAGCAGCTATTGGAATGCCTGCAAGCCAAAACATGGAGACAAAGGGACTTTTTTCTGGAACAATTTGATTCCAAGGAGTAACGGACATAATCACAGTGAGAGAAAGGATGTAAAAGAGTACAATACGCACCGGTATTGCATTAATTGCTTTAGGGAGAACTTTTTTAGGTTCTTTAACTTCAGCTGCCGTTGTTCCAGCAATTTCTATACCAACAAAAGAAAAAATGGCAATTTGAAATCCAGCAAAAAAACCTGTAATTCCTCGCGGGAAGATATTTCCATCGTTCCATACATGGTTAAGAGAGGCAACAGTACCATTTGGAGAGGTAAAGCCTGTGGCGATCATATAAAATCCAACAATAACTAATGCCAAAATTGCTACGACTTTGATAAGACCAAACCAGAATTCAAGTTCACCGAACAATTTTACGGCAAGGAGGTTAAGGATTAAAAAGAAACCAATGCAAGCAAAAACAACAATCCATGGATTAAGTGTTGGCCACCAGAAATGCATATAGTTAATGATAGCAATAATATCTGCAGCTCCAGTTACAACCCAGCTTAACCAATAGTTCCAGCCCACAAAGAAAGCGATTCCTGGTCCTAGCATATCGGTTGAAAAATCAATAAGGGACCGGTATTGTGAATTAGAAAGTAATAATTCTCCCATAGCACGCATTACAAAATATAGGGCACATCCAATAATAGCATAAACGAGTATGATGGAAGGGCCTGCTACACTAATTGTTTTTCCTGATCCCATGAAGAGACCTGTTCCAATAGCTCCACCGAGGGCTATAAGTTGTACGTGACGGTTATCTAGGCCACGTTGTAGTTTCATATGAGGACCATCTTTTAAATTTTGTTTACAGTTCATTTTTTGGGGGTTCCCTTTAATTATTTTGAGATTAAATTACACTAAAAAATGCATCATTCTGTATCGAAGCATGATATAAATGAGGTGTAAAGGAAAAAAACGTTTTTTATGATTTTGTGTGGATAAAGACAAGAATATGGTTTTGAAAAAAGAGGATGTTTTCCTCTTAAATAACGTAACAGATATTTGAATAGGAAGTTTTTTTATTGTTATTATTCACAATGGTGAGAATTTTAATTTTGCTCAAATAGCGCTCAAGAGTTCTCATCTTAGTTTAAGAAACAGTTTTTAATGATAGAAAATTAAAATGATTTTTAAAATCACTTTTTGTTTGTATGATGCTATCATAAATCAAAAAGTTACTTTTGTTTCATAAACGAAAAGAGGAATATCATAGCTTATTTCTTCTAAAGTAATTAATAAGGATTTTGTTTAGATATTGATAACATTTTATAAAACGTTGCGAGAAATTCACATCGTTTACACAAAAATCCTTGAGACTATGATAAAGAAATGCAGCATAATTCAGTTATACAAAGAAAAAACTGGGGATTGTATAAGCTCTGTTAGAGGTTGAGCTATTCATCGTGAGAGACAGAATCAGAAAAAGATTGCTTTATTAGCTTTGCAATTTGTTATCAAAAGATAAAACTATCCAAAGAAAATGAAAAAAGAAAACAGAGATAAAACTGTTCCTGTCGCTATATTAATCGCACCTTTTATTCGCTGCTTTTTTAAAGCGGAGCTGGCAAATGATATAAAAATGGTCATCAAGGTAAACCATGCAAAGATGTTGAAGGAATGTATGGTTACAAGTTCAAAGCCTTTTTTAATGCCACCACCAGAAGATAAAAATTTCGGGAAGGCCGCTATATAGAATATTGATACTTTGGGGTTTAGTATTTGTGTCAGAAAGCCGTCTCTGTAGCTGGTTAAAAGCTTTGTTTCACTCGTAGCATGCTTTTCATTCGTTGAACTTCTTTCTTTTGAATTTAAGTTGTGTATTCCAGATTTAATTGATTTAAAGCCCATGTATAATAAATAGCTGCCATCCATGAGTTTTACTAAAAAAAACAGCGTTTTGTTGTTGAGAATGAGCGCTGATACACCTAGTATGGAAAATGCCCCCCATGCACATATGTTGCTGTACACAATCCTAAAACGTTTACAAATGCGTTCTTTCTTCCTAATCTCGTTGCATTATCGATGATAAGGGCCATATTCGGCCCCGGTGAGATGACTAAAAAAAATGAAACAATGAAAAAGGTCAGTATTTGATGATTCATTTTACTTTTAGCTCTGAAATTAATTGATTTTCGAGATACAATTCTATTCTGTCAAACTGAGAAAGTTTTCCGACACCCTGTGGAGTGCCTGTGTATATGAGATCACCACGTCTTAGCTGAATGTAGTGACTTAAAAATGAGATTATCTTCTCAAAGCTAAAGATCATATTTTTCGTATTGCCAACTTGTCTTGTTTCGCCATTCAACTTCATTGCAAAGGTTATTGGGTTGTTTATTTTTTCCTTGTTTATGAAGTCAGAGACGTATGCAGCGCCTTTAAATCCTTTCGATAAAAGCCAAGGAAGCCTTTTTCCTTTCAGTTTTGTTTGCAAATCCCGCGCTGTGAGATCAAGACCTATTGCTACGGCATCATAGCATTTTTCTGCTTCTTCCTCTGTGACCATGAAAGCGTCCTTTGAGATTTTGAGCACAATTTCAGTTTCAAAATGGATTTCTTTGGAAAAATCAGGGAGATAAATTTCATTGCCTAAGATGAGTGAACTGTTTGGCTTGCTAAAGATAACGGGTTCATTTTCAACAGTATTGCCTAGTTCATGAACATGTTCAACATAATTGAGTCCAACACAGTAAATGTCATTTATCATAGGAGCCCTCCAAATTTTTTATTTTTTCTTTGTATAGGCAAGAGAGAACTTTGCAAACAACATTTTTTCTTATCTCGTGTTGTGCGTTTTCTGAACAAGAGGCATTGTGTGGGTTGATAACTAACCACGATGACAGCCCTTAGCATTGTCTCTCTTTTGAAGAGTGCCTAATCTTACAGTTTTTGAGAGATAAGAAACACTGCTTTCATTTTGGTTGCTAATCGCGTGAAATTCCTTTAATACTTTAAAGGTGTTTTTGGTTGTCTAGGCAGCGATCAGTAGGGTCTGAAAGCCCTAAAGTTTGATCATAAAAATGAGCCCACTCTGTGGGTGTATCGGAATTCTGGGAGATTTTGCTATGTCCAAGTGCGATGAGCACTAAAAGCAAAAAAGCTGATTCAAACTCAGTACTTTCAGGCTTCCGGAATACTAATGCGAGGGCGCTTACACCTGCACAAGTCCCCTTGCTTTCCTTTGCGGTATGTTCTGATATATGAATTGGCAAGCGTCGTAAAACACAAGATGATGCTGTCGAACTCGATGTTTCAGATCTCGCTCTACCAGCTACCAACTGATGCTCAAAAACTTTGAGAAAAAGCAAATAAAGCCTTAGCACATGCAATGACCGTGGTGTTTGCTACTTACCAATCAATCCAAGTGATTGCGGATGAGCAAAAGGAATGTGATTTATCCGAATTTGATCTGATCATTTGTGATGAAGTACACCGTACGACTGGGGTTGTGTTGGGAACAGACAAACGTGAATCTGAATTTATCAAGGTTCACGATAACAGCATCATTCGGGGTAAAAAACGTCTGTACATGACAGCAATCCCCAAGGCCTTTACGGATAATGCCAAAAAGCAAGCCAATGAGATCAATGCCGTTCTGGCTTCTATGGATGATGAAGAACTCTATGGAAAAGAGCTTTATATCTATACATTCTCTCAAAAGCCGTTAAGAATGAACTTTTATCTCCTTATAAGATTATTATTTTGGGTGTTGATGAAGAGGAAGTAAGTCAATCCATTCAACATCTGATAACAGATGAGAATTATGGACTTATTCTTGACGATAAAACCAAGATCATAGGCTGTTATCAAGCCCTTGCTAAAATAGATCTGAAGGTTGACTTGAGTGATAACCCAAATCTCATGCGTCGGGCTTTGGCTTTTTGTAAAGATATCAATAGGTCTAAACGTATCCGTGATACATTCAATTCTAAAGAAATACAGAAAGAATTATATGATCTTCATAAGGTCCATAAAGAGACTTCGCCTTTTGACTGTAAATTTGCTCATATTGATGGAACACAAAGTGCCAAAGAACGTAATAAAGCCCTTGATTGGCTTAAGGAAGATGCGGGGGAGAATGTTTGTCCGTGTTTGCTCACCAATGTAAGATATCTCTCTGAAGGAGTAGATGTCCCTGTTTTTGATGCGGTTATGTTTTTACATCCCCATAAAGTCATGTAGATGTCATACAGGCGGTGGGGCGTATCATGCGTCGTGCAAGGAGAAAAAAGAGAGGCTATATCATTTTACCCGTTGGGGTACCTGCCAGTGTTTTTGCTCGTGAGATGCGTCCGTTTGGTTCTCTGATACATCCTTTAATTCGAGGACGTCCGCGTTTTGTACGGTTTTTTCTCTTTGCCATATTTTATCAGTCAGAATGGGATAGCATCATTAAGAGATGCACTATGATCAGCAGCACCTGAAACGATAGCATAATTTGGGGTAGTAATGGATGAAGGAGTAGGGGATGCCGATTGATCTTTCTTTGCATCAAGTAAATATAATTCGCCTTTAAATTGTGGCAAGATAATCTCTGTTGAGTAACGGCCATACCCATTTTTATCTTGCCATTTGCGTGTCTGTAATTTGCCTTCTACGTAAACCTTTGAACCTTTGTTTAGATATTGAAGTGCAATTTTTGCCAAATGTGGATTAAAAATCACAACTGAATACCATTCTGTTTTTTCTACTTTTTGATTGGTCTTTTTATCTACATAGCTCTCAGAAGTCGCTATACTAAAATTGACTATTTCTGTACCAGAATTCATTGTTTTGCTTTTGGGATTAGCACCTAAATAGCCAATTAACATCACTTTATTTAGCATGTTTTCACTTACTTTTTTAATAATTTTTTCAATTATTTCAAAATGATATTATTATTTTTTAACATATAAAATTATGTTTTTTTATCTTTTGATAAACATAAAGCCACATCACGCAAATGACATGGCTTTCTTTTTGCTGTTTAAAAGCATAGTGTCACAAATGCTAGCATTGACCACAAACCTGAGCATTATCAGAAATATAGGCATCATTATAAATCCATGCATTACCACCAACCCAGCAATTCCCTTCGTGACTTAAATTGCCCTCATGCTCTATAAAACCACCAAGTCATCCGCTTTTACATTACCAAAGTCTCTTAATGCACGTATGCGATAAATGGTTCGAACTCGATCACTTAAAAGATCTTTCACTGTTTTCATTTCATTTGTTAATTCATATTTTTTTTGCAAGAGCGTGCTTTTGAAAGGAGGGGGTATCATTTGCAACAGTAGCAATAATGGAGGTCATTTGATTTTTAACTATAGCGTTCATACTAGTAATCCTTAACGTAATGGAGTTTTCAATTGACACCCTATAAGGGCACTGGGCGTTGAAAACACGGCGTTAAGTCCGTCGCTATGCTTTCCCCTAAAAAGGGTCTTGTATGACATAACCACACCCGACAAAATCATTATATGTCCTCACAAGCACAAAAGATAGTCAGTATTTTAAAGGCATGGGAGAGGCTGTTTCGTAACCTATCCGCTTAACTCTAAGTATTTTTACACACTTGATACTTTCTTAATAGCATGACTTTGCAATTTTTTCTTTTTTATACTTACCTAATTGAATATAAATCGCTTTTTCTAGCTTGCTATCTATAAGGTCATAAGAATGAATTCTTTGTAAAAAATTATAAAATCGGAAATTTTACTATGGCTTTTTAACTGAGCACTGTAGTGCGTAAATGGACATGTTTATTAAATTGCGTGTGCTTAACATAAGAAACAATACACAGACTAAAAAGAGTACTAAAGAGCAATATCTAAGTACCAGTATCCAATGGAAAAGAAAGCTTATGCTCCAAGTACTTAGAAATGATGGGTAAAGAGACCGTTTCTTTATAACTACTTGGGAAAATTAAAACGACAAGCGCTAAACTTATTAGCTTTAAGAGTCTGTGCATATACTGGTGTAAATCACGTGTTAGTTTCACCCAACCTGTTGTATTTCCGCATTTGTATTTTGGGTTGCTCTGCAATTCAGAAGGAATATTGGAATTGCATAAAATTGCAAAAACAGTTGTGACTATTACCAAAGAAACAGATGCGAATGTCAAAATACTCTGAATAAAGTAAAGATTTTTTTAATTCCTAAAAAACATAAAAATATAAAAGTTATAATGCCAAACAAGGCTCTTAGCTGCTTATCTGTAAACATATTGATTTCCTGCGGTTTTCGATAATTTTTTGATCTCTCTGTTGATCTCGTCTATAAGAGGTTCGTAATTGAGAATGTTTTTTAGAATAGCACCACCGTAAACTCATGCTTTTACTTGTGCTTTGGTACTAAAATCCGCATTCTTAGGTGTTTTGTAATACTGATCAGCATCAAATTTTTCACACTCTCTTGTACCGTCTTCATATTCGTAGAGCTTGTAAAAATACTCCTCTGCCCCATCCTCCATGGTGTATATCCCACTGCTGTTGCAACAAACCTCTTTCGCATGGGCTGTTTACGTTTTTTTAAGAATAGATGTTTTAAAATGAACATGCTTTAATCCTAATTTTACAAATTTGTCTATTTGCCTCAAATTTGACCGTACAGAGCGTTTTATATTATAAATTTTTTATCATAAAATCTTAAATCGCTGTGTACGGTGCCTTTATGTCGATTTAAATGCACATCTAATCACAAAACGATCAGCACTTTTCACTAGTTTGCTAACCTGCAATGTTTTTCACTGTTCCTCCAAGACCATTTAAAATCCCTTCAAGCTTTTGCTTTTCAACCAACGTGAGTGGTCTTGAATCCTCTTTCATTGCCTTTTCTTTCAGCCTTTTTTCACGGGTGTTCAAAACAGCTTTGCGTACAAGATTGGCTTTCGCCAAAAGACTGTTTTCCAAGTGATCTTGTAGCGCATGTCCTTTTGCATACACCGTCTTAATCATTTCTTCTTTTGAGGCATTGCCTTTATCTGTTGTTACCTTCATTTTTGTAAGCCATTGCTGAAAACGCAAATAGCGCATACCATCGCCTTCAAAACGAGAGGATTCAAAATTGACAGTGCTACTTGTTATATTGCTGTCTACACGAGAAATTGTCCAGCCTGTCTAGGTATCTAGATCAAGGCAGAGAATGGTTTGTGCATTGATGATCATATTCCCCCATTAAGGCTGTTGCGTATTTATATGTGCGCTATGACAGAGCGTGTTGTGATTGCCTGTCTTGAAAAAATGTTTGTGAGAAAATACTTGAAACTACTTTTTGGCTAAATTTTTTACTGCCATTCGAGGAAAATAATCTTGGAAGCAGTTAATCTTCGAATTTATTCTTCTTGTTTTTGAGTTACATCTTTTTGTGTACGTATTAATTTCAGCTTCTTTATTATCTTTTTTCTGAGCTTTTGCATTGTTTTACAAGAGTCATGAAGAGTAGGAGCCACCCCAAAATTAGCAATAAAATAGATAACAACTGCTTCTACTAAACTCAGATCTATCTCCGTTTCATACCTCACTTCCTTTTCTTCATATTATCTTACTCCTGTTAAGAGCGTGAATGGTGCTGCTGGTGTTGGAGAAATCTTAGGATTGATGATGAGGCATTTGTTAGATGCAAATGACCTCGAAAAAGAGCTTAAGCATTACAAATCAGTTACAACAGAAGTTAAGCGAATTTTACCAAGCCCTGTTGTGAAAGCTACTTAACGTTAAAAACATGACTCATTTCCTCATCCTTAAGGATGAGGAAATAGAGATTGACTGCCTCTCCACCCTAAAAGACGAGGAGGAGGTCAAAGTGCTAAAAAGGTACTTCAAAAAGCAGCAATGATTCGTATTTTAGCATCATCGCGGTGCCGTCTGATAGCGTTATAATGGAGTTGCGAAAGGTGGTTTAGAAGGTGGTTTAATTTTTGTTGATTTTTAATAAATCATTGGAAAATAAGGGGAATTAAGACAGTCTGGTGCGGACGGCGGGACTTGAACCCGCAAGGTCTTTGACCGGCAGATTTTAAGTCTGCTATGTTTACCGTTTTCATCACGTCCGCGATGAGAGTTCTCTCATAAGCTATATCTTTTATTGAATCAAGAATTAATGACAAAAGAAACATTTTTCATTTTTTTAGTAAAATTTTGACTGACAATAGTTTTCTTTATCGCTAGAAAAAGCTTTTATAATGTAAATAAAGCATGAAATGATTAGTGTTATGAGTCAATTTATTCAAGACGTCACAAAAGCTATGGTGGGATTGCATCACGTGTTTGCTGAAACACCACTTCAAAGAAATGATTTTCTTAGTCAAAAGTATGATGCAGAAATTTATTTAAAGCGTGAAGATTTAACACCGGTGCGGTCTTATAAGATTCGTGGTGCTTTCAATTTTGTTTCAGAAATGCTGAGCAGTCTATCACCAGATTCTGCATTTGTTTGTGCTTCAGCAGGGAATCACGCGCAAGGGGTTTCTTTTGTTTGTCGTTATTTTAAACGTAAAGGCGTGATTTTTATGCCTATGACAACGCCACAACAAAAAATTGAGAAAACACGTATTTTTGGTAAAGAATTCATTGATATTCGTTTGATTGGTGAAACATTTGATCAATGTTATGAAGCTGCGCAATCCTTTGTCGTAGAGAGCGGTGGTGTAATGGCTCCACCTTTTGATGATATTCGCATTATTACAGGGCAGGCAACAGTGCTTTGTGAAGCTGCTTTACAATGGAAAAAACTCAATGGAGAAAGTGAGCCAGATTTGATGATTGTGCCGGTAGGGGGTGGTGGTTTGGCAAGTGGGGTGAGCAAGTTTTTACATGAATATGGTTGGAAAACAAAGCTTCGTTTTGTTGAGCCGCAAAGAGCTGCAAGTTTGCTTGCTTGTTTGGAGAGTGGAAAACGCGTCAAGCTTGAAAATATTGACACTTTTGTAGATGGTGCTGCTGTGGCTGAAATTGGTGCGCTGAACTATACAATTCTAAAGAAATTTTCTCCTGATTCTGTCATTACGGTTCCTGAAAATCGTGTTTGTTCTACGATGGTTGAAATGCTTAATGTTGAAGGTGTGGTCCTTGAACCGGCTGGTGCTTTATCGATTGATGCGCTTAACAGTATTCCTCCTCAAGAGTTAAAGGGGAAAAAAATTCTTCTCGTTATTTCAGGAGGTAATTTTGATTTTGAGCGTTTGCCAGAAATTAAAGAGCGTTCTTTACGTTTCCAAGGGTTGAGAAAATATTTTATTTTTAGTTTTCCGCAACACCCTGGTGCATTGCGTCATTTTCTTTCCACATTATCACCAGATGATGATATCGTACGTTTTGAATATCTTAAAAAATCAGCGAGAAACTTTGGTTCTGTATTGGTTGCGATTGAAACAAAAAAATACGGTAATTTTTGCCTTTTAGAGGAAAAATTTCAAGCGTTAGGTTGGCGTTATCGTGATATTACTGATGATCAAACGTTATTTGATTTCGTTATTTGAGGAACTGAAATTTTACTAAAACAAGAAGTACAATGATGAAACCTATTTTTTATTTGGTGCTGAGTCTATTTTTCTTTTTGATTGTTAATCAACAGAGTTTAGCATCTCAGCCTACAATAATACAAAAAGCTGAACTTTCAAGAGTTGTTGTTGATGTCAATAATGCTATAAAAAATAGGGATTTTACACCTATTTCTCGTTATATGCCTGAGCGACTTTATAAAGAGATGGCACATCGATTGAATACAACAGAGAGTGCTTTACGTAGTGATTTTCTTCAACAGTTGCATAGGAAATTTGAGGATTTGCCTTCTGGTGCTTATTATTTAGATAAAGAAAATATAGAGTATTTACAAACTGATAACGGTACTTTGTATGCTTTAATTCCAACAGTTCTTGAGATGAAGGATCGCATCATTCGATATAAAACTTTGGCGATTTTTGATAAAACTCAATGGTATTTAATTTATGGCGGTCAAAAAACTTTACAAAACCCAGTTTTTCTCGAGATTTATCCTGATTTTATCAAGGTACATTTACCGATGGACACAATCATCAAAAAGTAAACGATCTAAATATTGTTTTTTTATTCATGATAAATGTATTTCGTAAAGTTCTTGCTTTTTTATCATAATCCAAGGATAATGGGGATGAAGGCATTTAGGCTGGTTTGTTGGCTTTTTGTAAAGTGAAGTTTATACGCCTTTATCTTGATTTCAAGGTGCTCATGAGTTGCGCAAGCTGCTTTTTAAGCGTTGCTTCATTTAAAATGTCAGGGATTTCTCTTGCGCGGATTCTTGAGTGGAAAGTTCAGCTGGTTACTTGTTTTGAGTTCTTCGGCTGAGGAAAGATTGTATTTTGCCTATAAACGAAGAAAATGTTTTTACAAAGTTAGGTTTGCCTACTCTTTTGATTAAAAATTTACTCATTGCTGGGATGAGTAAACCTAAACCTATACAAGAACAAGCTATTCCAGTGATGTTGAAAGGACACGATATTTTAGGTGTTGCTCAGACAGGTTCTGGAAAAACCTTGGCGTTTGGTTTACCTATTTTAAGTCAGATTTTGGCTTTGGGTAATAAACGCTGTCCTAAAACTGCACGCGCTTTGATTTTAGCTCCAACGCGTGAACTTGCTGTCCAGATTGATGAAACGATTCGCACTGCGGCGAAGGGAGCTCATCTTTCAACATGTCTTATTTTTGGGGGCGTGTCACGTTTAAAACAAATTAAACGTATGGAAGCAGGTGTGGATGTTTTGATAGCGACTCCAGGGCGTTTGAGAGATCTTGTTCGTGAAAAGTGTGTTGATCTTTCCCAATCTCGTTTTTTGATTTTGGATGAAGCAGATCGTATGTTGGATATGGGGTTTATTCATGATGTCAAGCAAATTGCAAAGCTTTTGCATCAAGAGCGTCAGACAGCACTCTTTTCTGCAACAATGCCGAGGGAAATTGCTGTGCTTGCAAAATGTTTACTCAATGATCCTGTTAAAATTGAAGTTGTTCCTCAAGGTACTACGGCTGTAGAGATTTGCCAAAAATTATATTGTGTTCCTACGAATGAAAAAAAGAATGTTTTAAGTAAACTTTTGACAAATCCAGCTTTTAATTCGGTTATTGTTTTTACCCGAACTAAACATGGGGCTGATTCTGTTACACGTAGTTTGGCAAAGATAGGATATTCAGTCGCAACGATTCATGGGAATAAATCACAAGGTGTTCGCCAGTCTGCTTTAAAAGCTTTTCGTGAAAGATCTGTGCAGATCCTTGTGGCAACAGATATTGCTGCACGCGGTATTGATATACCAGGGATAAGCCACGTTATTAATTATGACTTACCAGATGAAGCTGAAAGTTATGTACATCGTATCGGTCGTACAGGACGTAATGGTGCATCTGGTGAAGCACTTACACTTTTTGATGAGAAGATAGAAAGGGAACGGTTGCGTGCTATAGAGCGCTTGATTCGTATGAAATTGGTGGCTGAGTCAGTTCCAGAGCAATTTGCAGCGTTTCCAGAAAAGCCAATTGTGCCAGAAAGTAGAGAAAAAGAAAACGATAAGGAACGCCGTTTTAAAAAATCTAAACGTCAAAAACAGTTTTTAGGTCGAAAAGATGATGCCGCACAGTTGCAGCGGAAGAATTCTTCATCTCCAAATGAGAGGCATAAAAAAGCAAAAGCGGTGCCAAAGCGTGCAAAGCCTTTTCGTTTTCGAAAATCAGTTAAGAAGGCTGCCTAGATAAAGTCTTGAGAAAAGATTATGTACTGGAGATTTTTTACTTTTGTTGATTTGTTCTCAATTGAAAAGAGGTATAAAATATTCTTGCCAAAATAAGAAGGTCTTTTAGAGGTTTTCATTTCTAAAAAATGAAAACCTCTAAGTGTTTGGATTATTTAAAAATCTTTTAAAAAGAAATTATTACTGTAGAGGCGATTATTTATTTTCTTTATTTCCATTTTTTAAAATGGGAATGAAAATAGATTTTATTTATATAAAATTATTTTTTAAAAGATGTGTTTTATCTTTAATGATAACTTTTAATTTTAAAAATTTATTTCTAATAATAACTCATTGTTTTATATATTGATAATTCATTATATCGTAAAATTTTTTTCATTTTGAAGCTATTTATGTGGATCAATCAAAAGTATTCATTTGCACGTTATATGTGAAATTATCGTATAGATAAACATTTGAGAAATAAATAAAATGATTCTTATAAACTCTTTCAAAGGCAAGGGGTATTGCTAAGATTGAGAGTTGGAAAATAGTATGATGGTATGGCTTTTATTATAAATAAAGATGGGATGATTAATCGATTTCATTTTATATCATTTACGGGAGTCATTGTGAAATGGGCTTGGGGGGAATTTAAGAGATATCTCTTTAGAAAAGCGTGTGACTGCATAATGAAATAGCAAGAATGTCATGATTTCTGAAGGCTTTCTCAGGATTCTTAACAATTTAGCTTGTTATCTTGGTTTTTATTGTAAAACACTATTATTTGGGGGGATATAAAGCCTATAAGACTTTATGTATTAAATGTTTTATGACAGTGGGATGAAATATCCAAGGCAAGGTTGTTTGTAAAGCGTTGAAGTGGTTAGCAGGAGGAACAACCTGTTAGATAAGACGCCGGAATGTTTACAGACTTGTTTGATGTTTTTTGCTTTTAAGATGGGGAGGCGGTTATGTGGGATGTATGGAGATAATATATGCCCTGATTGTTGTTTCTTCCATTTTTCAAAATGATTGCTTCATGAGCAGTTTTTTAAGTTTAATTGCTTTATGGAGTACAAATCATTTTTTCCTTGGACAAAAATTATATGAGATCTTTTTCATTGCTGATGGAGCTTAATAATTCCTTCTCGTGAAAGAAGCCCTATTTTATAATGTGCAAATAATTGCAGAGCTCTCTGATAGAGGCGCGGTAGTTTGAAAAAAGTAATCTTATTTGTGCTATTTTAAAATGAATCAATGGTTCTTTGCGTTCATTGAAAAAAATACATCCCGTAGGATATTGTGTTTCTACTTTATAGTAAAAACCTTATTCTCTCACTTTTATTAACGAATTCCTCACTTAAAAAAACATATGGAAAACCAATAAGTTATTTGTGATAGAAAAGAATGTGGCTCCCCGGGCCGGATTCGAACCAGCGACCAACCGGTTAACAGCCGGTTGCTCTACCGCTGAGCTACCGGGGAATGGTGCCCAATCATTTAGTTGAAAAGGCTATAGCAAAGCAATACTGATTTGCAAAGGATAAAATTACTTTTTTTAAAAAAATATGATAAATTGTGTAATAAGAGGAAAAAAGGCGAGAGAAAATTTCTACACCTTGACGGATGCGTTGCCTTCCCTTATTGAAACCTTTATGTTTGTTGACGAGGCCTCGTGGCGGAATGGTTACGCAGAGGACTGCAAATCCTTGTATCCCGGTTCGATTCCGGGCGAGGCCTCCAGCCGATTTTAAACGAAACGGCTTTTAGGGGAGATGAGGTATAGGAAAATAGATTATTTCCCTCTATAGTTGTTCCTCTATAGTTGTGAAGACACTTTTTTATGAGAGATCATACAGTTAAAATCTAATTGTTGACTGGAGCATCCTTTTTCGTAACGCTCATAGTTTGAGAGATCTTCGTCCATCATTGTCGCTGTTTTGTTTGTTTTTTGTAGGTTAGGAGAAAATATTCGTTATGGTTGCAGATTTTGCTGAGCTTCGTCGCAAAATGGTTGACAATCAAATTCGTACAGTTGATGTAACGGATTTATCAGTTCTTGAAGCGTTTTTAACGGTATCTCGTGAAGATTTTGTATCGGAAGATATGAAAGTATTAAGTTATCTTGATACCGACATTGTTCTGTGTCCAGTACAAGATGGGGTTCCTGCACGCTATTTGATGAAACCTGCATCTCTAGCGAAATTACTACAGCTTGCCGCTGTAAAATCATCAGATGTTGTTTTAGATATTGGTGCAAATAGTGGTTATTGTGCAGCGTTGCTTGCAAAACTTGCAGGGTCTGTGATTGCGTTGGAAAGTAATAAATCTCTTTTTGAACGTGCTCTTGAAGCTTTAGAACGTAATCAATGTGATAATGTGGTTGTCGTTCATGGTCCATTAGAGCAAGGATATGCCGTTGAGGGACCTTACGATGTGATTTTCATTGAGGGATCTGTTGATTTTATTCCACAAGGTATCTTTGATCAAATGAAAGACTGTGGACGTCTTGTTGTGGTTGAAGGGTATGGAAATGCTGCTGTTGCACAAATCTATATAAAAGAAGATGGAATCATTTCGGCACGTCGTGCTTTTAACCTCGCTGTAAAGCCTATTCCTTGTTTTTTAAAAACACCTGGTTTTGTGTTTTAGTGCTTGTTTGTTTTGTGAATAAAAGATAATTTTGTAATTTATTTGGGGTTTGTTATTGTGTGTATTGTGTTTAGAGTAAACAAGAAGTTTCAGGTGTGTTTATTACTGGTGTTGAGTATTTTACTATCAGATACTGTTTATGCTGAGACATTGATGGATGCCTTTTCTAAGGCTTATAAGCATAATGCTAAGTTGAATAGTGAACGTGCAGCTGTGCGTATATCCAGTGATGATGTTGTCATTGCGCGATCAGGGTTATTGCCTCAAGTTGAGGGGGTTGGGAGCTATGGTCGGAATAAGTCTTTTACAGGTCCTTATGTCACTTCTGGATCTATAGGCGTGAGATTAAATCAAAGATTATTTGATGGTTTTATCACGCAAAATATCTTTTCTTCAGCTCAAGTTAAGTTGCAGGCTCAGCGTGAATATCTTCGTAATATTGAACAAAATACGTTTCTGGAGACAGTGACCGCTTATGCTAATGTCTATCACGCACGTCGTGTTGCCGATCTTCGGAGAGAAAATTTGGCAGCTCTTGAAGAACAAGTTCGTTCCAATAAAGCAAAATTTGATGTGGGTGAAGGAGGGCATGTTGATCTTGCTCAAGCTCAAGCTGCACGTTCCGTGGCTGTTTCAGAGCTGAGTCTTGCTCGTGCTGATGTAAAAGCAGCAGAGGCAGTGTATCGACAAGTTATTGGTTCTGATCCTGAAAAGTTAAAACGCCCACCCGTAGCCAAAGATTTTCCCGTCAACCTTGATATGGCTTACCAAATGAGCGTTGTGATGCATCCAGCAATCCTTTATGCTAAATATTTAGTCGATGCGAGTGTTTACAATGTAAAGGCGAAAGAAGGAGCATTGCTCCCTAAAGTTGATTTTTCTGCAACAGCATCTTATAATCGAATCTACAGCGGTGCTGGAGAGGATGGAGTTTCTAAATCAATAGGATTGTCAGTAAGTGTCCCAATCTTTGAAGGAGGGCGTACGTCTGCGCAAATTCGTCAATCAAGGGAACAGCTTGGACAGGCGCAGCTTCAACTCGATTTGGCGCATAGTAATACTAGGCAAGTACTTACTTCTGCTTGGTTTCAGTTAGAGGGCGCGCGCTCATCTGTTATTGCTTACCGTGAAAGTGTTCGTGCTGCTGAAATTGCTCTGAAAGGCCGTGTTCAAGAAAATCGCGTAGGGCAAGCAACGACGCTGGATGTTTTAAATTCTCGTACTCAATTGATTAATGCTCAGATTGCGCTTGCAATGGCGGAGCGTAATGCTGTTGTGGCAAGCTATAGTGTTCAATCTTCTATTGGTAGATTGACTGCAAATTATTTAGGTTTAAAAACAATTAAATAATATATCCGATAATGCATAAAAGTATCTCTTTAATCTTAAATTATTTTAGTTTTTAAAAGATTAGTAAATCAATAGTTGAATATGTTTAAAAATAGAATGGTGAGATGTTATTTTTATAAGTGTAGAAAATTGTGTGTAGCGCCCTCTTTATGACAAGCATATTTGAAAATATCGTGGGAGGCATGTTGATCTTATGATTCTTTTGCATACACTGAAAGTATGATTCTATTTGTTGTTGCGTCTTTGAGAGGTTGTAAAGTATGGTACAGAGTTCAAGCGTGTTACGTGAGCCAAGTATGGATGAAATTTTAACATCTATTCGTGAAATAATCGAAGAAAATGCGGTTCAATCTGATCACTTTTTAAATGAAGATGTTGCAGTGAATGCTTCGGAAGGTCGTTCAGAAGCTGCATCAGAGGGTATTTATGATACAACCTTATCGGTTGATGATGCTATGAAAGCTTTAGCTGATCGTATTGGTCTTTCTTCTGAAAATCAAGGGGGGAAGATAACGCAAGAGAAAGAGGATATAGAGGCAGAAAATAATACAGTTGGTATGGATATGCAAAAGATGAAGCTTTCTTCTGAAGAACGGAATTCTGTTTATAAAGCAAAAGAATATGAAGATGAGATAAGGAAATCACAGTCAGAAGCTAGAGGGGATGGTCATGTGGAATTGTCTGCATATTGTATTTCTTCTGCAGAAAAGATTGCAAAGGATGTGTTGCGTCCGGCTATAGCAGAATGGTTACAGTCTAAATTGCCTATTTTGCTGGAAGATATTTTGCGTGAAGAGATTGTGAAAGCGATTAAAAAATCATCTTAATTGTTTTTATGTTTTTCATTTTATGAGAATTTTGTTTGCGATTTTGCGAGCTCTCTAGTGAATAGCTGAAAATCACGGGTTTTTGATCGGGATTTGATCATATATTGTGTTTTTCAGTGGCGTTATGGATGGATGGAATGTTAGAAAAAAACTATGATGCTGCCTCTATAGAGCAACGGGTTGCAAAGAGATGGGAGACTCGTGGGGCCTTTAAAGTGGGAGCTGGTTCTAAAAGCGGTGCAGAACCTTTTTGCGTTATGCTTCCACCTCCTAATGTTACGGGCTCACTTCATATGGGGCACGCGCTCAATACGACAATTCAAGATATAATAGTTAGATTTCAGCGGATGCGTGGCAGAAATGTCTTGTGGCAGCCTGGTATGGATCATGCTGGGATTGCTACACAAATGGTTGTAGAGCGTCAACTTGCAGAACGCCAAGAGCCAACGCGTCAAGAAATGGGGAGAGAAAAGTTTATTGAGCGTATTTGGGAGTGGCGTTATGAAACTGGAGGCGTTATTGCAAACCAGTTGCGTCGCCTTGGGGTTTCATGTGATTGGTCGCGTGAGCGGTTTACAATGGATGAGGGGTTGTCGCAGGCAGTTCGTGAAGTCTTTGTCACGCTTTATAAGCAAGGGTTGATATATAGGGATAAGCGCCTCGTCAATTGGGATCCTAAATTGTTGACAGCTATTTCAGATCTTGAAGTTGAGCAAAAAGAAGTTCAAGGACATTTGTGGCACTTTAGATATCCACTTGAGGGTAAAATTTTTGATCCAAATGATGCGACAACTTTTATAACAGTGGCGACAACACGACCAGAAACAATGCTTGGTGATACAGGAATTGCCGTTAATCCTGAAGATGAGCGTTATAAAAATCTTATCGGTAAAAATGCTCTTTTGCCACTTGTTGGTCGTAGGTTATTAATTGTTGGTGATACGCATGCTGATCCTGAAGCTGGAAGTGGTGCTGTAAAAATCACACCAGCTCATGACTTTAATGATTTTGAAGTAGGACAGCGTAATCATTTACGCTTGATCAATATTTTTACCCAAAAAGCCGAGATTTTTCTCCGTGAAAATGAAGCATTTTTTGATGGTTTGATTTTATCAGATGAATTAAAAATGTTAGTAGAAAATCTCGATAAATCTGATCGTTTTTTTGCGCGCCAGAAGATTGTTTCTTTGATGGAAGAACAGGGATATTTAGCCTCTGTGGACGATCATACCCATATGGTTCCTCATGGAGATCGCAGTGGTGTCCCTATTGAGCCGTTTTTGACAGATCAATGGTATGTTCATGCTGCTAAATTAGCAAAGCCAGCGATAGAGGCTGTTCAACAAGGCAAAACGCAGTTCGTTCCCGATAGCTGGAAAAAGACTTACTTCAATTGGATGGAAAATATTCAACCTTGGTGCATTTCTCGCCAATTGTGGTGGGGACATCAGATTCCTGCTTGGTATGGTCCTGATGGAACGGTTTTTGTTGAAAAAAGTGAAAAAGAGGCTTTAGATTCAGCTTTTGCTCATTATGGTGAGGTTGTTGAATTAATCCGTGATCCGGATGTTTTAGATACTTGGTTTTCATCAGCTCTTTGGCCTTTTTCAACATTAGGATGGCCAAATAAAACGACTGAATTATCTACTTTTTACCCAACATCTTTATCCGTGACAGGATTTGATATTATTTTTTTCTGGGTTGCTCGTATGATGATGATGGGACTTCACTTTATGGGTGACGTTCCTTTTCCAACGGTCTATGTGCACGCTCTTGTTCGGGATCAAAAGGGTGCAAAGATGTCAAAATCAAAGGGAAATATTATTGATCCCTTAGAGCTTATTGATCAATATAGTGCTGATGCACTTCGGTTTACTTTAGCTATTATGGCAGCACAAGGTCGTGATGTAAAACTTGACGCTTCCCGTATTGCTGGTTATCGTAATTTTGCTACGAAATTGTGGAATGCTACCCGATTTGCACAGATGAATGGTGTGAAGCATGATCCAACTTTTAAGCCAGAACAAGCAAAATTGGCGCTTAATCGTTGGATTTTAACAGAATTATCCAAAACGATTTCAGCAGTGACGGCTGGTATTGAACACTATAAATTTAATGAGTCAGCTGCCACACTTTATCGTTTCATTTGGAATACATTATGTGATTGGTATTTGGAGCTTCTCAAACCTATTTTTCAGGGGGGAAATGAAGATGCTAAAAATGAGGCTCAAGCTTGTACTGCTTGGGTTTTAGATGAAGTTTATAAACTTCTTCATCCTTTTATGCCTCATATGACGGAAGAGTTGTGGTCTCTTACAGAAACGCAAGCCATCAAGCGTGAGGATATGCTCGCATTGACAAAATGGCCAGAGGAAACATTGATAGATGAAGAAGCTGCTGATGATATTAATTGGCTTATTGATGTCGTTACAGGGATTCGGTCAGTACGTTTTGAAATGAATATTCCAGTGGCTACACAAGCACCTCTTGTTGTTGTTGAAGGAGGGGAAGTAACGCGAGAGCGTGTGAGGCGTTATGATGCACTTCTTAAAAAATTAGCGCGTATTGAAGTTATTGATTTCTCTGATAAAGTTCCGGAAGTATCGGCACAAATGATTTTGGGAGAGGCTGTTTTTTGTTTACCATTAGGACAGTTGATTGATTTGGAGGCTGAACGTGTTCGTTTGAGGAAGGATGTCAGTAAAATTGAACAAGATATTGAAAAAATATCGCTTAAGTTAAACAATCCCAAATTTATAGCAAATGCAAAAGCAGAAATTGTTGAGCGTGAACGGAACAGGGTTGTAGAACTGCGTGCAGCGCAGAAGAAAATATTTGTTGCTTTAGAGCGGTTGGATTGATTTCAGCTTTTTATTTTTTGATGGATGATTTCATACTATTAGGGCTGGTGTAGATCTTCTTTAAAGAAACTTTTTCTTTTGTTAGTTTTTCATGAACGATCATAAAATCTCTACTGAAATCCATTGTTTTATGTTTATCATTAAAGAAACATCTTTTAAGGTACCCGAGCCTATTTCACGACGGAAATCATGAATGGTATAACGGTAAATTCATTGAGCTCCCCTTCTTTACGCTTGTGAAGTAACAAGCGCTGGCACCATCCCACCCAATCCGGACAAGGACTTGGCACTTAAGACCGTTCATAAGAGGCATTTTTAGTTCTTTCTTATACAGAGTTTTTATCCACATAGCTCTCTCTGCTTGTAATGTGCAAGCGGATGGGTTTGATTGATTCAACATGGAACAGGTTTTGAATGAGAGAATCTTACGATATTCTAGGGACTCATTCAACATACAAAAAAGGTAAATTATCATTATAAATCAATATGTTGTTTTATTACTGTAAAACATCATCATTTAGAGTAGCAATATAAGGCATGTAAAATTACACATGTGGTATTTTTGTTTTATGTAGTGGTGAGTATTCTGAGGTAGGGCTTGTGTGTAAAGTATGAATTAACCCCATGTGAAATGATGTCAGGTGGAATCTGTTAAACAAAAAGCTGTATTGTTTATAGATTGACGGTGGCAAAAAACTTCATCTTTAAGCTGGTAAGGCAGTTGTGAAGTTATAAGTTAACGATCATCATTATATTTATTTATCTTTCGTATTGTTTTTTATGCTTAAACGCTTACCATTCATTATGTATTCTCTTCGTTCTCAAGTTGCTGTTTAATGCACGTTATTTTATTGAGCGACTTTTATTCATACGTATACAATTTTAAAATCAATAAATCCTAGAATGTTAAAGGAGGTGTTACAAAATATAGAATGATGATTTATATTTAAAAATCAATTTGTTATATATAAAAATGGATACTTAATTTTATCGAACATTTTGGATGGTTTTAATTTATTGATCTTTTCTTTTAAAATTTTTACTTTAAAATCGCGTGTGCTTCTTACTAAGAAAAAGGCTTTAAATATCTACAAAGAAATTTGTAACAGATATAATCATTAAAATTGAGATAGGGGGGGGAAATGGTTAATAGGTTTCAGATATGGAAAAAAGCCACTATTGTTGTGATTTTAGGGGGATTTTTTTCGACTGTTTATGCAATAGATGTTAATAGCTTGCAAGAAGCGAATGATGGTTCGTTTTATTTTTTTAAACGTGGTATGTCTGCTTATAAAGATGGACATATAAATCAGGCTATTGCAGCATTACGTCGTGCGGCTAAGAGAGGCCATATTGGTGCGAATTGGAAACTTGGCTCTATCTATGCAAACGGTGATGGTGTCCCTAAAAATGATTATAAGGCATATCATTTTTTGGCATATATTGTTGAAAAAGGTACTGATCTTGGTTCAGAGGATGAAAGTTATGTTTCTGATGCATTGGTTAAACTTGCGGGATATATAAAAAAAGGTATTCCTCAATCACCTGTGAAACCTGATCCTTCTTATGCTGCTCATCTTTATATGCAGGCTGCGGTGAACTATGGAAATCCTAAAGCTCAGTATCATTTAGGAAAAATATTTTTAAAGGGAGAGGGAAGGGAGAAGAATCTTATACAAGCAGCACGATGGTTTCAACTTTCAGCAAAAAAAGGAAATCCTTCCGCCCAAGCAATGCTTGGAAATATGCTGCTTCAAGAAGGAAAAATTGTCCGTGGGGTAGCATTGTTAACTGCTGCCTATGAAAAAGCTAATGTAAAAGACAGAAATTGGATTCGCCCTTTGCAAGAACAGGCTTTTGCTCTTTGTAATGAATTTGAGAGACGTACAGCAATTTCACTGGTTGCTGATATTTTAAAAAATAACAGTTTTTAAACATCTGATTGTAATATTTTTACATTCTCTCATCCGTTATTAAACTCTACTGTCTTGTGTCTAAGTTTACAGTAGAGATAGCTTTTTGTGATAATATAACGGCTAATGACTTAAGATTTTAGACAAAAATTCTTGCGTTCTTGGTGTTCTCGCTTGTGGATCAGAAAAGAACTCTTTAGATGAACAGTCTTCAAGAATTGTTCCTTGATCTATGAAAATAACACGCTCCGAGACTTTTTGTGCAAATCCCATTTCATGGGTTACACAAATCATCGTCATACCTTCTTCTGCTAAGCTAATCATGACATCGAGCACTTCACCTACCATTTCAGGATCTAGAGCAGATGTTGGTTCATCAAAAAGCATGACAAGTGGATCCATAGTTAAGGCACGTGCAATAGCAACACGTTGTTGTTGCCCTCCAGAAAGTTGACCAGGATATTTATCTTTGTGTTCAATCAGCCCAACGCGTTCAAGATACAACAATCCACGTTCAAGTGCTTCTTTTTTGCTTCGTTTTAGGACTTTAATTTGCGCAATTGTCAAATTTTCTGTGACAGATAAATGGGGGAAAAGCTCGAAGTGTTGAAATACCATTCCCACTTGACTTCGCAATTTAGGCAGATTCGTTTTTTTTGAATGAACTGGTACTCCGTTAATCCAAATTTCACCTTTTTGAAAAGGAACGAGAGCGTTAATAGTTTTAATGAGTGTTGATTTTCCTGATCCTGATGGACCACAAACGACAACGACCTCTCCTTTATTAATGTTGGTTGTACAGTTTTTAAGGACTTTAATTTCGCCATACCAATTAGAAACATTTTTTATTTCGATCATATGAGTAGACATTTTTTTTCCTATTAGCGAATAATGGATACTTTTTTTTGTAAATACAAAACTATTTGTGACAGTGTAAAACAGATAACAAAATAGAAAACAGCTGCTAAGATATAAGCTTCTTGCTTTACACCAAAATTATTAGCAGCAATATCAAAACCATTTAAAAGACTGTTGCCACTGATTGCATAAACAAGGGTTGTATCCTGAAAAAGGATAATAACTTGTGTTAAAAAAACTGGTAGCATGTCTCTAAAGGCTTGAGGAAGAATGACAATGTACATACTTTGCCAATATGTCATTCCGAGAGCTTGTCCCGCATATTTTTGTCCTTGCGAAACTGAGTTTATGCCAGCACGCATAATTTCTGCAAAATAAGCCGTTTCAAATGCGGTAAAGGTAATGAGTGCTGATTTATTTGCACCGATGGATGTACCGGTTAAAAAAGGCAAAAGCACGAAAAACCATAAGATAACCATCACAAGTGGTATTGAACGCATAGCTGTTATGTAAACGATTGCAAACCAAGAAAGAAGTTTTATGGAAGAAAGGCGCATCATTGCTAAAAGGGTGCCGAAAACAAACCCCAATACCGTTGCAAAAAGAGTTAGAAAAACGCTAAAGAGCAAACCTGATAAAATGTAAGAACGAAATACATCAAAGGTAAAAAAGGAAAAATCAAAGTCGGAAAAATTGAAAGGAAAATAAAGTCCAAACTGAGAGCTTATGAAATTCATCATTTTCAATTTCCCTTTGTTTGAAAATTAGGAATTTTGAGTATTTGTTCAATGACTGTCATCACAATGAATACGAATAAGGCTATTAGAATATAAAGAATCGTAACAAGCAAATAATTTTCGTAAACATGGCTTACCTCTTCAATTGCTTGGTATTGAAATTGCATGAGCTCATTTATTGAAACGGCGAATGCTATAGACGAATTTTTCACAATGCCCATTGCTTCTGAAGTAAGAGGCGGCATAATTGTACGTATAGCACGTGGTAGTATAATATAGCGATAACTTTGATAAGTTGTAAACCCCATTGCCATAGCAGCATAACGTTGTCCAGAAGGAATCGCTTCAATGCCTGAACGAACCTGTTCTGCAATGCGTGCAGATGTAAAGAATCCCAATGCGCATGTTATTAAGAAAATAGGGGAAAATTTCATCGCTGGTGGATAAATCTTAGGAACAACAAAATACCACAAAAATACTTGTACAAGGAGGGGAATATTACGCATAATCTCTACCCAAATAGCACCGATAGTGCGAAATATATAATTGATTATCGATGTTTTGGGTAAAGTGCGCATTGTTCCTATAATAACACCACACAATACAGCTAAGATAAGTGAAGTGATAGACAATATAACCGTATTTTTTAAGCCATCGAGAAGTGTATCTAAATAGGTATGGCTCACGCCGGGAGCTCCCAGGCATCCTGTTACCAGTGTTTGGGTAAGGTCATCTCTACAAAGGAAAGAAAAGTCCATTAATTGATATTCCCTCAAATTAGTCATTCACAAATAGGACAATAAATTAAGCGCATTTACATAGGCCAAATTTATTAAAAAGTGAATTAAAATATAAACCACACTCAATTTTTAAAGAGTGTGGTTTTTCTTTATTAAATTTTATAAATCTTTTTCTGTGTAGCTTTCTCGAGGCTTACTATTTGGGTGATCCCAAGCATATCTTGTTTGTTTTGACAAGGGAAGGTTCATAACAGTGTTAGCAGGTGGAATCGGTTTCATAAACCACTTATTATAAAGCTTTTCAAGTGATTCATCTTTAATCTGACGTACGATACTATCGTTGATTGTTTGTTCAAATTTTTTGTCATTTAATCTGAGCATACAGGCGATAGGTTCGACTGAAAGTACAGTATCAAGAATGACATAATCAGATGGATTCTTTGATTTAGCAATATGTCCAGCAAGAATTGAAGCATCCATAACAAAAGCATCTGCCTTACCAGATTCTAATAATAAAAAACTATCTCCGTGATCTTTCCCCTTTAAAACTTTAAACTGAATGTTTTTTGCACGTTTGTTTTTACGAATAAGTTGAACAGATGTTGTACCGGTGGTCGTTGCGACTGTTTTTCCATTTAAATCGTCAAGAGATTTAATGTTAGAGTTTTTCTTTACAGCAATCCGAACCTCTTCAATGTATGTCGTATAAGCAAATGCTGCTTCTTTACTGCGGGCAATATCATTTGTTGTTGAGCCGCACTCAAAATCATAGGTTTTATTTTTTAAGAGAGGAATTCTATTTTGAGAAGTGATAGGAAGATAATGAATTTTAATTGGTTTACCAATTTTTTTTGAGATATCATCAATGATACGTTCTGCCATTTCTGTATGAAAACCTACATATTTATTATTACCAAGGGCGTAGGCTAAACCAGATGATTCACGGACACCTAAAGTAATTTCCCCTGTTCGTTTTATTTTTTCAAGAGTATCATGTTCAGCATGCGCGACGCTTGTGAAACCAATGGCCGTTGCTGCAATAAACATTAATAATGATTTCTTCATTTATGTCCTCCATTCATTTATCTTTACTTTAGCTGTTTAAGATATACTGTTTACATGGTGTAGCATAGTTATTATTTTTGAGTGGAATTTTTTTGTTGTTTCATAATGGGGGGTGTACTTTCTTAATTGATATTAAGGTGAATCCAAACAGGAACGTGGTCGGATGGTTTTTGATATCCCCTTACTTCTGTTTGACTATGAGCGCAAATAAGCTGATCAACAGCTTCTGGTGATAATAATAAATGATCAATGCGAATCCCATTATTTTTAGGCCAAGCACCCGCCTGAAAATCCCAAAAACTGAAGGAGGGAGTATCGGTGACATTCCGGATAGCATCGTAAAGACCTAAATTAAGAATACGTTGAAATACTTTTCTTGTTTCTTGAAGAAATAAGGCATCTTGATACCATTCTTGAGGTTTTTTTGCATCTAATGGAGCGGGGATGACATTATAATCACCCGCTAGAATAAGGGGGTCTTCATACGCAAGCAATGATTTTGCATGTGTATATAATCTTTCCATCCATTCTATTTTATAGGAATATTTTTCACTCTCAATAGGATTCCCATTTGGTAAATAGAGAGATGCAACACGAACAACACCTTTGTTTGTTGAATAAACAGCTTCAATGTAACGTGTCTGCTCATCATTATCGTTGCCTGGTAATCGACGGATCACTTCATCTGGTGTTCTTTTAGAGAGAATCGCAACACCATTAAAACTTTTTTGTCCGTGTGTTTCTATATGGTAACCTAAATTTTCAATTGCATCGCGTGGAAAATTTTCATCAATACTTTTAATTTCCTGTAAACAGACTATGTCCGGCTGACTCTGCTGCAGCCATTGACATAATGTTTCATGTCGTGCTTTTATTCCAGCAATATTCCACGTTGCTATTTTCATGGCGCTCATCATTAGATATCAAGTATGCAATTTAATTTACTGCATTCATGTTTTATTACAGTCACATTGCTGCTTTTTTATTTTAGGGATATTACTATGGTAAATTGATTTATCAAGAGTAGCGGTAAAAGCAAATTTAAAGTTTTAAAATTTAATTTATTTTCATTTTTAAAAACTTTCTGCTGTTTAGTTCTTGACGAATGTAAGTGTTCTCGCTATTAGAGGTGGACATAACCGATGTGGATGTGATCAGGTGTTTTGGATATGAACCGAAAGATTATTCACAGGTGTTAAGAAGATTAAAAGCAAATGCTAGTGCAAAAGGCTATTGCCTTCTCTGCTTGTGGTCGGGTGAACTGTTTTTTGCAGGTATGCCCGATTTTGTGTGTAGACTTAGATATCTGTTCCGATTCTATTGGAGTGGATAGAAATGAAATAGAAAAGCCCGATTGGGTGAGACGAATGTAGATCGAAAAGAGGAAGGTTGCATGCCTACCGTAAACCAGTTGATTCGCAAGCCGCGTGTAGCGCCAGTTAAACGTAATAAGGTTCCTGCTTTGCAGTCGAATCCGCAGAAGCGTGGTGTTTGTACGCGTGTTTATACAACAACACCGAAGAAACCTAATTCTGCTCTTCGTAAAGTTGCTAAGATTCGCTTGACGAATGGATTTGAGGTGATTGGTTATATTCCTGGAGAGGGACATAATCTTCAAGAGCACTCTGTTGTGATGATTCGTGGTGGTCGTGTGAAAGATTTGCCAGGAGTTCGTTATCACATTATTCGTGGTTTGCTTGATACGCAGGGTGTCAAGAATCGTAAACAGCGTCGTTCAAAGTATGGCGCAAAGCGTCCAAAATAATATTGAGAGACAAAGCCAATGTCCCGTCGTCATAGAGCAGAAAAGCGTGAAATTAATCCAGATCCTAAGTTTGGTGATTTGGTTATTATGAAATTTATGAATGCCATTATGTTTGATGGTAAAAAATCAGTTGCAGAGCGTATTGTTTATGGTGCGCTCGATTCTGTAGAAAAAAGAGTAAAAACAGACCCTGTGGCTCTATTTCATCGGGCCTTAGAGAATGTTGCTCCTCATATTGAAGTTCGCTCACGCCGTGTTGGTGGTGCTACTTATCAAGTTCCGATTGATGTTCGTCCTGATCGTCGTCAGGCTCTTGCTATTCGTTGGTTGATTGCTGCAGCACGTGGTCGGAATGAAACGACGATGATTGAGCGTTTATCTGGTGAACTGATGGATGCGGCTAATAATCGCGGTTCTGCCGTGAAAAAGCGTGAAGATGTTCATCGTATGGCTGAGGCTAATCGTGCTTTTTCTCACTATCGCTGGTAGAAGTTTTAAACTAAGGCAAATATAATGGCTCGCGAATATAAAATTGAAGATTATCGTAATTTTGGTATTATGGCGCATATTGATGCTGGTAAGACTACGATGACTGAACGTATTCTGTTCTATACCGGCAAGAATCATAAAATTGGCGAGACCCACGATGGTGCTTCTACGATGGATTGGATGGAGCAGGAACAGGAGCGCGGTATTACGATTACGTCTGCTGCGACAACGACGTTTTGGGAAGGGCGTGACGGTCGGAAGCGTCGCTTTAATATTATTGATACGCCAGGGCACGTTGATTTTACGATTGAGGTTGAGCGCTCTTTGCGTGTTCTTGATGGTGCAATAGCTTTGTTGGATGCAAATGCTGGTGTGGAGCCTCAGACGGAAACTGTTTGGCGGCAAGCTGAGAAATATCGTGTGCCTCGTATGGTTTTTGTTAATAAAATGGACAAAATAGGAGCTGACTTCTATCGTAGTGTGGAGATGGTTGGTTCTCGGTTGGGTGCTAAAGCGCTTGTTTTGCAGTTGCCGATTGGTGCTGAAAATGACTTTGAAGGCGTTGTTGATCTTGTAGAAATGAAGGCTTTAAAGTGGGATGGTTCTATTGGTGCCTCGGCGGTGATAAGTGAAATTCCCTCTGATTTAAGAGAGAAAGCTGAAGAATATCGCGAGAAATTGATTGAGATGGCTGTGGAGGTTGATGAAGCTGCGACAGAGGCTTATTTAGAAGGTGTTATGCCAACCAATGAACAGCTTGTTTCTCTCATTCGTAGGGGGACAGTAGAAGTTCAGTTTCATCCGGTTCTTTGTGGTACAGCTTTTAAAAACAAGGGAATTCAGCCGCTTTTGGATGCTGTTGTTTCTTATCTTCCTTCTCCAGTTGATGTTCCGGCAATTAGTGGTATTGATGTGAAGACTGAGACTGAGACGACACGCGAGTCTTCAGATGATGCTCCACTATCTATGCTTGCTTTTAAAATTATGAATGATCCTTTTGTTGGTTCGTTGACGTTCTGTCGTATTTACTCAGGTAAAGTTCAGAAAGGTATTTCTCTTGAGAATACTGTGAAAAAGAAGAAAGAACGTTTGGGGCGTATGCTTCAAATGCATTCAAATTCTCGTGAGGATATTGAAGAAGCATTTGCTGGTGATATTGTTGCTCTTGCAGGACTTAAAGAGACGACAACAGGTGATACTCTTTGTGATCCTTTGAAGCCTGTTATTTTGGAGAGGATGGAATTTCCAGAGCCTGTTATTGAGATTGCAATTGAACCGAAAACAAAAGCAGATCAAGAAAAAATGGGTATTGCTCTTAATCGTCTGGCAGCCGAAGATCCTTCATTTCGTGTTAAATCGGATGAGGAATCTGGTCAGACTATTATAGCTGGAATGGGTGAGCTTCATCTTGATATTATTGTTGACCGTATGCGGCGTGAATTTAAGGTTGAAGCAAATGTTGGGCAGCCTCAAGTTGCTTATCGTGAGTCAATTACTAAAATGGCGGAAATTGATTATACGCACAAGAAACAATCGGGTGGTGCTGGTCAGTTTGCTCGTGTGAAAATTGTTTTTGAGCCTCATGATGGTGATGACTTTATTTTTGAGTCGAAGATTGTGGGTGGTGCTGTTCCTAAAGAATATATTCCCGGCGTCCAAAAAGGGATTGAAAGTGTTATGGGGTCAGGTCCTCTTGCAGGCTTTCCTATGCTTGGTGTAAAAGCAACTCTTATTGATGGTGGCTATCACGATGTTGATTCTTCGGTTTTGGCTTTTGAGATTGCTGCTCGTGCAGCTTTTCGTGATGGAGCAAAGAAGGCTGGTGCACAGCTTCTTGAACCGATCATGAAGGTGGAAGTTGTTACACCAGATGATTATGTTGGTGATGTTATTGGTGATCTCAATTCTCGTCGGGGACAGATTTCAGGAACTGAAGCGCGCGGTATTGCAACGGTTGTGAATGCGATGGTTCCTTTGGCAAATATGTTTGGTTATGTGAATACCCTTCGCTCTATGAGTCAGGGGCGTGCACAGTACACAATGCAGTTTGATCATTACGAACCTGTACCTTCGGCTGTTGCTTTGGAGATTCAAAAGAAATACGCGTAATTTCAGGTTGGTAATTAATTTTTAACTTAGTCCTTGGCTTGGACGGAAAATGGAGAGCTCAGATGGCGAAGAGCAAGTTTGAACGAACAAAACCGCATGTTAATATTGGTACGATTGGTCACGTTGATCATGGGAAGA
>NZ_JBHIMP010000463.1:335-644 GCF_042194175.1 Bartonella sp. MR168JLCBS | reverse complement strand
ACGTGCATTAACAAGACGTCCCCACCCTATTTGTCCACGAATATAATCCTTAAAGTGTTGCACGGTAATATCATTTTGCATCAGAATCTGGTTAAGTTGATCAACGGTCATATTATTTTGCATTGCAAAGTTCTCAAAAGCGCTCTCAACTTCATTATCGCTCACCTCAATATTACGACGTTTTATTTCGATATTTTTTACGATTTCATTAATAAGCTCATTTTCAGCTTGCGCAGCAAGATTGCCTTGCTTTTGTTGTAATTTGAGAAAAGCAGGCGCCCGTGGGATGCGCTATTTGTTAAAGGATTG
>NZ_JBHIMP010000463.1:0-292 GCF_042194175.1 Bartonella sp. MR168JLCBS | reverse complement strand
ACCGGAGAAATTAAACATCCACTTACCAGTAGGTTGCTTACGCTCAACGGTGCAATACAAAATAAAGCAAGAATACGCTTTTTAAATTTGTTCATATAAGTAGGCCTTCGCATTGTTTATCAATTCTCATCAATTGCTTAAAATATACGTTTTTTTCATAAAAACAATGATAAGTTATATCACATATACATTCTCTTTTTATAATTCTGATTTTATCTTTTTTTCAATATCTACAATTGTACGCAATGAAAGAGAAAAATTAAAGTTTTGCAAAGGTGTTTTTTCTCCTGGA
>NZ_JBHIMP010000462.1:0-644 GCF_042194175.1 Bartonella sp. MR168JLCBS | reverse complement strand
GGCTTATAGTAATACAAGACAGGCACTTACTTCTGCTTGGTTTCAGTTAGAGGGTGCACGCGCATCTGTAGTTGCTTACCGCGAGAGTGTTCGTGCTGCTGAACTTGCTCTTAAAGGCCGTATTCAAGAAAATCGTGTCGGGCAGGCAACGACATTAGATGTTTTAAATTCTCGTACGCAGTTGATTAATGCTCAAATTGCTCTTGCGATGGCAGAACGTAATGCTGTTGTTGCAAGTTATGGTGTTCAATCTTCTGTTGGTAAATTAACTGCAAATTATTTAGGCTTAAAAACGGTTAAGTATACCCGATAAAACATAAAAATAGCTCTCTATCTGCTGAACTAGGTTTAATCTTTAAAAGATCGATAAATCGATATCAGCATGTTGGGAAATAGAGTGTATAAATTATTATTTTTATAAATAAAGAAAGTTGTGTGTAGAATCATCTTCATGACAATCATATTTGAAAATATAGAAGAGGTATGTTGATCTTATGATTCTTTTGCATACACTAAGAATATGATTCTGTTTGTTGTTGCGTCTTTGAGAGGTCGTTAAGTATGGTACAGAGTTCGAGCGTGTGACGTGAGCCAAGTATGGATGAAATTTTGACATCTATTCGCGAAATAATCGAGGAGAATGC
>NZ_JBHIMP010000461.1:336-645 GCF_042194175.1 Bartonella sp. MR168JLCBS | reverse complement strand
ATTTCTTTGAATCCATAACCTGGAGATATTCCTTCTCGCATAAATAAATTACGTAACGGTGAGCAATTACGTAATAATTCAAGCCCGAGGGTCCGCATAATATGAATAGGTAACATGTTAGAAAGTAAAGCAGAGTTGAGTGTATGAACAGATCCACTTCGCATCAATATATCAGGTTTGCGGTATCGATTATAATATGTAACGATCATTTTAGGATTAAAATCGGATATTTTGTTGGGTAAAATATCAATTAAAGTTTGAACATCACGAAACCCTAAATTCAATCCTTGTGCTCCAATAGGAGGAAAA
>NZ_JBHIMP010000461.1:0-312 GCF_042194175.1 Bartonella sp. MR168JLCBS | reverse complement strand
ACATGGGCTGCTTCACCCACTAAAATCGTCCGATTGGCGGCAAAATGGTGAGAAATAAGTCCTGAAAGCGGCCATGCTTGAATTGGTGTTTCTAGTGTCAACTTTCCAAGCATTGACTGTATCTGATTTTCGATCACTTTTGCAATTTTTTTTGACCCTAGATGCAACAGTTCTTCAGCACGAGAAGGATGAACAACCCATACAAGACTGGATCTGTGTCCTGGTAGTGGAACTTGTGTAAATGGACCATTTTCTGTGTGAAATTCAGTTGATATATTTTGATGGGAAAAATCATGAGAAAAATTAAGCACG
>NZ_JBHIMP010000460.1:0-646 GCF_042194175.1 Bartonella sp. MR168JLCBS | reverse complement strand
CAAAATTCCTCTTCTCCTCAGTACTGCTACATCAAGTGAATTAATAAAAGCATTGGATAAAGCTTCTTCATATCTTAAATTTTTTCCTGCTGAAGCAGCTGGAGGTATTGCCTTTGCATAAACTTTAGCCTTCTCCTTTTCTGAAATCCAATTTTCTCAACAGGCGGCATTACACAAAAAAATGCTGCTTCATGGCTCCAACTTTCTAATGTCTTCTATGTTGGCGGTTCTTGGATAGCTCCTAGAAATCTTATCACACCGAGGAATTGGGATGCAATTAGCGCATTAGCACAGACTGCAGCACAACTATCCTCTCACCCTACAAACGCGCGCTCTACAACATAAGTAGCAGGTGCATTGTTTGCACCTTCAATAAGACCAAAGGATTCACACATTCTTGCACAATCTTTCAGCATTGCCATGGAACCGCAAATCATTACCCGATCTTCATTAGAATGAATTTTCGGTAAACCGGTTGTTTCAAAAAAAGCACCACTCTCCATAACAGTCGTAATGCGCCCCATATGCTTAGAAGATTCGCGAGTGGTCATGGGATAAAACTTCAACTGTTTCACATATTCACCAATCAGCGGATCTTGCTGCAAAGAGTCAACAAGATCTTGTGGATAAGTAAGCTCATCTCGCG
>NZ_JBHIMP010000459.1:326-646 GCF_042194175.1 Bartonella sp. MR168JLCBS | reverse complement strand
AGTAATACCAAGCTGTATAAATGAATCACGGGTATTCAATGCTATATATAATGAGCGCATGACGATAAAGCCATAAAGCACCATAATCAATAAACAAAGAATAATACCATATTCTTCAGCAGCAACAGAAAACACAAAATCTGTATGGCTATCAGGAATGAGACGTTTCACCGTTCCCTCACCTGGTCCCTGTCCAAACCAACCACCGTTCAAAATAGCTTCACGCCCTACATCCACTTGAAAGGTGTCACCTTCACCTGTCAAAAAACCATTGATACGTTCGCGTACATGATGAAGGAAAAGATATGCTAAAAAAATTC
>NZ_JBHIMP010000459.1:0-316 GCF_042194175.1 Bartonella sp. MR168JLCBS | reverse complement strand
AAATAAGAAAATAAAGGTAAGGGATACACCAGCAACAAAAAACAAACCACCCCATGTTGCACTTATTAAAAATGTTTGACCAATATCAGGCTGTAGAACAAGAAGCACACAGCAAAAAGCATAAAGTGCAGTAGCTAACGTGTAACCGGAAATACTCCTACGCTGTATCTGTTCCGAAAAAAGCCAAGCTGACATAACCACAAAAGCTGGCTTCATAAACTCTGAAGCTTGTACAGAAAAACCAAACACACGAATCCACCGCCGCGCTCCTTTTAATTCTGAACCAAAGAATAAGGTTGCGACCATCAAAACAAAC
>NZ_JBHIMP010000458.1:326-648 GCF_042194175.1 Bartonella sp. MR168JLCBS | reverse complement strand
AGAGCAGTTTCAAGGCCATTTAGTAGATCAAATTGTAGGGGAGCTTGCTGTAAAGTGCGGTTAAGGTGCAAGTTTAAGGAGGTGTGGTCAATATTGATAAGCGTGGAGATAATATTTTAGAGATATCTGTTCATTGTGGTCTAGCTGTGTGCCTCTCAATGAAATGATAAGTTAATTTTTCAGAATCTGTGTTCTCATGAAAGTTAGAGAGGAGCGTTCATTCTTATTATGTTGTGCTATCTATGCTGTTGAGAGATGAAGTTGATACATCAGAAATATTTTAGGTGTGAATAAGGCAAAATAAAATGCAAAAGATAAAAAA
>NZ_JBHIMP010000458.1:0-257 GCF_042194175.1 Bartonella sp. MR168JLCBS | reverse complement strand
TGTTTTATTAGGGGCAATTGGATGTTTGCATATATCCGTACCACTAGCGCTCAGTGGATCATCTAAGGACATCTTGGTGATGGCTTGGAATATTGATTCTATTAGCAGTTTTGATCCAGCTCAATCGGTTGAAGTTGTAACAAGTGAGTTATTGACGAATATTTGTAGTGCATTGGTGCAGTATGATCGGAATGATCCTATGAAAATTCGTTCTGCTATGGCTCAGTCTTGGGATGTTTTTGATGGTGGGAAGAGAA
>NZ_JBHIMP010000457.1:0-648 GCF_042194175.1 Bartonella sp. MR168JLCBS | reverse complement strand
AAAAAGGAGTCATGATTGACCTGCTTTATGAAGACTACTTGACCATTCCCATAAGCGTGCCAAATGGTCATAATCACCTTCATATTCTTTTTTTAAAGGGACGGCGTGTGAAAGATAGCCTTGTTGTGGATTTTGATAATATTCTATTAACGCAATAAGATGTTTCCATGCTTTTTCACCAAGATTAATTGCGCTTTGGGTGTCTTTTTTCCCTTTCTTTAAAAGAATTGATTGGGGAGCGATTTCACCTTTTCCATTGAGAGCGATATAAAATAAATTTGTAGGGGTAAGATCTTGAAAACCTGTAAAAGCTCCTTGCATGAACAAAGCTGTTTCCAATGCCAATTGTGGAAATAATAAATCGCGAACTTGTTTTGATGAAGGGGGTGTGCTGGTTTTAAAATCAAAAATTTCAACCATTTTTCCTGGCAAAACATCAATACGATCAGCGCGTCCCGAAAGTGTTACACCCGTTGTACCTATGGGTATTTTTTGAGAAACCACTTCGGCATATCGTTTACGAGGCTCTAAACTTTGTTCCCATTGGATCAAAAATGGAGCAAAGTTTTCAAAATTGTTCCACCAGATTGCTTCAATATCGGCAGGCAAATTAAGTTTATCAAATTCTTTACGCCCGATATTCAGGAG
>NZ_JBHIMP010000456.1:0-649 GCF_042194175.1 Bartonella sp. MR168JLCBS | reverse complement strand
AACAATTGTTCAAGCTCTTATCATCGGCCACGACGGCAATAAATTAATTGCTGCCCCCTAAAAACTGAATGCAGCCTGAGTGAGAAAGTTTTCATGACAAAATCTTTTATCAAAAAAATACTCCCTTTCAACAAGTTTAAAGAACAGGAAATAGACCAAATCCCCGCACTTTGTGAAATTAATATGATAAAAGAAAGTGAAAACACGAAGAACAATCAGTCCTCTTTAGACGTCGAAAAAGCAGAAAATCAAAGTACAACACCTACAAAGCACAATGAGAAAATTCCGTCTTTTGAACCACATTCTCGCAAAGTAATTGTCACAGATATAATCCGTGAAAAAAAAGTTGAAGAGTTTTCATCTATATCCCCTGTTGAACAGAAAAAGACAGCATGGTTTAGGCGTCTCCAAAAAGGGTTAGCTCTTTCCTCTCAACGCTTAAGCGAATCTATTGGTGAACTCTTTGTTAAAGAAAAACTTGATAAGGATACGCTGCAAAAACTGGAAGACATTCTTATTCAAGCTGATCTTGGTGTGGAAACAGCTGCACATATCACCGAAACCATAGCATCCAGTCGTTACGAAAAGAGTCTATCTCCAGATAACATTCACACCATCATGGCGAATGAAATTGAAAAAATATTAGAAC
>NZ_JBHIMP010000455.1:0-649 GCF_042194175.1 Bartonella sp. MR168JLCBS | reverse complement strand
AGAGTTTCCGTTTGAATGTAACGAGGAGTAAATTTAACACCAGAAAGCATATTCCCATCAGTGACACCTGTTGCAGAAAATAGAACATCACCTTTCGCCATTTCCTCCATTGTATAAACTTTATGAGGATTATCGATTCCCATCGTGGCTGCACGTGCGATTTTTTCTTCTGTATCAAGCTGTAAACGTCCTTGCATCTGCCCACCAATGCAGCGTAAAGCTGCGGCAGCTAATACGCCTTCTGGCGCTCCACCAATGCCCATATAGATATCAATGCCGGTTTCATCTGAATCAGTTGTATCAATAACGGCAGCAACATCTCCATCACCAATTAAACGAATTGATGCTCCTGTTGCCCGTACTTCATCAATCAGTTTTTCGTGGCGAGGCCGATCCATAATACAAACAGTAATCTGATTAACAGCCACTCCCTTAGCCTTTGCAAGAGCGTGAACATTGTCCGCAGGACAAGCATCGATATCAACCAACCCCTTTGGATAACCGGGACCAATAGCAATTTTTCTCATATAAACGTCAGGAGCATAAAGTAAGTTACCCCTTTCCGCAATTGCAACAACAGCTAAGGAATTAGCAAGATTTTTAGCACAAATTGTTGTTCCCTCAAGTGGATCAAGCGCAATATCAATCG
>NZ_JBHIMP010000454.1:329-650 GCF_042194175.1 Bartonella sp. MR168JLCBS | reverse complement strand
TTACAGTTACGTGCACAGAGATAAAAAGCACACGTCTATAATATAAAGGCACGATATATCCTAACAAAAACGAAGTTGTTAGGAGAAAGTAAGAGGTATTTATTGATGATGCTTGTAAGGTGAAAATTTGCACTATTTACTTATTGCTTTTACGTTTTCCAGTGGTTTTATTAAAAGTATGAAAATTTTGATGAGGGACAGTAAAGCTTAGTTTTTTACCATAATCGTTTGTAAGGCGCTCTTTTATTTCAATGGTAAAAATAGTCTCATTCCAACGTGTTAAAACATGGCATCCTGTTCCAATAGGTTTGATAAGGTCAA
>NZ_JBHIMP010000454.1:0-319 GCF_042194175.1 Bartonella sp. MR168JLCBS | reverse complement strand
TGTGTGAAAGACAGGTCCTTTGTCTGGATATTCGCCCAATAAGATTACCTCTGGCCTGAATGCCAAAAGATCAGTTTCTTTATTATAAGAAAATGAATAACCTAAATGTTGCTCTAGTATTTTGCGATCAAGAAAATTCATAGGGGGAGACCCTATAAAATCAGCAACAAATGTTGTTTCTGGGGTATCGTAAATTTCGATTGGGGTCCCAATTTGCTCGATAGCTCCTTTATTTATAACGGCTATTCTATCAGCTAATGTCATAGCTTCTAGTTGATCATGGGTAACATACAGGCTGGTTGTTCCTAATGAGCGCTGT
>NZ_JBHIMP010000046.1:0-1928 GCF_042194175.1 Bartonella sp. MR168JLCBS | reverse complement strand
AAGGCAATCAATTTCATGATGCGTGACATCATCTTTAAGCCTTGATAGGTCTCTATCATCTCATGAAGGAGCTGTTGTTCTTTTTCTGTAAGACCTTTATCTTTGCTGCTTCGTTTCTTGACCATCTTTCCAACCACATAAATGGGCTCCCTGCTTGTTATGCTTCAAAATATCTCTTGCAAGGTTGGAACTGATGACCGCAACATCCTTGTTATCCAAATAAATGGGCAACCAGCCACCACAAGAAACAGACCTATTTGCCGCGCACCCAACGAGAAAGTTCAGAGCGCACACCAGCATCACTTTTTTGATTAACTTCATTTTCTACCTCAAGCCGCGTTGTTGCTGTCTTTAAAGCATTCTCTGTTTGCTTTTGCCGTTCGCTTTGCTTGCCAAGGTGAAACGCCTTAGCTAAAGCCATAAAAAAAACGGCTAAAGCCGCTGTAAACATAAGAGAATATTTCTTTAGCCAAAAAATCATAAGCGTTGCTCCCCAAACCGCTTGGCGACAATCACTATGCCCGTTACAGCCGCTAAAACCATTATGCCTGCTAATGCCCATTGCACCGGTCCATTGCCTGCTAACAAGCCGCCAAAACCAGAACAAGACCCTATAATCGGGGCAAGTGCTTCTACCTTGAAAAGACCTGTTGCCGTTTTCGTTTCTACCCTTTGATAATTCGAAGAAACATAAGCCCCTTTTACCCATAATCCCGCTTCTGCTGCTCGACGGTTGGCTAAACCAGCAAGAGGCTTCCCACCGACCTTATTCCATTTTTGTAATTCAACAGGAACGGCTTCATAATCGCCTTGATTAAGCTTCTTCAACAATGTTGACTTGCAAAAAGCAGCTTTTCCTACATTATAGCAAAACGAGACCAATGCCGCGAATTGGCAATCCGTTAACGAAACCGTAACCGATTCCTCTACCGTCTGCTCAAATTGCTTTAAGTCTTTACAAAGGATTTCTTCTGCTTGCTCTTGGCTAATACACATGCCTTTTTTGACAAGGGGATGACCCGCATTGCTGGTGTGACCATAACCAATCGTCCAAACACATGCCGTATCTCTATAAGCCTCTAAACGCAAACCTTCCCATTGTTTGATAAGCTCTAATCCTTCTTTCGATATCTTTCTCATCTGACGCTCCATAAAAAAAAGCCCCACAAAAGTGGGGCTGGATAAAATGATGTTCTAATCAATCTCGCACTAATTATAATAAAATGGGTCGCTACATCCACGGGCGCCTATTTTTTCATCTTCTACATAACGAGAATGCGCAAAATTCCGTACAAGATGATCATTGTTAGAGCCACCAGTCCAATCGCCTCCTCCCAACATAACATTTATGTCTACACGTAAACTACTTCCTTGCTCCCCTGTATGCCATTTAGTCACTGGATAACAACCGGACAAATATTGCCACACATAACCGCAACCATCCTCACAACCAATATGCGAAATCATCCGTCTATTGTTTGTATCAACGTGTCCTCCAGACGTCTTAAGAGAAGGCGCTTGATTGCCGACAATACTGGTTGCTTGATTACTTCCATACATGCATGGCGAAAACTCATCACTCGTCAAAAATCTCTTATTAACAAACCAAAAATCAAATGCATGATCCGCATAGCTACGATTGGTCGTAATCGGAACACCATATGCCGACTTTGCATTTACACCTGTCCCTGATTGAAGATAAATATCAACCCAAATATTATGCCACGGATTGTAAACCATCCCTTCTGGACTACTACACAGGCGGTGATTTAAACACCAAACAGAATTGGGCAAAACATCCCCCGCTTGATAACCTGATAAGAGATGACCTTCAATCTCACCAACATCCGCACATAGCGTATGAAATCCGCCAATCTTTTCAGAATTATCCTTTGTATAGCCATCAGGAGCCGTCGGATTTTGCGAAA
>NZ_JBHIMP010000453.1:0-651 GCF_042194175.1 Bartonella sp. MR168JLCBS | reverse complement strand
CACAGGTTTAGGCTGGATTCTTCCACCAGACACAGCACCACTTGTAAGCCAAGTAATACTGTCTGCTCTAGCCCAGCTTTCGGTTGCTTGTCGATCATCATCGAAAGCATCGCGTTCTGCCATGATTCCGCCTTTTGATTGACTATTGAGCAAGTGCATGATTTGGCTAAAATATTTATTCGCCCAGCGTTGCGGATCTTTTGTTGGCCTGACAATCCCATAGAACTGTCGGCTTAACTTATCAAAAGTTCCGGTAATACACTCCCACCCTAATTGATTGTGTGGGACCAATGGTTTATCAGGGATTTCAAGCAATTTTTTTCCCAAGAAGGCTCGTTTGACAATTTTTACTAAGATTTTGGAAATCCTGCTTAGAATAATCGGTAAACTTACCGGTTATTGGATTGAGGACTTTATAAACAACCTCCCTTTCAAACCACCTGCATTCAGCCAAGGTTACCATTTTGGGTCTGTGCATACTCCCTCCATGATCGGCCTGTCCATTGTAGCTTCCTCCATTATAACTTTGCGTATCTCTGTTTCCAGTTGGGGACAAAGAGCTGTAATGTTCGACCCAATCAGCATGAAGATCACTCCAATGGACATTTGGAAACATTTCTTGAGCAACGTCCAGAGGTTTTTCATCAATAT
>NZ_JBHIMP010000452.1:0-652 GCF_042194175.1 Bartonella sp. MR168JLCBS | reverse complement strand
GTCACACCACAAAAATGCCCTGGACGTAATTTTCCCATCAAAATACGTGATAATTTTTCCACCTTCACAATTGTCTCATTTCCCGGTGGCCACATTTCTTCTACAGAAGGTGCAAAAACATATTCAACACCTGCTTTTTCCAACAAAGCACAATCGGCCATCAAATCTCTTGGATATTTATCAAAATCCTCATGAGGACCAAATTGCTTTGGATTAACAAAAATAGAAACCAATATTCGATCACATATTGCTCTTGCTCGCCATACTAATGCAAGATGACCCTCATGCAATGCTCCCATGGTTGGGACAAAACCAATCGAAAATCCTAAGCGTCGCTCTTCCGCAATATACCGCCGGACTTCAGCAATTGTTTTTAAGACTTTTATCTTCATTTTCTATTCATTTTTTTTAAATCAACAAACTAATGCTTACATCCGAAATCGCCGTTCAAATAATTGTATCAAGTTCACGCGCACCGATGGCTGCTTTATACCTCGTGGCTCCCAAACATGCCGCATTAAAAAAAAACCTGTTAAAATAAAACCATTTATTATATCATTAAAATTAACAGGACGAATAGCTCTTCGCACAAGAAACTGTGGTAAAGTTAAAAGCTTTTCTTTCCAAGGACGCCCTGCTTCCTCGCATACAG
>NZ_JBHIMP010000451.1:0-654 GCF_042194175.1 Bartonella sp. MR168JLCBS | reverse complement strand
AGAGTACTCCAAAAAGCGCTTGATTTAGCACGCATGAAAAATAAGCTAGCTCTTGTTTTAACCTTTGAACCACATCCAAGAAGTTTTTTTCAAAGCTCAGCTCCTGTCGATCGCTTAACAGAGGCTGCTGAAAAGGCTGAAATTTTAAAAATCCTCGGGTTTAATGGAGTGATTGAACAGCCTTTTTATGCACATTTTTCTGCTCTTTCAGCAGATGAATTTATCAATGTGATTTTAAAAAAAGCCCTTGATGTTTCAGCTGTGGTAATCGGTGACAATTTTCAATTTGGTCATCAGAAGAGTGGAACTGCGCACCTTCTTTGTCAAAGGGGAGAAGAATGTGGATTTGAGGTCGTTAAAATTTCTTGCGTATGTAGTACACAAGATCAACAAAAGCGGATGATTTCCTCTAGTTTTATTCGTCAGCTTCTTTCACAAGCTCAGGTGGGAAAAGCAGCCCATTTGTTAGGTTATCATTATCGGGTTCGTTCAAATATTATCCAGGGCGAAAAACTTGGACGCCTTTTAGGTTTTCCTACCGCTAATCAGATATTACCTCCTCAAACTAGTTTGGCTCATGGTGTTTATGCTGTACGGTTGCGTCGTGCTAACGGTGTTTTGCATGATGGGGTTGCAAGTTTTGGTTGTCGTCCA
>NZ_JBHIMP010000450.1:0-654 GCF_042194175.1 Bartonella sp. MR168JLCBS | reverse complement strand
AAGCCAAAGTACCAATGATACTTATATACCCGCAGTCCATGAAGCAGATGTTTTGACCACATCATCCCCTCTTCTACGCCCTGCCCCTATAAACTTCTTGTATAAAAACCCTTAAAAGAATAAACTCATCTCATTCTAAGAAAACAATCAATAGAAGAATGCAGCATGGTGAATAATAAGCAGATTCATACTTCAAAAGACCATCATACAGAGCAATGTGCTCTACTGCCTCAAGATTTCCCCTTAGACCCTGCAGCAGAACGTGTGAGAAAAAAGCTTATGCGTTTCATGATTATTTCCATTTCAATAACGCTCATTCTTACCCTTACTGTCTTGTCTTTAGCTGTCTACAAAATAATAGCAACAGGATCAGCTCCAAAACAAACAGCTAGCTTTTCCTCACACAGCAAAAATCTAGAAGTTGCCCACCATACACTTTCCTTACCGGAAGGAACACAGATTTTGTCACACAGTCTTTCAGAACACAATATTGTGTTAAAGATCTTAACGCCAGACGGGAAAACGAAATTCATGATTTACAATTATCATACTGGAGCACCTATCGCTATCCTTTGTGTTGAAACACCAAAAGAAAAATCGACCACCCAACCCCATTAAACTAGCAACATTTCACAAGTGTTTAAACAGTGCTCT
>NZ_JBHIMP010000449.1:0-655 GCF_042194175.1 Bartonella sp. MR168JLCBS | reverse complement strand
CCTTGCCACGCTTGGTGTACCGCAAGTGTACGGTGTCGAAGTAATAAATATACCTCGGTGAGTGGGTAGTCGAATCCACAGGGAGTAGGGGAGTGAGAACAAAAGCGTAAGTGAGAAATAGCGAGTGCGTAGTGTGAGAACGAATATGTGAGCAAGAGTGTGTAATGAGTGAGAACAAGAGTAAAGCAAGTAATGAGACTAGGAGGAAACAATCAATGTAAAAGTGGGACAATTGGACTATGATCCCCTTCGGACTTGTGTTTCTCAGTGCAAGACTATTTTTACGCTCAAGTATCGAGGTCCTATTGAGTTGAGGAAATCCTTGTGTTCAATCTCACTCACGCCTAGTTTTAGACTTCTACTGCGACTCCTGACTCTCGATGACCTGTCATCTAAGCCCCGGAGGAGTACATCATCCAAATACCTAACACCAAGTGAGATTGTATAAGCTCTAGGGATTCCTAGTGAAAAACCCAATTCCAATGTGTAGTTCTAACCCTTTGGTCCAGGCGAAAGAACCCTAATCTAAGTTGAGTCCCAATCCTAAGATTCACTCACCCTAAGGAAGTTTATCTCCTAGGACTTCACTCTACTTTGATCGCAACAAGTGCCGGAATAGGAGGTAGGATAATTCACATCGAAGGGGAAAGGGGAC
>NZ_JBHIMP010000448.1:371-655 GCF_042194175.1 Bartonella sp. MR168JLCBS | reverse complement strand
CTCGTTGATCCCGGTAGTCCAATTTGGCATCCTCAACATGCGTCTCACTTGCTTAAAGTTCCTTTCTTCCATACACAATTGAGCGAGCAAAAAAATTTTATCTGGCACCCCAACGCACAATTTAACACAAAACTTTCTGAAAAAGCACTTTCACGCTTAAAAGAGCGTGCAGAAGAAGAATATAAACGCCTCCTCTATGTCGGAATGACACGTGCTGAAGATCGATTGTTTATTTGTGGATATAGCGGTAAGCGCACCTTCCCTCGTACATGGCTACAATTGGT
>NZ_JBHIMP010000448.1:0-315 GCF_042194175.1 Bartonella sp. MR168JLCBS | reverse complement strand
GATATCGCAGCTTGGCGCTATTGCATCACACCTTCTTCTCCTATCCCAATAAACCAGGAAGTATCCTGTGTCGAGAGCCAAACATTCCCACCTTTACCGGATTTTTTCTTCCATAAAGTTCCAGCAGAACCAGCCTTACCAAAACCGTTGAGGCCCTCTGTTGCTAGCCTTTCTATTGAAGCTGATACTGAACTTGCCCCCAATCTAAAACAGTTCAGTATCTCACCTGTTTTAGGGAAAACAAACACCAACAGAGCTTTTTCCATTGAATATGGTAATCTTATTCACCTCTTGCTGCAATATCTACCCAATTGC
>NZ_JBHIMP010000447.1:355-656 GCF_042194175.1 Bartonella sp. MR168JLCBS | reverse complement strand
CCCATTCGATTAATAATCGCTTCATCTTCTCTCAAGCGAAAAAGCCGTGGTTTAGGATTTCCGACCTGAGGTTTTGGTGTAACAGTACCAATCTCAGTAAAACCAAATCCTAAATGAAAAATAGCTTCGACAACTTCTGCATTCTTATCAAAACCCGCAGCAAGACCGATAAAATTTTCAAACTCAAGACCTGCAACAGCCACACACAAACGCCTATCAACAACCTTACGATAACTGCTCAATCCACTTTTCAGCCCGACAATCGCTAAGCGGTGCGCATGCTCTGGATCCAACATAAATA
>NZ_JBHIMP010000447.1:0-330 GCF_042194175.1 Bartonella sp. MR168JLCBS | reverse complement strand
ACGAAAAAAACTCATCAATCTCTCTCCACAACATGCAAAAAGTCCATTGCACCTCACGTAAATCCTTTAACATTTAACACAAAAGATCGCTACCAAAGATGGCAATTGTCTAAATTAAGAACGTACTCCCTACTGCAAGAAAGTACATAATATAAACACCACTCATATTTATGTTTATGAACATTAAACAGAAAAAATCCTTGTACTATTGAAAAGACTTTCTTTTTTTCGCAATTCTTCAGATATTGAAAATTGAAACACTACAAATAAAAGCAATAGGTGTGGCCTGTAAAATATACCGCCTTTTTCAACACATTATCATAAAAATCT
>NZ_JBHIMP010000446.1:0-657 GCF_042194175.1 Bartonella sp. MR168JLCBS | reverse complement strand
TTTTTCTTTGAATTATAAGAGATTTTCATTTTGCGGCTTCGTACGTGTATCAATTTGTACAGAAACACTCATTCCTGCTCGGATACGCCCGCCTTTTAATGCTTCCTTCGGGATAGAAACACGTACTGGAATGCGTTGGACAATTTTGGTGAAGTTGCCGGTGGCATTTTGTGGAGGGAGGAGAGAAAAAACAGCTCCTGTTGCGGGTGCAATAGAAAGCACTGTTCCTGTAAAAACATCTTTTTTGAAGGCATCAACAGCAATATAAGCTGTTTGTCCAGCACGAATATTTTGCAACTGTGTTTCTTTATAGTTCGCTTCAACATAAAGTGCATGTATAGGGACAAGCGCTGCAAGACGTTGGCCATTCCCAACAAAGTCCCCCGTTTTTGCTGTTAAATTTCCAATAACTCCATCAAATGGAGCCCGTATAATGGTTGAATCAAGATCACGTTGTGCTTTTTCACGCGTGAGTTCTAAACTCTTTGTTTGGCTTTCTGTTTCACTTCGTTGTGCTTCTAGCACTTGGATGTTAGCGTGTGCTGCAGCTATTTGCGCATCTGCACGTTTAACATTAGCAATGGCTTGTTCATAAGCTGATTTAGCATCATCAACATCAGACTGGGGAGCATAACGATTAGCTTTAAGTTCTGTGAT
>NZ_JBHIMP010000445.1:0-657 GCF_042194175.1 Bartonella sp. MR168JLCBS | reverse complement strand
TGGATCTTGCAGCCCGGCGCGTGCACGCCGTACGGCGCGGGAAACAGCTTGAACGGCTTCGCCTTGTCCCACCACACGCGTGCTAATTTCATCTTCCATACGTAAAAGTGCCTCTCGCTCTGCCTCGAGCATACGATCAATGGGAATACCAGTCCAGCGTGAAACGATGCGCGCAATATGTTCAGCAGTGACAGTTTCCTCGACGAGATGATTTTGTTGGTCATCATTTTCAGCCATGCTCAATTGTTTTTCAAGCTCAGGAATAACACTATAAGCAAGTTCTCCGGCTTTTTGGAATTGTCCATTACGCTGTGCGATAGCCAAAGCATTACGTGCTTCATCAAGTTGTTTTTTCAAATCGGCAGCATGTCCTAATTTTTGTTTTTCGGCCTGCCAAGCTGTTGTCATTTCGGTAGATTTTTGTTCCAATGTGTTGAGTTCATCTTGCACGATTTTCAGACGTTCTTTTGCTGTTGGCTCCACATCTGTTTTCAAGGCTTCACGTTCGATTTTCAACTGTAAGATTCGCCGATCGATAGCATCGAGTTCTTCAGGTTTCGAATCGACTTGCATGCGCAACCGCGCCGCGGCTTCATCAATAAGATCAATGGCTTTATCGGGCAAAAAACGATCAGTAATATAACGATTAGACAGTCG
>NZ_JBHIMP010000045.1:791-2038 GCF_042194175.1 Bartonella sp. MR168JLCBS | reverse complement strand
TCTTTTTCTGTATGGCTTTGATGAAATTTCAAATGAAATAAAGCATAAAGATCTTGGGTAATATCGGGAGAGGCATTTAAAGTTTGGGCGATGCATTCTTGTGAATAAGGAATTCCAGCTTGTTGGAGATAGCGTCCATAATGGCGGAAAATAACAATTTCACGCCAATCAAGTTCAGCTGTTTGGGTTAAGCCATTAAAGGCATCATTATCGGCATTTTGCGCCCAAATAGCTTCAAATGTTTCGGCGTGCTTTTGACCGTTTTTGTCGAAATCGATAGAGAGTTGGAAAGCACTCTCCAGTTGCATATCATGAAGATACACACAGTTTCCGTTGTCATCTGGTAATTTAAGTGTTTGTTCAGCGATAACCCGAAATCCCATATTTTCAAGGAGGGGTACGCGTTTGGAAAGGGCAAGTGCTTCATGACGGTGAAAGAGTCGGAGAGAAATTATTTTTTTTTCTTTGTTGTGTGCATAATCAAATGTAACAAAAAGCGGTTTTTTATCATGAAGACTTAAAATATGTTTGGCATCTTCAATGGCATCTTCAGCTGAAAATAAGTCACGATAGCTGTTGGGAAATTGGCTGGCTAAACGCGTTTGTTGCTCTGTTATTTTGCGGTTAAGAGCTATAGTTTGAATGCTTTCTTCCCAACTTCGTGCTATAGAACGCACATGTTGTTCAAGTATGGTGCGCTCGATAAGAGGAGCACTTTCACTGACCTTACGGTGAATGATATAATAGACACGTGTAAGGGTGCTTTCCAAAAATAGCGGATAAGATTCAAAAAAATCACCTTTATAAAGCTCAACAAAATATTCGCCAATTTTTTCGCGAATATTGCTGCTGTATTGGTCACGGGGCACATAGACAAGTATAGAAACAAAGCGCCCAAAAGAATCAGTATGGGCAAGCACCCGCAAACGTGGACGTTCGTCTAATTGCATGATAAGTTTGGCATTTTCTGTTAATGTATCAACATCAGAGCGAAACATTTCATCTCTTGGATAGGTTTCTAAGACGCTGATGAGTGCTTTTCCAGAATAGTCAGTGCGATTATGTCCAAGGCGTTGAATAATGGTTTTGGCCTTCTCGTTTAAGAAAGGGATTTGCAAAATAGAACACGTGTAAGCTGAGGAGGTAAACAACCCTACAATACGCAATTCTCCACATAGTTTACCTTCTTTATCAAAGATTTTAAGACCAATATAGTCGAGCCAAACAGAACGGTGAATTTTTGAACG
>NZ_JBHIMP010000045.1:0-781 GCF_042194175.1 Bartonella sp. MR168JLCBS | reverse complement strand
TTGTCACAATAAACAGGTTATCACTTTCCATAAAGGAGAGGATTTCTTGGGGAGGCTCTTCCATGCTTGAATCGCCAATAATACGAATAGAAGCATCGGTGAGAATGCCTAGTTCAATATTGCTGGCTGTAAAGGCTTTTGTAGGTTCTTGGTTTTTGATGAAGTTATAAGTGCGCATGCCAAGAAAGATGAAATTATTGTCCATCAGCCAATTGAGAAATTCAATGGCTTTTTTGCCTTCTTGTTTGTAGCGCGGTGGGAGGTTTGTTTGATAGGCATGGATATGCTTTTCAATTTCTTTAAGCATAGGTTTCCAGCCTTGCACAGCAGCATTGACCTGCTCAAGGACTAAGGCGATCTCCTCTTTAAGCTTTTGTATTTGCTGCTCGTTTAAGGACTCGATGTGGATTTGCATCAGACTGATGCGTTGTCCGGAGGCACAATCAAGGATAGGGTGCGCAATCAAATAAATGTGATTTTTGTGATGATTGAATATATTCAAAATAGAATCAAGAAGGAAGGGTTTGTTGTCGTTTACCAGTGTGATAACGGTTATAGGTTTGTTATTACGGGTTAAATTTTGTTCAAAACAGATGATACTTTTGCCTGCTTGATGGAGCTTAAAGGCCTGAACGGCGGTGATTGCGGCTTTTTGGAGTTCGTTGCTTTCGTAACAGGCGATATCTTCTTTATCGGTATGAGCAAAAAGGATTTGTTCTATTTTATTTTGATTACTTATTGTCTCTGATGTTTGTTGTTTTAACACAATGAATTTCCCTTT
>NZ_JBHIMP010000444.1:0-657 GCF_042194175.1 Bartonella sp. MR168JLCBS | reverse complement strand
ATGATTTTGCGTCCAGTTCATAAAGAACAGCCTTCTCCACAATTGAGAGAAACGCTTTCAGTTTCTCATTTTTTAACCACTCCCTCTACAGATGCGGTATTGTCTATGTCTGTGGTTCCAGCGATGGTTTTTCACAATGAAATGCAAACCGTGCGTGCGGGAAGAGGAATTTTAGATAAAAGTAAAAAGAATGCAGCTTTATGGACCTATGCGATCAAGTCTAAAGAGAGTATTGCTACAGAGCATATAGATTTTAAGTTGGATCAGACAGGTATTGTTTTAGGGATCAATAGTTTAAGGGAGTGGGAAAATGGAGAATTTTATATAGGTGGTTTTGGCAGTTATGACCGCGCACGCATTGCGCATGCACGGGGTGGTATGAGCGCTATCAATACTTATGGCATTGGCGCTTATGTCACTTATTTGGATCATAGTGGATGGTATTTGGATGGTATTTTAAAATATAATCATTATCAGAATACTCTAAAGGCAGTTTCAACGAATGGTTTAGGGATTGAAGGAAGCTATAGGCAATGGGCGGTGGGCACTTCCTTTGAAGCAGGTTATCGACTTAAGACGTCAAAGAGCAGTTGGTTGCAGCCTTATGGACAATTTACATGGTTGCAAGTTGAGGGTAAAGAAATCAAGTTATCGAAT
>NZ_JBHIMP010000443.1:0-658 GCF_042194175.1 Bartonella sp. MR168JLCBS | reverse complement strand
AATGAAAATCAATATGGAAACTAAAAGGTATTGATTAATCTGCAAAAGGATCAGTAACGAGGATAGTATCTTCACGCTCAGGACTGGTGGATAATAAAGCTACCCGTGCATTAATCAGTTTCTCAATATAGCGTATATATTTGACAGCCTGTGGCGGTAAATCTTCCCAACTCAATGCATGTGCTGTTGCTTCCTTCCAGCCTTCCAATGTCTCATATATAGGCATTACACGCGCTTGTGCTCCCATAGAAGAGGGCAAATAATTAATTCTTTTACCATCAAGCTCATAACCAATACAAATTTTAATTTCATCCAAACCATCCAAAACATCAAGCTTTGTCAATGCTATACCCTGAACACCGCAAATTGTTACCATCTGCCGTACTAAGACAGCATCAAACCATCCACATCGACGTTTCCGACCAGTCACAACGCCAAACTCTTTACCACGCATTCCAAGAAATTCACCAATATCATTTATCTGCTCTGTCGGGAATGGACCTTCTCCAACACGTGTTGTATAAGCTTTTGCAATACCCAAAACATAATGAATTACACCAGGTCCTATACCTGAGCCAGTACATGCCTGTCCAGCAATTGTATTGGATGACGTCACATAAGGATAAGTACCGAAATCATTATCTAATAAAGCACCTTG
>NZ_JBHIMP010000442.1:350-658 GCF_042194175.1 Bartonella sp. MR168JLCBS | reverse complement strand
AACTCCCACTGTCATAAGTGGAAGTACAAAGCGCATTTTGATCGATCTGGGTTTTTGTTTTGTCCACATAAAAGAACACAGTCTTTACAGCATAATCACCTTAATATTTTTCCCAATTCTACACGATTTTGGTTAATATCTTATATCTTATTACCAAATTCACACACTGAAGTAACCTATCACCATACATTTTAATATTCTTACTACAACAAAAGTAAGCTCTCTCCCTCATTTATTGCATTTTATATTATAAACACACAGTATCCACTAACTCGTGATTTTATACCCATTTTTGTCAGTAAAGGTCC
>NZ_JBHIMP010000442.1:0-319 GCF_042194175.1 Bartonella sp. MR168JLCBS | reverse complement strand
AAAATCAACAATTGCCCAAATCCCAGTAACTATCAACCCGACAACTGATAAAGAGAGAATAAGCATTAAAGCACCAGTCCAAACTTTACCAACCATAAAACGATGAACACCAAATATACCAGCAAACCAACAAATGAGGGCGAACATTACTCTTGAGTGCTCTGAACCCTGTTTTAACAATGGAAAAACAGAATTAACAGAATCTCCCTCACACACAAAATCAACGGTGTCCCCTACCCTCGGTGGATTTTTTCCCAACCAATCCCAAGTCGCAAATTGATAACGCTTACCATCATCACCCGATACAAGATAAGCCCCT
>NZ_JBHIMP010000441.1:0-658 GCF_042194175.1 Bartonella sp. MR168JLCBS | reverse complement strand
ATAACGTAGGAAATCAGCAATTGCCAAAACCCGAGTAAAAGAGAAACAGGTAAAGCACTCTATAAGCGCAATAACCGAACGTCCTTGTGTATAAGAATCCCCAAAATCAAAACACAGATAAAGGTCAAGCATTGTCAAATAACGCTCCAACGGCAGCTTATCAAATCCAAATTGCTATTCAAGTTTGGCAATAAATTCTGGATCAAAATCCTTGCGCACCACGATATTTAAAAACTCCCGAAGAAAACGATCCAACATGTGCATCATCCAAAACGACATCAGAAGAAAGACCAGAACACTCCCCCACCTATTCCTTGTAACTGAGCGACAATATTTTCAATAAGTCCTCCTGGCGTAAATTGAATAATAATAAACGTTACTGTTAAGATACCAATTAGTGTCGGTATAATCAGGAAAAAACGTCGGAGAATATAAAATATAAGCTGCTATTTTCTATTCCCATTTTCCGATATAGTCGATCGAGTTAATTTTAAATGATGATCAATAATAACTTTTTTGATAAATCCATGAAACGCAAATTACAAACAAAAACCCCATTGCATCTCTTCGTAAAATAAGCGCTTTTGGCACATTCAACTTGGCTTGTCTTCTTTTTATCGCATCGGCAAAGAAACAGGATGATCGGACAAACGGCGTA
>NZ_JBHIMP010000440.1:0-660 GCF_042194175.1 Bartonella sp. MR168JLCBS | reverse complement strand
CCTGTCTCCTTCAAATCAGCTGATAATAAATGGACTATCTTTTCTGCAACTTCTTGTGCTGAAGGAAGAGTTTGAGGATCTTCATCAGGCATAGCTTGTGCACGCATGGCAGTGCGTGTTGCACCGGGGTCAACACAATTAATCTTTATAGGGGTTTGCTTTAGTTCTTCTGCCCAACAGCGAGCAATCATTTCTAAAGCAGCTTTAGAGGCGGCGTAAGCTCCCCAGAAAGCACGCGCAACATGGGCAACGCTTGAGGATAAAAGAATGGCTCGTCCAGCATCAGATGCACGTAATGAAGGCTCAACAGCATTCATTAAAAACCATAGGCTGAAAAGATTTATGTGAAAAACATCTGCAAATACCGTGTTTTCTATATGCGCTAGGGGTGAAAGCGTTCCAAGGATTGCTGCATTTGCAACCATAATATCAAGTTTTTCCCAACGCTTAGCAATTGAAACACTAAGAGCATCAATGTTTTCCATATGATATAAGTCGAGTGGAATGAGTGTTGCAGAAGCGCCTTTTTCTCGGATTTTGTTGTCAAGTTCAGTGAGTCCACTCATCGTTCGTGCAAGGGCAATAATATGAGCATCGCGCGCTGCGAGCTCTAATGCTAAATGATAGCCAATTCCTCTTGAAGCACCGATAACAAGTGCA
>NZ_JBHIMP010000439.1:327-661 GCF_042194175.1 Bartonella sp. MR168JLCBS | reverse complement strand
TGACATATCAAAATGATCAAAAATTTCACGCATATTTTTTTACCTCTGATATTTTCAACAAATCTATTGATTTTTCTAGGCTCTGTACATCTCAATAAGACTTAAAATTAAAAAGCAGAAAAATGGTAACGTTTCTTTGTAAAAAACAAACATTACCAGAGAGAAGTCTTACATCAGTAGAAAAAATTGACAAAGGATTTCCAGTTTATTGAGGAAAGTTTCTGGAATTTGCATGAGCGATTAGAAACTTTCACCGTCGTTTTGTTGAAGCTATTCCTTTTATTAAAAAAACAGGGGTGCAATATTGAAAGCTCCCGATTTATATATTATAGCA
>NZ_JBHIMP010000439.1:0-299 GCF_042194175.1 Bartonella sp. MR168JLCBS | reverse complement strand
ATGACGTAGCATCGATTATTTGTCAATATCTCCAACAACAAAAAAACACCTCATTAGTGAAGTCGAACGCGCACCTTCCATTACTGCCCTAAACAACAAGGTTTTACGGTATAATGGGATAAAGAAACTGTAAAAAAAGAATTTGTAATAATATCCTCAAAAAAGTCATAACTAAAAAATATAATACTTTAATGACGATTGCTTACCAATCAGCTATCATTCATAATGAGCTATGCACGTATGCATCTCATCAAGTCCATATACAAAATTTGTACAGATCAAAAAAACAAGCTGCAAAG
>NZ_JBHIMP010000438.1:0-661 GCF_042194175.1 Bartonella sp. MR168JLCBS | reverse complement strand
TCTCTCTTTTATGATATGTTTATAGCAATGCATTTTATATGCGTTTATAACCATAAAGAAGGCACGCCCCTCACGCCGATCTTTATTCTGTTTGATCAGTTATATTGACAACATTATCCTTTTCATAAACCTCACAATTTTTGGGAACCAACCTTACTTTGCTTTTTTTGTTGATTTTTGCATTGCCATAAGCACGCCCCCAGATCGTTGCACAATATGAGATTTTAGCATTGCCATAAACAGAGCCATAAATCTCACAAGAGCCACTCACACAAGCATTCCCATAAACCTTGCCATAAATTTTTGCACGACCATTAATAACAGCATAATTATAAATTTTTGCATGGCTATAAATACAAGCCAAGCCAGAAACCTTGGCATGACCATAAACGCGTGCATAACTGAAAACCGTAGCATCATAAGAAACATGCGCATGGTCATAAATATGAGCATCAGCAAGAACGCGGGCACTACCATTCACATGAGCATACCCATAAATATTGCCATAAACATGAGCATTGCCATAGACAAAAGCATGGTCATAAACTTTAGCATATTGAGAGATAAAAGCTTTTCCATAGACTTCAGCATTGCCATAAACTTGACCACAGACTTGAGAAAAATGGCGTATTTTTGCATCATCATACACTCTTGCATGACC
>NZ_JBHIMP010000437.1:0-662 GCF_042194175.1 Bartonella sp. MR168JLCBS | reverse complement strand
TCCATCAAGATTTTATGTGTACAGAATGAAGCATTGATTCCTTTTATGTCCGAAATCTTCCAAGCCAAGGCGGACTTATGCCTCTTTAGCATACTCACAAGCTTCTCTTTCTGTTCTTGCGATAAACTCGCTGCTATAATCACGGGTAGCTTTGAGTCTTCAGCCAAGAATGCATACTCCAAGTTATCTGGCAGAGTCTTCAGTTCTAACTCTGCTGGCTCTTCGATGGATAGTTTCAGTCTGCCCTCCTCTGGTTTATCAATTTCCTCAAAGGAGCCCTCATGTTCCTCAACCTCATCCTCCAAGCCATCCAATGGTGCTTGCTGATTGGGTTGCTTTTCTCCTTCTGTTTCATGAATTCCATCACCCTTATTCACAAGTCCCATTGAGAACGCCTCCTGCCATTGTTCATAATAACATGCTTCAAAATGGGCAAGAGCTTGTTCCAAGATATCTTCTGGCTCATCCTGTGAATTTGGCGAGGCTGACTGCTCAAATCTTTCTAGGACACTGTCAAGCTTGTAATCCGTATGCTTGCAACCATCTCTGCTACTGAGTACCTGAACACAGGGTGTTCTTGCAAGTACTGCTCTACTGATGAGTGTATCGAAAAGAGTTGCACCTTCTGTTCTACGGTCTGTACCCACTCAGTGAGCTATCCT
>NZ_JBHIMP010000436.1:365-662 GCF_042194175.1 Bartonella sp. MR168JLCBS | reverse complement strand
TGCTTTTCAGAATGTTTTTATTCTTCTAAAGGATATGTGAACGCTTGCGGCGAGATATCATGGAAGGTGTTCGAAAGTCCATAACGTATCTATCAAAGAATTTTATTTATTGAAGGTCGGAAGAAAAATTAAAACTTTATTCCTGGAATAATCAAGGAGTTGTCCAATATAGCGGTTTTGTCTGCAGTATCTATTGCCGGTTTGTTTAAAAAGGCATTGAAGAGTTTTTGTATCACTTCTTTTTCAACACCATCAACGATAATGACAAGACGGGTTTGAGTGATTCCTTTTAGCCAT
>NZ_JBHIMP010000436.1:0-342 GCF_042194175.1 Bartonella sp. MR168JLCBS | reverse complement strand
CAATTTTATTGGCGGATAAAAAATGTCTGTAGACTGTGCAAAACAAGTGGACGATGTGAGTCATCACGCAATGCGATAATTGCTTTGATCCGTAGTAATTTTGCGTCATAAAGCTCTTTTAGGAGATCTAAAAAGGCCGTTAATAGTGGCGAAATCAATAGGCTTTTTACAGTCTAGTGAAAAAGAACGAATAGTCCACTGGTGAGTATAATCATGTGGAACAATAATGCGCCATTGTTTAAGTTCTAAATTTTTTCTTTTTTCATTCCATAATGTTTTACTTAATTAATGCACTTAAACAGCCAATGGTCAGAACAGATATCGATGATTCCACGCCATCGG
>NZ_JBHIMP010000435.1:0-663 GCF_042194175.1 Bartonella sp. MR168JLCBS | reverse complement strand
ATAAGACCTGGCTTCTCTGCACGAGGATCAAAGTCAAAAATTTTATCAAGAAAAATATATTCAGCTAAGCACAGCCCTATATTCTCCCACATTTCTATTGCAATTGCATGGAGTTCTTTTTCTGTTTTTTCTGGATATGCTGCTCTAAGGTTCGTAAGTGCGATTTGATGACGAGAGAAAAGGGGACCGAATGTTTTTGCAAACCAAGAAAAAAAAGAAAATCCGATATAAGCAGGAAAATGTTTTAAAATGAATAAAGCGCTGATGAGCAGATGTGCCCATAACCAATAAAATAAATTTTTAGCTATGATTTTAATGTGATACATAAAAATTTTAATATAAAACTTCATTATGATTTAATCGATTTTAAGAATAATTTTACCAAAAACATTACGGCTTTCCATTCGTTTTAAGGCTGTATCAATTTCTTCAAATTGAACAATTGTATCAATGACAGGATGTACAACTCCTTGTGCCATTTTCTGCATGGCGTTTTGCATATTTTTTACACGGCAGCCAAAAGAACCAAATATCTTAAATTGTTGTTGGAACAACTGCATGAGATTTAGTGGTGCTGTAACTCCAGAGGTAGAACCACATGTTACTAAGCGCGCTCCTCGTTTCATACACAACAGAGAACCGTTCCATGTATTGGCTCCTACA
>NZ_JBHIMP010000044.1:1825-2072 GCF_042194175.1 Bartonella sp. MR168JLCBS | reverse complement strand
ATATTTTTTTATGCGTTGACAAATATTGCCAGTACCTTTTTCTAACTTTAGCATGTCAGTAGCGTTGCGGCTTATCAGTGGCCTTCTATATGGCATCTATTTTGGGTTTTTGGCTATGGTCGTGTCTTTTAATGGTACAAATGAATGAACGTTCCAAAGTTTTTGGGTATGTTATGCTTGGTTTAACAATTGCGACCGTTTTTGAAGCACCAGATGCGACCTGGATTGGATAGATTTTTGGTTGGCA
>NZ_JBHIMP010000044.1:0-1752 GCF_042194175.1 Bartonella sp. MR168JLCBS | reverse complement strand
GGCGTTCTTACCTTCTGTTTCGAATGCTCAAGAAATCAATCCTCTGCGTGAAGCGGGTGTATTAAAGCAAAAGCAGGTCTTGTTTCTCTTGGCGATGGTTTCGGTTGGGAGCATCAGAATGATTTTCTGTTTTCACTTATATTAAGTCGATGTTAATGCATGTTTCTGATGTTTTTCTTGATTAGGTGCCATTCATTATGCCGTTAGTTGGTTGGGAATGGTTGTAGGTAATCTTTTAGGGTCTAAATTTGCCGTTAAAGTTGACACTTCACCGATGATATTTTTTGCTATGCTTTGGAGCACATTTATTTTTTTCTTTCTGCCCTATACTCTGTTAACGGCAGTATTTGGATGTTTTTTGGTCGGTAATTTAATTCTTTTGCAGCTATGCCTTCTCTAGACAACCGAAAATTATGGATGTTGCTATACATGGACAGATTTTGGCGGGAGCATTCATGCAATCTGCTTTTAATATTGCTTGGGGTAGAAATTGGAGCATGAGTTTTGAAATTAGGCTATAGTTATGAATATATTTCTGTTCTTGGGTGATAACTCTCTGTAGGTTATTGGTTTTTTTGTTTCTTATTAGTATGCGGAAAAGCATGATCAAAATTTTTCTCAGCTATGAATGTTTCTTGAAAAGAAAGAGTATTTTTCATTTATCTAGTCATTTGATTGTCCAGTTGGATTTTTAAATATGCTATAGGAAACACGTAGAGCAAATGGGATACCAAGACAAAATAAAAGACTGATGAGTGCTGCAAGAAGAGCTTTTGCTGCTAAAATTATTCCTATTATTCCTCCAGGATTAAAAAGTCCAGCAAGATTTGTGATTATTCCTGCTAGTGTTGCACTCAACGCAGCTGAAAATAGCTGTACAGAGGTAAGCGATTCGCTAGCACGCAGAGAATCTTCATCATTTGCACATTGTAAGATTCGTGTTAACAAATGGGGCCATGCTATACCAGCACTCATTCCGATAGCAAACAATGCTAAGCAAATGATAAAAATATATTCAGGTGCAGAGACTTCTGTTGGAATGAGCCATAAAAGAATGCCTATGCCTAATAAGTTTAATATGGGAGAATAAACAATGATATTGTGAATTTTTTTTACGGATATACCGGCGCTTGATAGGGCACCACATGTCCAACCGAAGCTCATGAGTGCTGCTATGTAACCAGCAATAAGTGGGGCTTGTCCATGAAGCTCTTGAAGAAAAAGTGGAAAATAAAGCTCTATACTATACACGACAATAGTCATAATGAGGATCAATGCGTAAACAGGAAAAAGCTCAGAAGAGAAGGAAAAGGATTTACGTGGCAACATAGGATGAAGTGTAGATGATTCGATTTTTGCGAGAACAAAGAGAAGACTTCCAATGACTAACCCACAGATTTTGATAACTGGTGTATCTATAGTTCCCCCGGCAGAAATGATAAAAATCAATAAGGTAAGTGTGAGGAGTTGTGGAAGCGGGAGTGGAGATATTGGAACATAGTTTTTATTTTCTTTCGGCAAAACTTTAAAAGCTATGAGTGAGAAAATTATTGCTAATGAGCCAATGATCCAAAAGGATGCTCTCCATATGCCATATTGTACAGAAATGCCGCCGATAGCTGGTCCTAACAAGGTCGATATTCCCCACATTCCAGAGATAATACTCAATGCATGTGACCATAAAGATGGACTGAAAATAATACGTACCATGGAATAGGATAAGGATAGCAGAGAACCACTTCCGAATCCTTG
>NZ_JBHIMP010000434.1:0-663 GCF_042194175.1 Bartonella sp. MR168JLCBS | reverse complement strand
ATGCGCTTTTTTATACCTTTTAATGATGATATTATTTATCATCTTTTTGGGGCTAATACGTATTAATAATATTACATTGCATGTTGATAAACCCCTATCAAGTAAGACACCTTTACGCACTTAAAAATGCTAGGAGTTCTTTCAGAAAAACATGAGCATTGGCGTTTTTATTGCATAAATTGAGACAAAATATTAAAAAGGTTATAACTCTGTATTTTTTACCATATCAATAACGGAAGTATATTGAGCAAAGTGGGGTAAGAAATTTTATCAGTTCCGTTCACCAACTTCATTTTTTTCAAGAAATTGATATGATGGTTATTTATGTAGTGTTCCGCAATGGTGAAAGATATGAAGCGCATGAAAGCTAATAAATTTGCCTAATAAAGATTCAAATAATTTCTATAACATCATTGGTTAAAATGTGTTTGCATTTTCCAATGAGGAGGTTATTTTCCTTATAACTGTATCATTTTTACTATAGATTTTTTGGAAAAAATATGAAACCATGTTTGTAATATAAGTTTCTAGGGGAGCAATTATGGCTACAAAATATTTAATCACAACATCTATTTTTTCGTTAATTTCAATTTCTATAGCCCAGGCCGCGGATGTCATCATTCCAGAGCAGCCTGAGCCTGTAGTTGCAGTTCCTGCTTTTTC
>NZ_JBHIMP010000433.1:0-665 GCF_042194175.1 Bartonella sp. MR168JLCBS | reverse complement strand
ACGATGAACAATACCAGGACGTTTAACACCACCAATTCCAGATAAACTATCGCCACAGTGGTAGATCAGAGCATTAACCAATGTACCTGTCAAATTGCCATTTCCGGGATGAACAACGAGACCAGCTTGTTTATTGATGACAATAACATGATCATCTTCAAAGAGAATATCCAATTTAATAGCTTCACCACTAGGTTTTGCATCCCGAAGGATAGGTATTGTTAATTCGATCATTTGGTTGGGTTTTAATTTTGTTTTTGGCTCATGTATTAAGTGACCATCAATTTTAAGATGACCTTCACGGATGAGGGCTTGCAAACGTGAACGTGATAGCGCATTATGATATTGTTTGGCTAGCCACTGATCAAGTCGTTGCCCAAGAGCACCTTCATCCGTTATTTGCTGTGTTACCATACGATTCCTATTAAGCTTTTAATAAGATTTTTTACCAATATGAAATTGCTTTGGTATCGAGAAATTCTTTAATTCCCCATTGTCCGCCTTCACGGGCACGTCCAGAAAATTTTACACCTCCAAAGTAACTCTCCCTGGGTAACTCATGTCCGTTAACTTCTACCATACCAGACCGTACTTGTGCAGCGATACGACGGCATTTGTTGCGATCTTGCGATTGTATATAGTTTGTGAGACCATATTCGGTGTCA
>NZ_JBHIMP010000432.1:0-665 GCF_042194175.1 Bartonella sp. MR168JLCBS | reverse complement strand
TGATGTTGAGAAATTACATTAATATCCTTTTTGATCATTGAGTTTTTTCACAACTGAAACACTTCACATATCTCAACCCCATAATCGCATTCCTTTTATGTATATAAAAGGATATCATAATACTCTATAACTTTAGCAAAACCTTATCTCACCTTTATAGACAATAATGTTCAAAAAACACACTGCGTATATTAGATCGTTGCTCTCCTTATAAAATAATTCTTTACAGCTAACCTATAAAAAGAATCTTTGTCCTTATAAGAATCCGTGCCATAAATTGCGCAAAACACTACTGAACTCAAACACTCTTACACAATACAGCCATCCAAAACACCATAGAAACGTTATAATCCCATTGGCTATTCTATGCATTCTATAAAAGTAATAAATCAAACGAGGTTCTATGTACCTCACCCTCTAAGCCAAAGACAACGATTCAAGCAGAGATCAGCAATCCCATAAAAGATAAAGCTTTTTATCTCATTACGAATGAAATACGTCTGAAATATTTAAATTATTGAAAAAGTCTTCTATAAGGTGGCGTTCTTTGTAAAAATGTTCACCATCGGTATGTGCTATTTTTCTGTGTTAGATAAGAAAGAAGAAAAGGGATGCAAATTCTGCTTCCGCACCCGTTCTCTTTGTGTTTTGAATATAACCATTCT
>NZ_JBHIMP010000431.1:0-665 GCF_042194175.1 Bartonella sp. MR168JLCBS | reverse complement strand
AAAAAGAGGCAGCGCTCTCAAGAGCGCTGCCTCTTTTTTACAATATGAAGATATACAAATAGAAAGTTTATTGAAAAAACTTAAGAAGAAGATGGAAACCAGTTTGACAACAACTCATATCTTACAGGATCGTCGGCGCACTGCCCCCCTCCACATTCAAGCACAGTAGAAACCAAGTTTGCTGCAATTAAAAAGATAAAGAGAAAACTTGCCGCTCCACTCAGGAGTGGGAGAGGAGAAAATACCTTAAATTTGTGCGCCAATTCACTTAAAATCATAATGAAGGTAACCGCAAAAATACAAAGAACTGCAATAATGAAAGCCCAAGTATAAAAATGCAGTCCAAAGAATGTTGAACCGTATCCAAGATCATCTGGTGTGATATGTAAAAACACCTGACGAGCAGCAATAACACTGGTTACCATACAACCAAGAATAACCATCCCATAATGGGTATTTTTCACCTTATGGTGAATATTGAGAAGAAACCCACAGCCTGCAAGTATCAAACCAACGCGTTGAAGAAGACAAAGAGGGCATGGCAACTCAAATTTTACCAATTGATAATAGAAAGCCACTAACAGGACGGTGGATAATCCGATAAGTCCCAACACATTCATAAATGTGATGAAATGAGGGTTTTTTTGTTCAACATGTTCCATGAT
>NZ_JBHIMP010000430.1:0-665 GCF_042194175.1 Bartonella sp. MR168JLCBS | reverse complement strand
CTTGAATAGAATCGGGCAAGTTTATATTGCATGATCAGATTGATAGAGCACTTAAAACTGCTTTGAAGGGAGAGGAAAAATGCATCTTGCTATGCTTTGTTTCATTGATGGTGCCTTTAATTGGCGCTGCGGTTAGGGAGAGTGATATTTTTCATTTTAGTCAAGGAAAATTAGAAATGGATTATTATCAGATATACAGTCTATTGAGCTAAAGTCATGCGATAGAGTGAAGAGTTAGCGCGTTTTTATAGAAGAATCTTGCTCCTTGTAATTGGCGGGGAAAGAACAAAGGAAAATGGCGATCATAGGTAAATTTCTTTCCTATTAGCTTGATGCGGTGAAACAAGTTCTTTGTAAAACTTTGGCGTAAACAAAAGCTGTGAGGGATTAGGTGATTCACTTAGGTTATGGTGTGGCTCAAGGAATGCTTCGCGGGACAAATAAATTTTTCTAAGCTTGACAATAATCTTGGTGCAACATTCTAGTAAACCTTAAAAGGGTATCTAAAGTATTTTTACTATGAGCAACTTCACAAGCGTACAGATAATGCGGAATCATTAAATGTTGATAAGCAAATTCATCTGAAAAATTCACTGCAGGAGCATGCTTTGCAATAAATGGGGAGCTCTTTCGGCGAGAAAGTAAACAAGACATTTGCCCGCTGT
>NZ_JBHIMP010000429.1:0-666 GCF_042194175.1 Bartonella sp. MR168JLCBS | reverse complement strand
TATATGTAAACACAAACGGTTATATGTAAACATAAACATCTTTATGTAAAGAGTACAAATATATATTACACAGAAACTTGTATGTTTAAAGGGAAACGTTTATGTTTAAAGGATAACATATAGAGTTAAACAGAAACGGTGATTACACGGCGATTACACCTAATCATAACCCTAACCGAGAAATATTAATTGAAAGTCATACATTGATATTTCCAAAGCCTAGCTGCCCATTCAAAATTGATCTACCCTTCAAATTCTCATTCAAAGACAATTAATGTATATCTAGAATTCAAGAAGGCAAGCCAATTCGAATCGGTGCAAATTTGATCGACCCTTTAAATTGGCTTGGAGTGTTTAGGTTATAGAGTTATGGTAACAATTGATGGGACATCAGATCGCCTAGGGGATCCATCTTGGCTGCTTCGATTGGCAGTGTAATTGTTGGACCTTGGAAGTAAAAGACATCCCTGGTGGCTGTCCAACTTGCACAACATGAATTTGTTTTGCAAGTTGAACAACCACCAGCGATGGCTTTGATTTCGAAGATTCGGACGATTACACTGCCGGTCGAAGTAGCTAAGACGAATCCCCTGGCCGATCGGCTGGTCCATGAAGAATCGTTGTTAACTAGATCGCCCAAGGGTTCGTATCTGCGTGCATCAATGC
>NZ_JBHIMP010000428.1:424-667 GCF_042194175.1 Bartonella sp. MR168JLCBS | reverse complement strand
TCAAGTTTTGGTCCATATTTTTCTAAGGGAATTTGTTGAATATTATCCTCAACAAAAAAAATAGCGTGGAGATTTCCAATGGATACAAGGCAAGCATCCTTTAAAGGACCAGCAGTAATTTTTACATAATTGGTATCAGCTATTTCACGTGAAACAGGCATCTCTTTTGCGTTGAAATTTGGACATCCCATGTCAACAGAGATGAGGTTATCGGTTTGGCGTTTACCTTCAATAATTCCAGCA
>NZ_JBHIMP010000428.1:0-359 GCF_042194175.1 Bartonella sp. MR168JLCBS | reverse complement strand
CACACGCTTTAGCCATTGAACCATCAGCATTCCATATTTCAATGCGGAAGTCAGCTTCTTTTTGTGTGGATGAGTGGATAGTCATGATTTGATCAAAATGTGTTTGGGGATCTGCTGCTAATGCAAGGATTGCTTGGGGTGTAAGAGCATGTGTGCTTTCACGCATATCAGCAACAATGATTTGGTTTCCAAGACCATCCATCTTTCTAAATGGCGTTTTCATGAAATTTCTCTATTTATCGTTATAATAATAAATAATATATGACTGAAAATCTTATGAATTGCCAGTGTTTAATGTATAGAAATCGGATGGTAAAAAATTATAATCATTTAAAATTAGCAATTTTCATTCTGTTCTT
>NZ_JBHIMP010000427.1:0-668 GCF_042194175.1 Bartonella sp. MR168JLCBS | reverse complement strand
TCAATAAACGTCCTCGTACCGGCCAACGCATCTTAGAAATTCCCGTAGCTTGTGGAGTCACACCATTATCCGTATTCATTACAGTGTTCAAAACATCCGTTTTATAATTCGATGAAGGCATCTGTGTGGAAGAATTCTGCTCAGCATTTGACCTGTTTATCTTTGAAGAAGGCATGGCTGTTATAGGAGCTTTATCTGTAGATGGAGCTTTCTGATATCGTATAGAAGACCTGACTTGAGATTTGGATGAAGGTTCTGTTGATGTAACCCTATCATCATTTTGAGCATTCGAAGTTGCGACCGTACGCCTGCCTGGGATCATAAGCACCTGACCGATATAAATAGAATTATTATTGCTTATGCCATTTGCTAATTTTAATGCCTCAACACTGATCCCTATTTGCCGTGCAATGCTTAATAATGTATCCCCACTTTGAACGATATAAGAGTTTCGCCGAAAAAGAGGAGTATTATTCATTGAACGAGAAATTGTTCCAAGATTGCGTGGCGGAGTCCCTATAATTCGACCATCAGGAGAAAGCGTCCCGTCTTGTCGTGGAGAATTATATGAAGCACTGTCATCAGCCCATGAATCATTACTTGGCTCCACAGGTGGCAATTCAGTGCTTTGTATTACATCGCCACCGTACGATAGCATTCCCGGATCT
>NZ_JBHIMP010000426.1:0-671 GCF_042194175.1 Bartonella sp. MR168JLCBS | reverse complement strand
AGACAAAAATCTTACTTTGAATGCAGATTTAATGGGGGAAGGGATACAAGCAAAAGCAGAAGGACGTGTATCTTTAGATAAAAACAAACTTGATTTCTATATTGATTTGCAAAATTTGTCTGCGCGTTTGGTCAATAGTCTTATTGAAGGGCAAGTGCTTGAAGGAACGATGGTAGGCAAGATTGATATTGGTGGAACAGTGAAGGATCCATCTGCGCATTTTGAGCTTTCTAGTCAAAGCCTGGCTGTTATGACCCATAAAGGACTTATGTCGATAAATATGAATGCCCGTGGTTCTTACAAAAAATCGGCTCTTCATATTGAGAATTTGGTGGCAACCGGAGATAAGGGATTAGATCTCTCCATAAATGGGCCTCTTTCTTTGAATGGTTCAGAGGTTAAATTGAGTGTTAAAGGGACAATGCCTCTTGCTTTTGTTGATTTATTGTTAGCTAAGCGTGGTGCCCATATAACGGGTACAGCAAGAATTGATACTGTTCTAAAGGGTAAATTGTTTCAGCCACAACTGATAGGGAATTTTTCTATAGTCGATGGGAGCTTTTTTGATTCACAAACAAATTTAGAACTTAACAATATAACGCTTGAAGGCAAATTAAATGGTGATCATATTCTTATAGAGAAAACTTTTGCTTCTTCATCTAATGGAGGAT
>NZ_JBHIMP010000043.1:282-2081 GCF_042194175.1 Bartonella sp. MR168JLCBS | reverse complement strand
AAGTTTTTATGCTTAATCTCAACAACAGTACTATTGTTTTTAAGAAACCAAGAGAAGATCATTACCAAACATTACATATAAGCAGTCAAACACCTAACATCATAAACGACAACACAACAAACAAAACAGTCTACACTGCGACAGGTGATGCAAGGATTTATTTTAATACTGAATGGAGTAATGGTTTGCCAAAAGACCAACAAAAAACAGACCGTCTTCTTGTTCATGGCGATGTATCAGGGAGCACAACAGTTCATTTCAGTAACCTTTCAAAAAATGAGCCATCAAATATAGAGAACACCATCCCTTTGAATATGCGTGGTGTTTCACTCGTTCAAGTTTCTGGAAAAGCAAATGAAAATGCATTCAACTTAGCAAATGGTTATGCCACAATAGGCGGTTTGCCTTATAAATATACACTGAATGCCTATGGACCAACATCCAGCCATGGCAAAGCGAGTCTTGAGCAAAGCCTCGTGGGAGAAGAGCAGAATTTTTGGGATTTCCGCTTGCAAAGTGCCACTCTTGATCGTGAGGCAAAAATCAAAGCTCTTGTGCCACAAGTAGCAAGCTATTTGGTGATGCCCAACGCTTTATTCTCCGCTGGATTCACTGATGTAAACAATCAAAATGCATTGTTAAACGATATGCAAACAGTACTGTTTGCACCAGAAAGCCATAAAAAGAGTGGGATCTTCTTATCCTCCTATGGCAATAAGATCACATTATCTTCTAACCGTAATCCACTACAATATGGTTATGGTGCTGATGTCCAGCATACTGCATTGCAAGCAGGCATTGCACTGGCAGGATTAGAAAAGCAAAACATTACCACAAGTCTTGGACTTTTGGGGACATACGGAAAGCTAGCTTTTACCCCTAAGGATATCGAAGGCGCTGAGAAAAGCACCATTGATAAATGGTCATTCACCGTATACGGCAACATCCAGCATAACAATGGCATATATCTCGATACGCTTTTTTCTTATGGAACTCTCAAGGGAAATATCACCACCGCCTTCATCGGAACTACCACGCAACTGAATAAGACAAAAACATTGAGTGCATCTGCCACCGTGAGCCAAAAATTGGGAACCGGTGTTGAGGGGTTGGTCTTTGAACCACAAGCACAAGTTGTTTATCAGCGTCTCATGTTTGAAAAACTCTCAGATATTGATGGCTTTGAAGTAAATATGGGCAAGCCTCATCAATGGCTGGTACGTGTTGGCGGACGTTTGATACAAACTGTAATGCCTGTTGAAAGAAACCGTGCTGTTTCCTTCTATGGTAAAGTGAATTTCATCAAAGCTTTTAGTGATAATGGTACGATAAAGATTGGTGATACTTTCCATCGTGATTCTATGGGATCTTCCCTTGAAGGCGGTTTTGGTGTGAATGCTCAACTCTCTCAGAATATCGCCCTTCATGCTGATGTTAATTACCAACACAAGCTCCAAAAAGCTGGCATATCTGCAATTAACTTTTCCGGTGGAATACACTATGGCTTTTAAAAAAGGCAGCACATTGTGCTGCCTTTTGTATATATGAAACCTGTTTTTCTTTCCCTCTCAAAGAACCTCTTCACCCTTTTCACCCCCGGGACATATGACAGAGCACCTCTTTGCAAAGCTCATCCAACCAGATCCAAAACAATAAGGTATTTCACCACAAATTGGTGCAAAATAACCATCCAGTAAAACAAAGAGAAAAAATATAGGAAAGAGTATTTTGTTGCATAAGAAGAGTTTATTATCATGTACATCTGCTTGTGCTTTGTTTTTTATCTTAACTTAGACAAG
>NZ_JBHIMP010000043.1:0-272 GCF_042194175.1 Bartonella sp. MR168JLCBS | reverse complement strand
AAATTAAGACAACTTTCTTACAAATTCTGCTTATTCACTTGCCCTGCCCCTTTCCTTCTCTTTTTCCTCAAGTCGCAAAAAACATGGACAAAGAAGATGCTCGCCTTCAACGAAAGTTTTTTAGCAACCTATCATTCACTTACAATATCTTTGCTGAATAGATATTCACTCTTTTAAAAAAAGCTGTAAAAGATAATATCTCAAACCTAAATTTTGCAGATAACAAAAAGTAAATTACTAAACCTAAAAAACTATCCATTTTCTATTTTTCT
>NZ_JBHIMP010000425.1:297-672 GCF_042194175.1 Bartonella sp. MR168JLCBS | reverse complement strand
ACCAGCATCCTCGACAGCTATAATCAAGCAGAGCTTCAAAAATGACCTGAATTTCTAGATACTTCGATAAACAAGATAAATAAGGCACTCAAATCAAAAATTTTTACCTTAAATCAATCTTTTCTCTCATGCTGACAGATTTTATTTTCATAACGCTCAAAAACAGATAGATCAAAAAGTACTCTTGATGTAGCTGATTGCACGTAGGTCATTTTGATATCTTCAGACTAAGTCCCCTTAATAGCACAATTTCACCCTCAATTTCCTGAAAATCTTTCAATGTACATATACCCAAAGCAACTTTGATCAATGCTCTTATAGCCTCTTTTACATATTCCTTCTCTTCTAAACGGATAGCCTAAATATCCACCCCCG
>NZ_JBHIMP010000425.1:0-270 GCF_042194175.1 Bartonella sp. MR168JLCBS | reverse complement strand
TAGCCAATAAACTGGCTTAGTCTTCACTAACATGACCGCGCAAATGCTCTATTTGAATTCCTCTACAATTCTTTAACAATAAATTGCTTGGCACTTTTTCGCGCACAGAGAGAAAGCACACTTTCTGTATCATATTATAACCGATTACCAGAAAGTTCCATCAGCACATCAATGTCTTCAGTACAGAAAAACGTAAAATCCTATCTTTTTGTTATTTAAAGAAAAACACTTCTCCTAGTTTTGTTTTTTAGTTTCCTTCACATACTATCC
>NZ_JBHIMP010000424.1:305-673 GCF_042194175.1 Bartonella sp. MR168JLCBS | reverse complement strand
AACAGTAACATTAGGTGTTTGGAAATCTGGTAAAGAGGAGAATATCAAGGTTAAACTTGATACAATGCCTGACGATAAAGTTATGAAAGAAGACTCAAAATATTCAAATGGGCGCAATGATTCAAATGAAACATTGGAAGATTATGGTTTGATTGTTGCTCCTTCTGATGATGGGATAGGGTTAGTCGTAACTGATGTCGATTCAGATTCAGATGCTGCCGATAAAGGAATACGCCCTGGTGATGTGATTGTTACAGTTAATAATAAATCTGTTAAAAAGGTATCTGATATTACTGACACAATTAAAAATGCCCAAAAGTTAGGACGAAAAGCCATACTTTTACAAGTGCGAACAAATGATCAAAACC
>NZ_JBHIMP010000424.1:0-287 GCF_042194175.1 Bartonella sp. MR168JLCBS | reverse complement strand
TTTTCAAAAAATAACATTTTTAAAACACTAGGGCAGAGGTCTTGTAAGCTTCTGTCCTACAACTTCATTTGATAAAATAACGGAGATGCGTTTTATGAAGATACTCGTTATAGAAGATGATCATGAGACGGGGCGTTATCTCGAAAAAGCTTTTGGGGAGTCAGGACATTCCGTTGATGTTGCGTACGATGGGGATACTGGATATGCTTTAGCTGAAACGGAAAATTATGACATTATGGTTGTTGATCGGATGCTTTTGCATCGTGATGGACTGTCTATTATTGCTG
>NZ_JBHIMP010000423.1:0-673 GCF_042194175.1 Bartonella sp. MR168JLCBS | reverse complement strand
ACTGCATAACGCGCAGTATATTGAGCAATTGCCTTTTCGAGGACAAAACGATTTTCTAATGGTTGAGATTGTTTGGATGCCCATGCACCGATTCGGCTGCCACGTGGTCGCGATTGGAAATATACATCTGCTTCCTGAGTACTGACTTTTTCAACAATTCCCCGAATTCTGATCTGACGGCGGAGAGATTTCCAATGAAAAACTAAGGACGCTTTCATTGATTTTAAAATTTCTTGTCCTTTGCAGCTTTCATAGTTGGTATAGAAAACGAAACCTCGGGAACTAAAGTCTTTCAGAAGAACCATACGAACATTAGGTAAGCCTGTTTCATCAACTGTTGCTAACGCCATAGCGTTAGGATCGTTTATTTCGCTCACTGTTGCCTCTTCAAGCCATTTTGCGAAAAGTGCGAAAGGTTTTTGCATTTGCATAAAGTCATTATCCATTTGTACTTTGTTGCTCATAGTATCTCCGAATGTCAGCGAGTACGAGAGGGATATTCTTATTCTGTGGTTTATTTTATCATCGAGAAGTAAAGCGCTAGTTTTTTCTATTTCAAAAAGCCACTTCGGTTATGTATTTTTATGGTGTTTTAATTAATTATTTTTTCCTTTAGCATAGAATTGAATGCGCTATATTAAAAATATCTATTCTATCTGGTATTTTAGTCTCT
>NZ_JBHIMP010000422.1:324-674 GCF_042194175.1 Bartonella sp. MR168JLCBS | reverse complement strand
TTATTAACTCCAGTTTCGTGGGTTTATGGTTATTTTTCACATCGCTGTATGGCAAGGGAGCTCCCCGTTATTGATCTTCCTGTTTTGTGTATTGGCAATTTTACATGTGGTGGTGCGGGTAAAACCCCTGTTGTTATTGCTTTTGCTAAAGTGGCTAAAGAGCTTGGTTTTCTGCCTGGTGTTGTATCGCGTGGTTATGGTGGGGCGGTTAAGGGAGTCCATCTTATAAATGAGCAATTTGACAATGCACGCGATGTTGGAGATGAGGCACTTTTACTTGCACGACACGCTTTTGTTGCTATATCATCCAATCGTTATGCGGCGGCACAACGGCTTAAGGAAGAAGGATG
>NZ_JBHIMP010000422.1:0-258 GCF_042194175.1 Bartonella sp. MR168JLCBS | reverse complement strand
TGCTTGTTGTGGATGCAATGCGTGGCTTTGGTAATGGAGCTGTTTTCCCAGCAGGCCCTTTGCGTGCACCATTAAAAACACAGTTTTCTTTGATGGATAGTGTTTTATTGATTGGTCATTCGGATGCATGTGAAAATGTAGTTTTTCTTGTTACCCGTACTGGAAAGGCTTTGCATCATGCTCACCTTAAATCATTAGCATCTGATGAGGTTATGGGAAAATCATTTTTGGCATTTGCAGGTATTGGCAATCCAAATA
>NZ_JBHIMP010000421.1:0-675 GCF_042194175.1 Bartonella sp. MR168JLCBS | reverse complement strand
ACATATTTATTGATAAATGATATTGACTGCAATGTTTATTGCAGATCATCTTAGGTTTGGAGATTAACAGTCCCCATGGAATTTAACATCGTACTTGTCTTAGCTCTTGTTATTATGGTTGTTGTTTTTGTACAACTGCGTAATGTATTAGGAAAACGGATTGGTTTTGAAAAGCCTCCCTTTGATCCTTATTCGGGTCGTTCTAAAAAACAGACTGAAACAGAAACGGCTGATAATATTGTTTCTTTTCCTCATCAAGGCAATTCGCAAAAGGACGATTTTAGCGAAATTGATGCAATTTCACCAACAGGAAGTGCACTGAATGAAGGTTTACGGGCACTTCGCCAGAGTGATCCTCATTTTTCTCCTCAATTTTTTATAAAGGGTGCTCAAGTTGCTTACGAAATGATTGTAACAGCTTTTGCCAAAGGGGATCGCGATCAACTTAAGAAATTGCTTTCTCAGAATGTTTTTGAGAGTTTTTGTGCGGCCATTGAACAACGCGAAAAAAATAATGAAAGAGTCCAGTTTACGTTTGTCGGAATTAATAAAATTGAGTTTGTTGCAGCAGCAATGCAAGACAATGAAGAGTTTTTAACTGTGCGTATTGTCAGTGAAATGATTTCTGCGACTTACAATGAACAGGAAGAACTTATAGATGGTGATCCTGATGCT
>NZ_JBHIMP010000420.1:0-675 GCF_042194175.1 Bartonella sp. MR168JLCBS | reverse complement strand
ACCCTGCAAAGTTTTTAAAATTGATTGCCGTTATGAAGAAATAAGCCAGAACCATCCTTTTCTTTCCCAGTCTCCAATGTTGCTTATCTTCTCTTGCATTAAAATGATTCACAAAAGGCAAATCGAGTCCTTTTTTAAACGATTTTTATCCCCAAACCTATCCCTCTTGTAACGTACAAACAAATAGTTCTTTTCATGACTCTGAATCAGAGAGGATGAAAGGAAAAAATTTTTCTGTACTCAGAACTTTCATTCAAGAGGAAAAAGATGTATTATCATTATAAATCAATATCTTAAATTTATACATCTCTGTGTTATAACATTGGCGTTTCAAACATCAATCGATCTATGTAAATAACCTACAGCTTTCCATTGAAAAGATTCGATCAAATGAAAAAACTAAAGCCTCAGTTTGAATAAATTATAGTTTTAATGATCCCCCCCTAGGAGATTATTGATCCTAACGCACCTGCCTATTTTAATAATATGTTATCCTTTTAAAGGGATTTTAACGAAACTTTCTAAGCCTTCCACAACCTCTTCATCAATATTCCTTCTGAAAATACGAAAAGGAAACAGAGCAAGCAAAATGATCAATGCGTGAAGCATACTACCAATGAAAAAAATGATATAACGTCTGTTGATCACATTACGGAAAAAGCACACTCTTATAAA
>NZ_JBHIMP010000419.1:0-676 GCF_042194175.1 Bartonella sp. MR168JLCBS | reverse complement strand
AAGATAAGATTGGAAGGCATCCAAAACAGGATGCAGTATATCAATACAAGGAACTTCCATTTTCTCACATCTTTTCTTAAGAAGCAGTTTAATTTTTTTATCAATGATTGTGTAAAGAACAATACCAAGCTCCTGTTGTATCTCATCAAGAGCTCTCCGTAACTGTGTTTCGTTGCGAATCATCGGATAAATATGTTCTGTTACCTGACTTGTCGCATATTGTGATGCAACAGCCCTTCCGACAGAGATTAATGTCTCCCCTGTTGCATCAGAAAGCATGTGTAGATGAGAGGATTTTTTTTCTCTTATCACAAAAATTTTAATCCCTTGTTAATAAATGTGTATATATCCTGATAGTCTTTTATAAAATGAAAATTTAGAGAAAATTTTCCATTATTATACACAAATTGAACAATTATAATAAATAAAGTCCTCTCATGAAAAAATAATGGGGATAATACCCTTAAGATATAGGTATAATTTATTTTTTTTTCTTTTTCTTTGTGGATAAAATTGAGGATGAATGAAGTATAAATAATAATCCCCATTAAACACAGGTTTAAATAAGAAAAATCTTTGTTCCTTAAATTATTAATAAAAAATTTCAGAAAAAATAAAATTCTTTTTGAATATTTATTTATTAACGATATAAGGCGTTGTTATATTTCTTTATTAA
>NZ_JBHIMP010000418.1:0-676 GCF_042194175.1 Bartonella sp. MR168JLCBS | reverse complement strand
TTGCTTTCAAAGCATTAAAACGCCCTGGCACCGTAGCAGGGACATTTATGATAGGCTATGCAATAGCACGGAGCATTTCTGAAGTTTACCGTGCGCCTCAAGAAGATCCAGAATGGTTTTCTACTCTTTTTCATTCTACTGGATTTACCTATGGCATGGCTTTATCTCTTCCCATGCTTTTTTTTGGTATTTATCTTCTTCTCCAGGCTTTCAAACACAAATCTACAGAAAATGGAGACCCTAAAAGAAAAAATTGAAGAAATTATTGCACTGAATGGGCCAATCCCTGTTAGTCAATATATAACGTTGGCACTCACAGATCCCCAATTTGGCTATTATCAAACACAAACACCTTTTGGCCGCGCTGGTGATTTCATCACAGCACCTGAAATAAGCCAATTGTTTGGAGAGATGATTGGTATTTGGGCCCTCGCAAACTGGAAGGTCCAGGGTTGTCCTCACCCTTTTATTCCCGCTGAAATAGGTCCAGGACGCGGAACTCTTATGGATGATATTTTGCGTACCATTCAAAAATTATCCCCAAAAGCATTTGATGCTGCTAAAATTTTTCTTATTGAAATAAGTAAAAAACTCGCAGTACAACAGCAATAACGTCTTTCATCTTATCAAAAACAAATCCATAGCATTGAAAATTTTTCTCAAATCCCCTTGAGTC
>NZ_JBHIMP010000417.1:0-676 GCF_042194175.1 Bartonella sp. MR168JLCBS | reverse complement strand
CTGCCCCGGGGTGCATTTTTTGTGGGTTATGGGTTCAGATAGTTTGGCAACAATTCATCATTGGTATCGGTGGCGTGATATCATATCTTTTCTTCCTATTGCGATTATCGATCGTCCTTTTATGCATATGCCAGCACTTTCTTCTCCTATGGCGCACATTTACCGTTCTTTTCGTTTAGATGAGAGACAAAGTATACGGTTACCTTTTATGAAACCACCAGCTTGGACTTATTTGCATGGGCCTCTCTCTTTTCAGTCTTCAACGAATCTGCGTTTAAAGGAGAATGATTTTTTTTGAACATTTTATAAGATTCTGCTTCTCTTTGTTAGAGAAGTTCCTCTTTTTTCTATATTCCAAATGATAAGAAAGGATATGAATCTGGAAAACATTTCACAAAAACACTCTTGCAGTATTGTACCTCCGGCAGAAAAAAATCTTTTCTATCAGTGATATTCTTAAAGTTATTCTCAAGAGTTTAGAGGGTACAAAAGATCATCTCCATTGATATTCAGAGTAAATCGTCGTTAGCTTATTGCACGGTGATAGCTTAAGCAAATTCACAGCGTTATGTCTCTTCTGTTGCTGACCATTTTATGCACTTGGAAAGACAGTGGGTACAGCCGAGCGAGTGTACAAGGGCTTGCTGGAGGAGAGTGGATATTATTGATACAGGCG
>NZ_JBHIMP010000416.1:319-676 GCF_042194175.1 Bartonella sp. MR168JLCBS | reverse complement strand
CGTACAACAGGGGTCAATGGAAGAGCATAGATACATCCCAAACTGATGAGAACCAATCCCATTTCCAGTGCTGAAAGACTTGAAAATCCACCATTTTCCAGCAAATCAGGCGAAATCAAACGTGATAAAGGCGTCGCTAAAGCTGCATTCATATAATTCAAACTAAGCCCAATGGTGAACTTCTTTGCTGGTGCAAAAGCCTCCATCATATAAAGAAGCGCTAATGAAGCCAATGGCGCCGCAGCGACACCAGCAAAAAAACGAATGATCAGTGCAGACCGCAAATCCGTAACAAATAACTGCAAAACACAGACCAAAACGAAGCCAAGAATTGATAATTCAGCAAAAGCACGAAGT
>NZ_JBHIMP010000416.1:0-254 GCF_042194175.1 Bartonella sp. MR168JLCBS | reverse complement strand
AGTTGCGTTGAAATCACCAGTAAAATAGACAATATTAGATTGAACAATATTTGCCCCTAAGCCATAAGCCCACTGCAAAATAAAAGAGGCTAAAATATAGACAAAACATTTTGGCAAAGGTCCGGCAAAAACAACACCTGGATGGGGAAAAGGCTTCCCCCCCCTTTTAGCAGACATAATCTTACTTTTTCTGCCGCTCACGTCCCTTTTCCTGCATAACCCGTTATGCCTTTGTCAGTACACCATCAGCATTT
>NZ_JBHIMP010000042.1:0-2082 GCF_042194175.1 Bartonella sp. MR168JLCBS | reverse complement strand
ATCAGCAACATCTTCAACAACAATAATTGTTGTATCATCGCGGCGAGGATCTCTACAAATCGAACAAGGATCAGTGGTATCGACATTTCCACAAACAGAACAAATGCAGACTTTATCTACAGCTGCTTGTATAGCTGCTCCTAAGGGCTCCAGCAATGTCTCCCTTTTTTTGATAAGGTAAAGTGCAGCACGACGCGCTGAACGCGGACCAAAACCTGGTATCCGCGCTAAAAGCTGAATGAGGCGCTCAATCTCAGGTCCTGCAATGTGCTTAGACATACTCTTATTCCAAGGTAATTAAATAAAATCCGATTTATGAGAACGGAAATTTGAAACCCGATGGAAGCGGTAAACCTGCTGTCATGCTTTTAGTTTTTTCTTCCATAGCTATTTCGATTTTTGTTTTGGCGTCATTATGAGCTGCCATAATCAGATCTTCCAGAATTTCAGATTCTTCAGGTTTAAGTAGTGAAGGATCAATTTTGATTGCTGTTATGGTATTCTTGCCGTTTAAGGTGACGTTGATAAGTCCACCGCCGGCAGTACCAATCATTTGCAGATTCGTCATTTCTTCTTGAATTTGCTGCATTTTTTCTTGAATTTCTTTAGCTTTTTTCATCATGCTCATCATATCACGCATAGGAATAGGTATCCTTATTCATCATTGATATCACTTTCATTTTTAAAGGTATTTGGGAGTAAATCAAGGTCGTTTTCCTGTTTATTTAAGCGAATATCGACAATTTTTGCTTCTGGGAAATGGTTGAGAATTTTCGCAATATCAGGATCTGCTTCTGCATTTGAAAAAAGAGTCTTTTGGACAGCTATACTTTCTTCTTGTAGGGTTGGTCCTCCTCCTTCATTAACAAAGGTTATAGTCCAGCGTTTTTCGGTCCATTGAGATAGCATTTTTTTTATATCACGAGCAAGTGAACGTGGAGCATTTTCAGCAAGCCTTAAAATAATATGCCCTGGTTCAAAAGAAACAGGATGAACAAATTCTTTAACAAGAAGTTTAAAAGGAATCTCATTGTACTGTTCAGCTAATTTAATAATATCATGCAAGGAATCAATAATTATGGTTTTTGGGTCAAAGATTTCCTCTGTTATTTGCGTGGAAAGATGCGGTAAATTTGCACTATTTTCAGCAAGGTTGACAGATTGAGCAGTTTCAAGAATTTTTGGTATTCCAGGGGAGTTAGTGCTTTCGGGAATTTCAACTTTTAGTGAAGCTTCCGATTGTAAGGAGCGATTTAATTGATTTTCGAAGGATGTTTTTAAATTTGGCTGGTTTAACGAAGCATTTGAAACGCGTGGAAAGGAACGGGCATTTACAGCTGCTATTTTTGTTGTATTACCCACACTTGTGGACTCTTGATGAGAAGAGTTTTCGACAATTGTGAGAGATGTTTTTTCTTGTGTAAGCTTTTTTAAAGCTTCATCAAGAGTTGGCAGATCGGCAGTATAAGCAAGACGAATCAATAACATTTCAGCAGCTTGAAGTGGGCGCGTGGTCTCGCTCACTTCCTGTAAGCCTTTGAGTAACATTTGCCAGTTTCGCGACAAAACAGGGACAGAAAGTTTTTTTGAGAAATCTAAACTTCTCGAATGCTCTATTTCAGTAAGCGAGAGATTTTCGGCTATTTCTGGTGTGAAACGTAAACGTGTGACCAGATGGTTGAAATCGGCTAATTCTGTCAATATGGTGAGAGGATCAGCACCTGCATCATATTGACTGCGTAATTCATGCAATGCATTTACAATGTCGCCCTTCATGATGAATTCAAAGAGATCAATAATGCGTGCCTGATCAACTAATCCTAACATTCCGCGCACTGCAACAGCGCTGATGTTGCCATTGCTATAAGCAATCGCTTGATCAAAAATAGACAGTGCATCACGTGCAGAGCCTTCCGCAGCGCGTGCAATCATGGAGAGCGCTTGATCTTCTACTTTTATGTTTTCATGTTTAGCAATCTGGCATAAATGCGCACTTAAAATTGCCGTTTCAATACGCCGTAGGTCAAAACGCTGGCAACGTGAAAGGATCGTAATAGGAACTTTACGAATTTCTGTTGTTGC
>NZ_JBHIMP010000415.1:0-678 GCF_042194175.1 Bartonella sp. MR168JLCBS | reverse complement strand
ATTGCTCAATTTTGTGTTTTGTTGGATAGAAGGTTGAATAATGCGTACCCAATGGCTATTTTTTTTGTAATCAGTTATGTTAGGTGCAGAATTGAGACGATAAAATCCAAAACCGCTGTGGGCTAATATAAGCGATAAGCAAAAAACAAGTGCCGATTTCTTTTTTTCATCCGTTAATAAAACAGTAGGTAAACTATAGATTAAAACGGCAAGAACATTCATTCCATAAAGTCCCAAGATTGCATCGGATTGCATGAACATAGGGGTTGGCATAATTGTGTAACCAAGAGCATTCCACGGAAAGCCTGTGAACAAGATAGAGCGCAACCATTCTGCTAGTCCCAGTGCAAAAGCCAAAACAAAAAAGCGTGCTATTCCTTTTGTCCATAACAAGCCGACAATGAAACCAGCAAAAAACCAATAAAGAGAAAGATAGAGGGGAGGGAAAAAAATAGCAAATGGCACTGCCCATCCAAAAGCAACAGGATCTGTCAACAAAGCATTACTCAGCCACCAAAGGCTGCAGATAAAATAACCAAAGCCAAAGGTTCCACAGCTTAAAGCGTAGATCAGAAGACATTTTTTTCTGTTTTGAATAGCACTTATTTTATCAAGTAAAACAATGAAGACAGGGAAAGTTAAAAAGCAGAGAGGTGTCAAATAAAAGGGTGGAAGTGC
>NZ_JBHIMP010000414.1:329-678 GCF_042194175.1 Bartonella sp. MR168JLCBS | reverse complement strand
AAAATCCTCTATCCTACTGCTCCCAAAGCAATATTTTTGCTTTGGATGACACTTCGCGTATAATCATCAATTCTACGCTCAATTTCTGGACGAAAATTACGTATCAACCCCTGTACAGGCCATGCGGCAGCATCACCTAGTGCACATATAGTGTGTCCTTCAACTTGCTCAGAAACTTCAAACAAAAGATCAATTTCACGTTTTTGCGCTCTTCCCTCAACCATACGCCCTAAAAGACGCATCATCCAACCTGTGCCTTCACGACACGGTGTACATTGACCACAACTCTCATGCTTGAAAAAAGCTGTTATACGCCAAATTGCCTTGATAATACCGGTTGATTTATCCA
>NZ_JBHIMP010000414.1:0-274 GCF_042194175.1 Bartonella sp. MR168JLCBS | reverse complement strand
GCATCAACCATACCCTCACCACGAACAACCGGACAAGAAGCTCCACCTGGAATAACTCCTAAAAGATTATTCCATCCACCACGAATACCACCGGTATGCTTTTCAATTAATTCGCGAAAAGAAACACCTAGAGCTTCTTCAAATGTACAAGGTGCATTAACATGCCCTGAAACCATAAACAATTTTGTTCCGGTATTATTTGCACGTCCGATTGATGAAAACCACGAAGCACCACGACGCAAAATCGTTGGAATAACGGCAATAGACTCTACAT
>NZ_JBHIMP010000413.1:384-678 GCF_042194175.1 Bartonella sp. MR168JLCBS | reverse complement strand
CAAGTCGTTGACGATCTTATTGCCAACAGACAAAATACAGAAGCCACGGCTTAATGGAAAAACAGCAACGATGGCTTGAGCAGGAATGCCGAGGTCATTTTAACAGAAACGCCAAAGCCACCATAAAGGTAAAAAACATAACAATGAATAGGACTCTCAATATCTATGAAAACAGACACTCTCTGTTCATAATAAGCCAGAAAGTGTTGAAAAAAACAATCACTCTAAGGTAGTAGAAACTCTCAAAAGAACTATAAATCAATAAGTGCAAAGTTTCCTACAATAATCGTAAAA
>NZ_JBHIMP010000413.1:0-358 GCF_042194175.1 Bartonella sp. MR168JLCBS | reverse complement strand
AATGTTTCTGCTAGAATCACCCTGAAATTCCTGCTAAAATCACAAATGAGGATATATTAAAAAATGGTTGAGATTTTCACAAATACTCTTGTCTGATAACAAATTGGAAATGGTTAAAGAAAAACATTGAGAATAGTAGAATATGAACCTAACAAGAACCTAAAACAAGGAGAGCAAAGGTCCTCACAATGATGCAACATAAAAGCAGAAGTGGTAACAACAAGTGATTCATTTTGAAAATGTCGGGTTGCGCTACGGAATGGGTCCTGAAGTCTTACGTGATATCAGCTTTCACATTCCTCCCGGATCATTTCAGTTTCTCACTGGCGCCTCTGGAGCAGGTAAAACGTCTTTGATG
>NZ_JBHIMP010000412.1:0-679 GCF_042194175.1 Bartonella sp. MR168JLCBS | reverse complement strand
AGCGGAATCTATTTATGCATCTGCAAATGAAACTGCTAATAAAATTAAGGAAATAAACGAGAAGCTTACAAAGGCTCAGGCAGCTGAAAAAACCAAACCTGAAGAATTTCAGGCTCTTCAAATAGAGCTGTCTCTTCTTCAAGCACAGCTGCAAGCAGATACTTTAAAAATTCAATTCCTGTCTATGATTCAAGCGAAAAATACGAAAACAAAAGAAGACATCCGTGAAGAGCAAACACAAAAAAAGCATAAAGATCTTCAAGAAAAATTAAAAGAAAAACTTGGGAATTCTGATGTCCGACTTTAGTTTTTCCCCGTTTGAGAGCATTTCTGGATATATTTTAAATCCACTCGAAAATGCAATGAATACGACAGTGAGTGGGTTGTCTTCTGCTATTTCAGCACCCTTAAATCTTGCCTCGATCATTTTTATCTTTCTGTATGGCTATAATGTTATGACTGGTCGTGTCTCCCTTTCGATGCATAGCCTTCTCAACAATGTTGTGAAAATCGTTGTTGTGACGGCAATGGCAACGAATGCGGATACATTTAATACCTATGTCAAAGATATTTTCTTTGGTGATTTAGCAAACGCTATTGGGAATGCACTCAACAGCAACCCCGCTAGCGCAAATGTTTTTGATTATATTCTGTTAAAGACAAGTGCCCGTTATCAAGA
>NZ_JBHIMP010000411.1:0-680 GCF_042194175.1 Bartonella sp. MR168JLCBS | reverse complement strand
AGTTGCAGAGATGATGTCTGGAGATCGCAGAAAAAGTCGGATGACTTTTTATTATTTGGTAGCAAAACAATTAAATACACTTCATAAGATTTAAACGCTATCAAAACTGAATTTTGATGCAATAATGATAAAAAAGCCCAAGTAATTGGGCTTTTTCGTTTCATGGAGTGAAATTAAGGGGTTTATCGTCTTGGATATCCTCCTTATTCATATCCGGTACAAAGAGCAGTGTAATGAGTGCAATAATTATCACGTCTGTTATGTAAAAATAAAAGATAAGTTCATGTCCAATTTTTTTGAATTTAAGGGCTATGTATTCAGCAGGAGCACCAAATAATTCATTGCCAATGGCATGAGTGAGACTAACTCCCAGTGTGCATACTGAAGAAGGAAACATTGCTGATTTTACAACACCAGAGATCGATGTATACATGTTCATAATACAGAGCAAAGCATTGCAAGAATGACCAATAAGGCAACTCATGCACTATACGGGTTGCCGATTATACTAAGCCCAGGAAATGTAAAGATAACAGAGAGTATATTCCAAATGATGAGTAAAGTTTTTGTTCCAGTTTTATCGGCTATGATACCAGCTATGGGCTAGAGAAGTATGAAAACAAAGAGTGCAGCGGTTATTATCGTTAGGTATGTTTATCAAAGCTGGTGTTTGTGATCAG
>NZ_JBHIMP010000410.1:0-680 GCF_042194175.1 Bartonella sp. MR168JLCBS | reverse complement strand
TTTTTACACCAAAAGATGGTCAAAAAGATAGACAGTTTCAAAAGGTCCGTTCTTTAGGATCTGGATTTGTGATTGATGCGCTAAGAGGGCTGATCGTTACAAATTATCATGTTATCGTTGATGCTGATGAGATTGAAGTTAATTTCACCGATGGTACAAAGCTAGAGGCAAGATTACTTGGAAAGGATAGCAAGACTGATCTGGCATTGCTTCAAGTGGATGCAGGAAGTAAAAAGTTAAAAGCCGTACGTTTTGGTGACTCAGAAAAGGCGCGTATTGGTGATTGGGTTATGGCTATTGGTAACCCTTATGGTTTTGGTGGAAGTGTAACAGTTGGTATTATTTCTGCACGCAATCGTGATCTTAATGCTGGTCCTTATGATAATTTTATTCAGACGGATGCAGCGATTAACCGAGGCAATTCTGGTGGTCCTTTATTTGATAGAAATGGTGAGGTGATTGGAATTAATACAGCAATTATTTCGCCCTCTGGAGGGTCTATTGGTATTGGTTTTGCTATACCATCGGACATGGCTCTTTCTGTTATCAATCAGTTGCGTAGTTTTGGAGAAATCAGACGTGGTTGGTTGGCTATTCGTATTCAACCAGTGACAGAGGATATTGCAAAAAGTTTAAAACTAGAAAACGCTGTGGGGGCGTTGGTTGCAGGTAAAATGGAA
>NZ_JBHIMP010000409.1:0-680 GCF_042194175.1 Bartonella sp. MR168JLCBS | reverse complement strand
TCCTATGCTCATAGCGCGAAAAATAACATAAGCGGTCATTAATTTTGTTAAGGAGGCAGGATACCAGCGCTCAAAAGCTTGATTATGTTCTAAGATGCGTCCCGTTGTAACATCAACAGAGATAAAGGGTTGCGCCAGAACGATAGTACTCGTTAAATTCAAAATGAAAGACAAAAACAAGTTATAGAGGAGCTGTCGCATTCAATGAGTCCAATTCCTTTTTATGCGTGATTTAGAATTATTTTAATGTAGCACACAATGCTTTTGAGTCCAGAATAGAGGGGACAAATGGTTAATGATGGTATCCATTTTTCTTCAGGGATAAAAATGAGCATCCATTTTTACCATCTCCCTTTTTTTGGTTTTACGGCTTTCGAAAATATCGAAAAAAATATCTTTTAAATCATGGAAATTGCTAAGAAGTTTACGCTTTTTTTTCGCGTTCTTTAAGGAGATTATAATCCTCACGAAGAACAGTGAGTCATTGTGCTGATCATTCACGGTCGTGTCTCAAGAAGACATTTTCACCTTGCCCCCATCGCATCTCTCGGCAGTGTTAGTAAAAGATAGATTTCTTGGTTACTACCACCTTTACACTTATAAAAGATACACCAGAACCATTATTCGATTTTTCAGCTCCCAATGTTGTATCTGCTCTTGCAATAAGATGATTCATAAAA
>NZ_JBHIMP010000408.1:0-681 GCF_042194175.1 Bartonella sp. MR168JLCBS | reverse complement strand
AAAAACCCTTAATGTAAAATCATTGCTCTCTGAAGATTCTGTCGTTTCGATTTTTCCAAAGCGAACCGACACACACAGAGAATGTGAACGAACAATAACAGCATCAGCAGCATCTGCCCCAGAACATTTTGCCGATTCCACCAACGAAGCGGCTTGATCAATCTGGCTCTTTTCACTCATCTATAGACTCCCTCAAATATTGATCATTTATATTGATCAGCAATTTGGCAAATTTATACAAAAATGTAACCCTTGTGTGCTCAACGATAAAAATTATATAGCATTCATGCACTTTTTTATTTCAATGAATCAAAAAATTTCACTTTTAACTTCTTTTCGAAAAGGTTCAACATGTTGTAAATTTCTTTGGCTGACAACCTTTTCAATCCATTTGTGCATTCCACAAGCCAAACCCGCTTATAATCAAATCAATAGCCATCGCAACAGCACATTCTGCCAGCTCCTACAGCTCCTACGGATAAGCCACTCAATTAGCAGAAACACTAACTACTTTCTTGCCAACAAAAACCCTTAATATAAAATCATTGCTCTTTAAAACTTCTGTCGATTTGACTTTTCTAAGTAGAAAATTACACAATAATGCTTAGCTCTAAATCCAAATTCTAAGCATTCCAATAACCAGAAGATAGCCTCAACTCTCTGCTCATCGAACACGACGCA
>NZ_JBHIMP010000407.1:0-681 GCF_042194175.1 Bartonella sp. MR168JLCBS | reverse complement strand
AAAAAATAACGGGATTAAATGCTGCTTTAGATTGGCCAGAAGCAACCCAGGAAGCCCGGTTTCGTGCAGATGCTCGTTGGCGCGGAGAGTTAACAAAATTATCGATTGATGCCGACCAAGCATTGCTGCTTTTAGCAGGAGGGAAAAGCCAGATTAAGGCAAGCATCAATTCTGTGCGTGGTGGTATAACCTTTACAGGGCAGGCACAATTATCTGAATATTACATTTTTGATGGAAAGGTATCAATGCGTTCTCCAGAGTGGAATCAGACATTGGCCTGGATTGGAGGCAGTCAGTTCTGGGGTCATGGATTGAAAATACCTATTGTATGGGAATCTCATTTTTTAGCGCAGCCCATGCATATTAAAATGAATAATGTGACATTTACGATGGGTACATCAAGCGCGCGTGGAGCTTTAGAGTTAGATTTTCAGGATTATGTACCAATCGTAATTGGATCGTTAGCATTTGATAACCTAGACTTTAATCTCTCGGAATTGGTATTTTCTTTAGTTGAAGAAAAGAAGGCATTCTGTGATATGACAATTTTTAATCGCATTGGGGTAGATGTACGGCTTTCTACTCCGCAAGCGAAATTAGGAAATGTTACCCTTACTCATTTAGCTGCTGCAATACAAATAAGAAATGGGCATGGTATTTTTGATCTTGGACATGCGAATG
>NZ_JBHIMP010000406.1:0-682 GCF_042194175.1 Bartonella sp. MR168JLCBS | reverse complement strand
CTAAGCGTGTGTAAATCATGTATGCGCAAGTATAGAGAGTAAAAGAACATATTTTGATTCGTAATAAGTTCGAATTGATGAATTAAATTTGAGGGAAAGGTTTACCGGATGAGTTGATGAAGAAATTTCGATTATAAGCCGGAAAAACTCCAAGGAATCCCTCAAAAAGTGCTCGAGAAGGTCGGAAGTATCAATAGGAGTGTTTGTAGAAGTGCAAAGGTGAAAACAAACGAGAAACCGAACGGATTTCAAAATAAAACTTCGCGGCTTTTCGTTGTTCAGAAATCCACACGCCCGTGTGCTTCTACATAAATTGGGTCACAGGGGCACCCACACACCCCTGCGTTCTTACGGTTCAGTCCTCAAAACACTCCACACGGCCGTGTGGAAATTCCACACGGCCGTGTGTTTCCTCTGGAATACTTAGAAAAATTCAGGCTCTAACAGAATAAATCAGAAACATTAATATAAGGTATTTAGAGCCTAAACAACGTAAAAACAACTTCCAGAAGTCCATGAAAAACACACAACACGACCCAAAACTCCATCAATTGACATTAAAGCACACGAATCCATTGAAAACCACAATAAAACTTCAGCATTAGCACGAAATTATGCACGACACCAACGTTAAGACTTTTATTCATCCTAAACTAAGACTAGAACCTAAAGATGCCATGAA
>NZ_JBHIMP010000041.1:0-2109 GCF_042194175.1 Bartonella sp. MR168JLCBS | reverse complement strand
ACAACCCTTTAAACTTGATCTCCAAAAAGCAAAGGAACTTTTAACAGAGGCAGGTTATCCGGATGGTTTTGAGGCCAATATTTTTGCAGGGGCATCTCCTTATCCTTTTGCTTTGCCTATTGCTCAGTCTCTCCAAGACAACGCAAAAAAGATTGGGGTACATTTTAAAATTGAACGTTTTGTAGGTACGCAGTTGTTTTCAAAATTTTATGCGCGTGGTTTTGATACGATTTTTTTCGGATGGAATAATGGCTCTGCGGACCCCCATACAATGGCTTCACGTCTTATTTACAATCCTGATAATCGGTTTGAGGCAAAAAATACAGGCTACGCTAGTTGGTGCCATGGGTATTTTGATAAAAGTATGAATCAAAAGGTTAAGGATGCGTTGTTTGAAAAAGATCCCCAAAAACGGGTGCAAATGTATGCTGATTTGCAACGTGAATTTATGCAGAAAGGACCCTATGCTTTTATTTATCAGACATATGTTTCTGTAGCGATGACACCTGATGTCAAAAAATGGGTTTGGAATAGTGCCCCACGTATTTTTTATAGTGCAATTGAAAAATAAGAAGGTATCAGGTTTATAAAATATAAAAAACATGATCATGATATATTTGACGTATTGCAAAGTTCTTAAATGCTTTGCAATACGTTGAAGATTGTGAATAATAGAGGATATATTGCTGAGTGTCTTTTCAAGATTTCTATTTCAAAAGAGATCTTTCATTCTCATTAAAGATGTGTTTTCTTGGATGTTTAAGACTTAATATTTCAACTCCCATGAATTGAAAAGTGGTCAATTCATTTGCTGAAAAAATTAGTACAACAGATGTTGTGGCATTTAGCATTGCTAAAGGAGAAAAGACTTTGCAATATTGAAGAAAAGTTTTGGTGTGGAGGTGAAGAGAAATATCAGTTTTTTATGATGCCTATGTTATGGTTCCTTTTGTTTTGAAAGATAACACTCCGCAATTGGAGGGTATTATTTTATGGGGAGTGATGCAAAAATTCAAATTTTCTCTTGAGAAGGAGGGTAAATAATCAATTTCAGCAAATTACAATTCATTCAAAATCATCAAAATATCAAATTTTTATTGAGGCTCTTGAAGTAACCGGAGGTGGTGTTTTCGCGACACTTTTTAGAAAATCAAAAAAGAAATTTGAAGCAAAAGGTCTGATTGATAAAGCAAAAGGAAACTTTGCCTGATATGTCCCAAATTGTAAGCACTGTGATATCTCCAACAGATGCTGTTATGCCTAATACCTTCGTTTTATATCAGATCGTTTTCTGTTGAGTTTTTAATTTTATTTCGAGGAGGTATGTTTTCTAAGTCTAATCTTATTATTTCTTGCACGTTATTGTTGCATGGAGAACTTATACAATAAATTTTAAAAGGAAAAGTCTATGAACTTGAAAGGAAAAATATTGAAAGGGAGCAGTGCTTTTGTTTCTGCTGTTATTGCACTGGGGATTTTGGTGCAACAAGTTTCAGCAAAAACACCTGCCGATACGCTTGTGATGGCTTGGAATCTTGATTCAATAAGTACATTTGATCCCGCACAAATTAATGACCGTTATGGTAATGAAGTTCTTGTCAATGTTTGTGATAATTTAGTTGAACCAGCTAAAGATAATGCAGCTAAACTTGTTCCCTCTTTGGCGAAGAGTTGGGATGTTTCAAGTGATGATCAGCGTACGGTGATTACTTTTCATTTGCGTGATGGTTTGAAGTTCAATGATGGTCGTCCTGCGAATGCCAATGATCTAATTTGGAGCATGAAGCGGGTTGTTAAATTGAAGATGGCTACTGCGGCGACATTTAATGAATATGGTATCACAGAACAGAATGTTGATGAGGCTTTTCAAGCACCGGACGACAAAACAGTGGTGATGAAATTTGATAAACCTTATCCAGCAGAGCTCATTCTTAGCCATTTTGCCACTAGTCGTACTCTTTCTTTGCTTGATCGTGAGACACTCATGAAACACGAAAAAAATGGTGATATGGGAAACCGGTATTTGGCAAGCCATTCTGCTTGTGTTGGTCCTTATCAGTTAGAGAGTTGGCGTCCTGGAGAAGCTCTTTTATTGCGTGCAAGCTCCAA
>NZ_JBHIMP010000405.1:334-683 GCF_042194175.1 Bartonella sp. MR168JLCBS | reverse complement strand
ACCATGAAATGGGTGTATAAAAGAGAGGATACTGCTCCTCTAGTGATGTTTCTCCTAGAAAATGCGTATCGAAGGGTGTGTCTTCAGGAATGCGGGTTTCCATGTTTTTATCTCCTTGAATGATGATGGAGATAAAATGCCTCTTGAACAATTATGTTCCAAAATGGACAAATATCCGCCAAAAATGGAAAGGAAAGACCAAAAACAAACAGGGAGCAAGCGTTGGCACGCTCGTTTAGCGTTCTGACCGCTTAAACCATCAAGCGTGCTATCTCTTGATCTGATTTAAACGAGCATGGAAGCTCTTAGCCTTTTAGCCTTTGAATAGGTGCATGATGGATTGACAGTG
>NZ_JBHIMP010000405.1:0-230 GCF_042194175.1 Bartonella sp. MR168JLCBS | reverse complement strand
GCGCTTTAGAAACAGAGGGAATGTTTTTGGTTTTTTTTTATGGAACAGCAACGCCTTATGGATTTTCTCTTGTTTGTCTTGTTTTTGAGCAGAGCTGGCGTGTGAGCAAGCGCGTTTGCGAGCCATAGATTGCGTTGTTTTTTCTTATTTGTGGTTTTTCCTCTGTCAAGCATTAACCAAGACATGAGCCAAAATGCTCCTGTGAGGTTTTGTCCTTGTTTTAGCAAGGT
>NZ_JBHIMP010000404.1:322-684 GCF_042194175.1 Bartonella sp. MR168JLCBS | reverse complement strand
CATCTCCTCAAAACAAATCATCTGTTTCAGCCTTTCTCATTCGCTTGATAACATTATTAATTAAACCAAGGACAAAATGAAGTTATCCCAATAAAAATACTTGAACATTAATGGGAATTTAAAAATGCAAAAAACAGAATTTAAGGCCTTTTTTTCTTCAGCGGAATCAATAAACGTGAGAACTTTTATCATTTGTTCAGTTGCTCTTCTTTCTGCTTTTTTGATGTTTTTTACATCATTTTCACACGCTGATAGCAACTTTAAACGCTGGATTAAAGAATTTAAACAAACAGCCCTCGCCAACAATATTTCATTAGCTACGTTTGATATGACTTTTAGAACCGTCAACACAATTGATCCAG
>NZ_JBHIMP010000404.1:0-260 GCF_042194175.1 Bartonella sp. MR168JLCBS | reverse complement strand
ATTTCGACAATCGTATTCATGATGTTGCCATTGTAGAGGGACGGCGTCAAGCGCAAAAATGTAAAAAATGGCTTCATCAACTTGAGAAACGTCTTGGCGTTCACCGCAATATTCTTCTCGCTATTTGGTCAATAGAAAGCAATTATGGAAAAGTTTTAACAAATAAAAGTGTAATACGTGATACCATTCGCTCTCTCGCAACCTTAGCCTATGCTGATAAAAAACGTGCAAAATACGCGCGTGCGCAACTGATTGCCGCT
>NZ_JBHIMP010000403.1:0-685 GCF_042194175.1 Bartonella sp. MR168JLCBS | reverse complement strand
CGCGGTAAGCTGAAAGGATGTTTTTTTTCTTCCTATTCCGATGGAGAGTTAAGAATATCATCCAAACGAAAGCGGGAGATTTTTTTTAAGTGTTGCCATTCTTCCCATAAAGACGCGAGGCTTAAGATAGGACTAGAAACATTGCTGGCAAGAAGATGAAAGGCGATAAGTTGTTCGAGTGTGATCTGATTTTGAAGCACTGCTTGAGCACCAAAAAAGTAATGGAAGTGGCGAAAGGGTGAAAGGGTCACCAAAATATAGCTTAAAGCACCATTTAAGAGATGAAACTTGCTGGTTGTACGGCTTTGATCCAAACTGCGGGCTAAAGTTTCTTGTTTGCGTATCGGTTGGGCTAGCTCCTTTACGTATGTTTTGATGACTTCAAGATTAGTAAAACTTTCAATAAGGTGTGATTGAGCTTGTAGCATAAAAGTATGGCGCAATTGGTGGTGCAGAAAGGGACCGATGGAAAAGAGTGCTGCGAGAAAAATGATCGCAAAGAGAACATTCAGAACGGTTGTTGCAATGGTTCCCGTTAGAAACCTGCAAATTTTATCAACTGCTCCGATTCGTGTGGATAGTTCCCACACTTGTCAAGTGCGTAAAGCGGGCAAAGAGAGGCTTAACGCAGGGGTGTAAATACGTCGCCCAAATTCAAATTGGAAGCAGATTGGCTAACTAAGCT
>NZ_JBHIMP010000402.1:0-686 GCF_042194175.1 Bartonella sp. MR168JLCBS | reverse complement strand
CAAATGTTGTACTCCCCTCTTCTGATCAATAAAAATAAAATATTATCACGTCCACTTACATCACGTAGAGATATGGTAAGCACCTTCACATCATCTTCCGACACAATATTGCGTACAAACAAAATAAAAGCCCAAGGTTTATGTTCAACAATAAACGTTTTTTCATCTTCTCTTAGGAAAAAACCAGAAGTACCAGTAATCATAGCTTTTATTTCTGAAATTATCGCAATACCTTGATGCTTGTTTGACCCTAATCCCTCATTTGATTGAGACAGCTCGCACATCTCATGTCAATTTTTAAAGCTCTTTTCGGTCTCATACACAAAAATCTGACCATTTCGCATATGAAAGTAAAACTTGTGCTTTGAATAGCGAAAGCTATTACTTAAATGCTCCCGTGAGAAATCTGTCTACACATCACGCAAGCATTTTTTACTACTCTTGTCCCTAGAATTTATATCGGCTTTCTTAAAGCAAGAACCCGATTATTTTAACAGTGCTTTTTTAGACATTAAAAATAATGTATCAATCTCCAAATAATTGGCAAGTTTATTGATTAATATGCAAATTGATTAGAATCTTTAGCGATCTCCACTAATGCTTCAATGAGCTTGTACTTTTACTTTTCATTCCTTTTCTTTTGAAGCTAAAATAATAAAGAAATTCTCTCACAATATACCAAATGC
>NZ_JBHIMP010000401.1:323-688 GCF_042194175.1 Bartonella sp. MR168JLCBS | reverse complement strand
CGAAACAAACGGGAGGTTTAGAACAACCCAAAAGAGAGATGATTGAAAGAATCCTGGATTTTTTAGACGATGGGCTTATTCTTTATGAGCATGTTGGCAAATCGAGCGTCGATACATTGCTTAATGTATTTGACTATTGCCGTGCGCGCTATGGCTGCGATCAATTTATCATCGACAGTTTAATGCGGCTAGGCATCGCCTCCGATGACTATACCGGACAAGAACAAGCGGTTTATAAAATGGTTGATTGGGCTGTTTTAAACGCCGTACATATTCATCTTGTTGCCCATGCACGTAAAGGTGGCTTAGACAAGGATGTTCCCGGTACTGAAGATATTAAAGGTGCCTCAGAAATTGGCGCCAAT
>NZ_JBHIMP010000401.1:0-263 GCF_042194175.1 Bartonella sp. MR168JLCBS | reverse complement strand
TTGATGGAAGAAAAAGCAGATTTAGCCAAACGCCCCGGTGTGATTATGAATATCGCAAAACAACGTTCAGGGGATTTTGAAGGCAAAATCGGTCTTTGGTTTGACCCACAAACCTATCGCTACCGCTGTTCCTCTGAACATACCCTCACCCCACGTCGTTATCTTGAACGCCCAAACAGAAAAAACCAAGAAGACAAAAGAGAATATGCAACAATGGCTACTTCAACAATGAAATAAAACGTCATTCTCGTCCAATACCCCAC
>NZ_JBHIMP010000400.1:0-688 GCF_042194175.1 Bartonella sp. MR168JLCBS | reverse complement strand
GGTTTCACACAAATCAGAACAACAGATGGGCATGTAGTGTGGGATTTTGAGCATAACGGTGATAAACCACATCGAGTACTCAGCGAACAATCAGCGGCTTATATGAACCAAATGATGGTTGGTGTCACCACACGAGGATCGGGTAAACGTGCTGCTCTCCCCATGACCCTTGTTGCTGGAAAAACTGGAACATCACAATCCTATCGCGATGCATGGTTTGTTGGCTTTACCGGTAACTATACTGGAGCTGTATGGATGGGTAATGATGATTTTTCACCGATGAATCGAGCTTTTGGTGGCGGCATACCCGCCATGATATGGCATCGCATCATGCTGTCTGCACACCAAAATATCATGCTCAAACAGCTCTATGGTGTCAAAGATTCGCTTCTCCCTTATCAGCTCCCCCCTCTTTCTTCCCATGATGATTGTGAGCTTGCATCAAAAATACCCTCTACTCTTTCCCCTGAAACATTGAATATTGTGCGTCTGATTAATAAAGATCTAAAAAATCCAGCTGCAATCTCCTTGAAGATGAGAACCATTGGAGCTTCAACATTTTAAATCCGAGATATTCTATCATGTTTCCTCATAGTGTTGTTTCCTTTTTCATCTTCGCTTCTTCTATTTTATGTGGAATATTGAGCGTCGATTACATGCTTAATTCCTTTCATCATTTTGGGCAATT
>NZ_JBHIMP010000399.1:0-689 GCF_042194175.1 Bartonella sp. MR168JLCBS | reverse complement strand
ATGTATGAAGCTACTACCCTTAGTTTTGTGTAAATAGCTGGTTGTAGTTTTTGTTTTGTTCAAATTGTGGGGCTCATACTTTGGGAGTTTTGCACACACACATAGTCTTTTGAGTAGAGGGGAGTCTTATCTGAACTATAGGGTCCCCTAACTCTCATTGCTTCTTTTCTGTTTAAACCGTGTCTTTCATGTGAGGTTTGAAGTTCGGCACTCATCTATTTTTCTTGTGTTGTGCTGTGTTTTTCTTGAGGACAAGCAAATGTTCAAGTGTGCGGGTATTTGATGAGTGCATTTCATATCATATTTCTTGCCCTTTATTATAGTCTTTTCCTTGTCCTTGAGCATATTTATTGATTGAAATTGGTGCTATTTAAGGTATGTTACTCTTTGAGTAGAAATCTGTGGCCCGAGTCATTTTGGTGTGAAACCGAGTACGTTTCCCGCGTGTGTAGTAACCAAGGGTTCAGAATTGGCTGACACGGGCAGGACACGCCCGTGCCTCAAGTGCTGAAAATCCCAGCCTGGTGTGCAAAAGAGCTGAAATCCTGACACGGAAGTGTCCCAGGCAGGACACGGTCATCCAACTCGTGCCCCAAGTGCTGAAAAGCCTAGGAGATGTTCTCTCAAGAACGACACGGGCACGGTGCCTAGTGTTAGGTAATATCGCAAAAATCAATAACAACCTAAAA
>NZ_JBHIMP010000398.1:0-689 GCF_042194175.1 Bartonella sp. MR168JLCBS | reverse complement strand
ATCTATAGTTCTTAAATACACCAAGTTTTGCTAAGGTAACTGTGTATATCAAGCACATCGAGTTTTGCAATCACACAAGCAATCACAACTATGTCAATCCACAGACCAAGTTTTAACAAAGCAACTATGTAAATGAAACACATCAAGTTAAGCAACACAAGATTTAACAAAAAAATCCCAAAGAACTCCGTAGACATTAAAAACAAGTAGTCAAAGTGATAAGTGCTTGAAATACACTAATTATACATATTATTTACTTACAAATGAGCATTACTTTTATCAGGTTTTATCGCTAATTCATGTGTTTTTGTGTTCTCTAAGGAAATTAGGGTTGTGAAGCCAAGAAGGAGGAGAATTAACCAAAAGTAGATCACGATCAAGCTTTGCGTGGAGTTTTCTCAGAACAAGGATGGATCAAGACTCGTGGACTGCTTTGCGGGTGCGTGCCAACCTCCACTAGGCTCAAAAGATTTATCTAAGTGGAGGGGCACAAAGGCAGTCGCGTTCGTGAAACTAACTCGAGTCAAATTGGAGGAGAACTTCAACAAAAAGGAGCAAAACGACGAAACGACGTAGCCTACCACTTGTCGTGTGTCCGACAGGTGGCCTCGATGAAGAAGGAGACTCGTAGAAGCTGTTCGGTGCGAAAATAGATCAAATAGGAGTACTGCAGACTCAAAAGAAGCTTC
>NZ_JBHIMP010000397.1:0-689 GCF_042194175.1 Bartonella sp. MR168JLCBS | reverse complement strand
CCTGAAAAGCAATTTCAGGGAAAAGAATTCTTCATTATCAGTTAAAATCTATATGATCCATAACACCCCTCACAGTCTCTATGTTTTCGCTATTTGCTACGTCTGTGACAGACGAGAAAGCCTATGGCAAAAATAATACTGGAAATGCACTTTTATGATGTAAAGTGAATATTTTTATAAAAAAAATTCATGAAGACAATTTTAGAACAAAGAAAATATTCTACGTTAAAGATTATTTTTTGTATTAAAAGAATCAGTGAAATTTGTTTTTGGTAGGCTTATCTTCTATGGTGCTTAGTTGGTTAACTCTCATAAAATTCAAATGATGTGCCCCGGAAGTATTCACTGGATCGTTTTGATATTTCTCTCATATTGGAGATATCGATTTGCTGTCGAATTTTGCCATTAAGTTTTATTTGCGTGGGTGACGAATTTAACGTGTTTAAAGCACATCTCTTGCAGGATAAATTTTGAACAGTAGTTTTCTTATTGTTTAAGATGCAACTCTATTGGATTAAACAATGATTGCCAGAAAGTTAAATTGCTTCTTACGATTTTGTTAAAATGGCATACATTTTCAAAGAGATCCAAGGCATGTTTGTTTTGAGTCTTAAGGCTTGTGATGTGCTACAAGAGAGTTTCAAAAGTTTTGATTTTTTAAAGTGCAAACACTTTGGATGTTTAGAGTG
>NZ_JBHIMP010000396.1:0-689 GCF_042194175.1 Bartonella sp. MR168JLCBS | reverse complement strand
AACCGCACACGTTTCACGTGTTTTGTGAAATTGCCCAGATAGCTCAGTTGGTAGAGCAGCGGACTGAAAATCCGCGTGTCCGTGGTTCGAATCCGCGTCTGGGCACCGTTTTCTTTTTTATTATGCATAACCTGTTATTTTTGTTAGCGTTTTTAAACATGAGGGATGCCTAAATAAAAGCAGGCAATAGAATTTTCAAACCTAGCTTTACAAAGCGCGTTCTTTTTTGCTAGCTTTTTCTAGAAATTGTTTGAATTTTGCTAAGTTCTGTTGTGAAAAATACTGCAAATTTCTAACAAACATGCCAAAAATTATTTTACAGCTCAATGAATCTGAAGGCTTTATGGTAAAATCCTTATGATAAGCATCTGCTTCTTTTCTCAATAGTGCTGCTGTCTCTTGACCTAAATCGTACAGCTCTATGATCTTGTCTTCCATTCCAAATGTACACACTTTTTCCCAATCTCTACAGAAGATAAAAACGTTATCAACACACCCAATTTAGAAGACATATCTAGAAGACATTCAGCCCAATCAATGCGAAGTTTGCGTAAAATTTTACCAAAAGTTTCTGTTCACAACTCTAGAATAAAAAAATCCGACGAATAATAATTGACCCCGGCAATACGTTGATCAATCGCAGCATCACCAGGAAAATCAATAATATCCTTCTGAAAACTCATCTCATG
>NZ_JBHIMP010000395.1:402-692 GCF_042194175.1 Bartonella sp. MR168JLCBS | reverse complement strand
AACGTTATTCTCGCTCTTCATGGTTATCGTCTGCAGGAAAGATGAAAAGTTGCAGTTGCCGGCAAGAGCACACTCTTTTGCTTTCGATTCAGAAAGCAATGAAGATTTCTGATTTTCTTGTGAGGCAGCTTGCACATTTTAATCTGAAAAACATTTCAATACAGACCATAAAACTGCCGTATTGTTATTAACAATAAAGGTAGCTCTGACGCTCGTTGGCGTCCAAGTTAGGTGAGAAGAAATAGGGGGTGTTACATCTCCCTGGGGGAAAAGTCAGCGTTCTTCATCAC
>NZ_JBHIMP010000395.1:0-294 GCF_042194175.1 Bartonella sp. MR168JLCBS | reverse complement strand
AAAAAGGGTTGAAGTTCCCATGCTTAAAATGAGAAGAGCCTTGGTGCAGAAAATCAGGTGTGGGGGTGCCGATGTCATCAGCAAAAACATCTATTGTGGGGTTTTTGTGGGAATTGAGTTGTTTGCAATATTGTCCACATGTCTCACAGGCTTCAAATAAAATGCCATCGGGAGTGTTTTCGACAGTGCAGATGGAAACCTTCTGCTTTGCTTGGCAAAAAGTGCATTGGGTGTGTGGGATGTGCCAAAGGGGACTACAATAAAGGCAAGAACAAACTCTTAAAGTTTCGTGCG
>NZ_JBHIMP010000394.1:0-692 GCF_042194175.1 Bartonella sp. MR168JLCBS | reverse complement strand
TTTTTATCGTAATGAACAACTGCTGATTCATCAGACTGAAGACTGTTGGAAAGATCCGTTAAACCTTTCTCAAGCTGACCTTTGTTAACGGCTTCATTATCCTTGGTCGCTGCCTTCACACCAGAAAGAGTCCGATCCGCACCTGCCTTATTGGCAATATTGATTTCACTGCCTTCTACTTCTTTACCAATATTGATAACCTTTGTCTTTTCATCCTGCTTAACAAGGCTATCGCCTACGACTTTGCTAATCTCCTTGTTAATCTCATTATGAATGTTCGTGAAAGAACTGCCAACGCCTGCAAACGCTTCCGCTACACTATTATAGCTCTGCTCTTCAACAGCACTCCCATCTTCCTTGATTGTTTTAACCTTGAAACTAGGAGCAGTCCATTTCCCATCCTTATAGACAGCACCACCACCTAAAGACGTAGCAACCACAGTGCCCAAGGTATGAAGCTGTGAGCCATTAACGGCGTCTGTTGAAGTTTCACTGACAGCTCCAGCTGCAAGAGACGTTATCTTGCTGTTTTCTTGTGTCACTACAACTGTGCTGTCTTCTTTTTCTTCCTTCTTTTCATGCTGCGCTACAAAGGCATGGACTTTATCACTCCACAACAAGGCATCACCTTTAACCTCTTTCGAAATATCATCGATCTTTTGGGTAAACTTATTTTCTACATTCGTTAGATG
>NZ_JBHIMP010000393.1:0-693 GCF_042194175.1 Bartonella sp. MR168JLCBS | reverse complement strand
GCATTGCATGGGGGAACAGAATGACTGCCATTCCCAAAACCATTCGAAGAGCCAAGTCCGTTTAGATGATCCGTTGGATTAATGATATACCTACAGTGCACTGATACGTGAAGCCGTGCTGATCACCAATATTAGCAAAGATCACGATTATATTAGTCGCTCTGGTCAATCACAACGCATTCGCTATTCAATCAGTCTTTTGCCGTTTTTTGATGGGGGGAAACTGCAAGAACGATATCAAGAGGGACAATACCCATGAAGATACCAGCAAAGCACCTTTTTGTAGAGCTAAAGGATATGAGCCTAGATCTCATCTGTTCTTAACATGCGATGGCTGTTTTAGGAGACTGTGCAATTGTAGTGAATGCAGAAAAAGGCATTGAATCTGTATCACAACGGCTATTCTTTAATGCTACTACAGATTGTTACTCTAACGAACTCCTTTAATATGATATCATAAAGCAAGAAATAGAGTCATTAAGAGATTGTACTCTGCACATGCATCACTTTGATAGAGCAATAGGTATTCTAGGGGGTATTGGCACCTTTGATCTTAGGATTATTGTGGAATCAACATCAATTAGAAACTAAGATAATGGGGACACCTTCGAATGGGAAAAAGTAAGAGAGGCAATATGGACGTCTTTCACGTCTAAGACTTAGTATTATACATAAGAACATAGTAAGATTAAT
>NZ_JBHIMP010000392.1:0-693 GCF_042194175.1 Bartonella sp. MR168JLCBS | reverse complement strand
AGGGGTTTTGTCATTACAATTTGGAGTATATTTTTATTTTAAACAAAGGAATCTATAGATGGTTTAGTGAAATCTTATTTTGTTCCAAGAAAACGGTTATTTTATAAGTGCGCAAGCAATAGTATTTATCACAATTTAACACAGAGAGCATGAGGATTTTTAGAAGCTCGTTCATTGTGTGTTAAAGTAAAATCACGAAGAGGTAATATTTATATCTAGTTAATTGATATGAAAAATCTTTCAGGTGAAGAGTTTTTGCAACAATAGTATCCAATTAAAAACAAAGATTTGAAAAATCATTAGGAAACTTCATGAATGCGGTTTCGATGACAGTTATTGGTGCTGGTTCTTATGGCACTGCATTAGCCATTGCCTTTGCTCGTAACGGCCATCATGTTTTATTGTGGGGATATAATCCTCAACATGTTAGAGAATTACAGATACATCGTTGCAATCAAGCATTTTTACCTGATGTTCAGTTTCCTGATAATCTATCGCCTGAGGCTTCGCTTGAGACTGCAATAACAGCAAGTCGTAATATATTAATTGCTGTTCCAAGCCATGTATTTCATCAGGTGTTATACAATATTCAACCTTATTTGAATCAACATTCACGCATTATTTGGGCAACGAAAGGCTTAGAACATGGTACGGGGCGCCTTCTACAAGAAGTTGCTCGCGAGATTCTAGGTG
>NZ_JBHIMP010000391.1:0-696 GCF_042194175.1 Bartonella sp. MR168JLCBS | reverse complement strand
CATAAAATGCATCCTTTTCGTCGTGATAAACGCATTGATGTTTTTCGTTCTTTAGCCTTATTGACGATTTTCATCAACCATATTCCCGGAACTCTCTATGAAACAATAACACATAAAAATTTTGGTTTTTCTGATTCAGCAGAAATATTTGTTTTGCTTTCAGGAGTTTCTCTTGGATTAAGCTTTTATCCGCGCTTACATCAGGAGTCTTTTACTTTTATTGTGCGCAAACTTTGGCGCAGAGCTTTCCGGCTTTATAGGGCATATCTTTTTACCACCTTTGCAACTTTAAGTCTTTTTTCCGGAGCCTTTTTATTGTGGCGCACAGAGAAACTTTTATCGATGAACAATGTGGGTTTATTTTTTACACAACCCTTTATCGCATTTTTTAGCACCTTAAGTTTTGGACATCAATTGGGGTATAATAACATTCTTCCACTTTATATTGTGCTGACACTTTTTGCGCCTTTTGTGCTTTATTTGAGTTGTAAACGGAAAGGGCTGTTGCTTTTAGGCTCGTTTATGCTGTACCTCATCTGTGGACTTTATGAAATTGCCCTTCCTTCTTATCCATTACAAGGAAAGTGGTTTTTGAACCCCCTGTCATGGCAAGTGCTTTTTGTTATAGGGTTGATCAGTGCTGTATCTCTTAAACAGGGAAAAACAATTGCCTTTCAGCCTTTTTGGATTGCTTTT
>NZ_JBHIMP010000390.1:0-697 GCF_042194175.1 Bartonella sp. MR168JLCBS | reverse complement strand
AACTGTCATCTTCTGATTTTTTAACCACCCCCTCTACAGATGCGGTGTTGTCAATGTCCGTGGCGCCTGGGCTTGTTTTTCACAATGAGCTGCAAACGGTGCGTGTTGGGAGAGGAACACTAGATAAAGTTAAGAAAAATACGGCTCTATGGACATACGCAATCAAGAGCAAGGAGAAGGTTGCTACAGGATATACAGATTTTAAGCTTGAGCAGATGGGGCTAGTATTAGGTATCAGTGGTCTAAGTGAGCTGATGGATGGGGAGTTTTATATTGGGGGTTTTGGCAGTTATGATCAAACACATGTCATGCATGCCCGAGGTGGTATGAGTGGCATAAATACTTATAGCATTGGAGCTTATGCAACTTATTTTGATCGGCGTGGATTGTATCTAGACGGTGTTTTGAAATACAATCATTATCAAAATCATCTGAAAGCTGTTTCAACGAACGGTTTAGCTATTGAAGGAAATTATAATCGGTGGGGGTTAGGTACGTCATTTGAAGTGGGTTATCGTTTTAAGCTCGCCCAGAGCAGTTGGATACAACCGTACGCGCAATTCACGTGGTTGCAAGTTGAAGGTAAAGAGATAAAGCTCTCGAATGAGATGACGGGTGATATGAACCCATTTACTTCATTACGCAGTGAGGTTGGTTTATCTGCGGGGTATGAAGTTTGTTCAGGAGGAGGTGCTTC
>NZ_JBHIMP010000389.1:0-697 GCF_042194175.1 Bartonella sp. MR168JLCBS | reverse complement strand
CCAAAAGCATAGGTAAAAACTCTTGTAACCTTTTTCAATTTTATTTGTAAGGTCTTCGATATAAACATCCAGTAAGGTATCAGTAAAATCAATTACAAGTTCGCAAACGGATTGTAAGATCCATGATCCCGCCGCCACTGGACAGGTTCGGCGAAATCACTTGACCAAAGACCAACCTTGTTGTTGCGTGCTGCTTCTTCAGCACTATGATACTGTCCTGGAACAGGATTTTTATTCTCCTTTGAAAGCACCAGCATACCCTCTGAAAGGCCTACTTCAGCTAAATCAATCCCTTCAACAAAACATTGTGCATAATGAATACCATTACGCATAAGAGCCTGCTTACACGATAAATCTTGACCAAGTGTTTTGGTGACCAACCAAGCTGTTGTAACTGCACCACATGGCCATTCTTGATCGCTTAATTTCGCTTTTTGACGCGGTGCACAAGTATCGACACCGTATAAATGAATATTACGCGTGATATGTGTACGCCAAGATTGCGCAACAGGAGTTACCAACTTAAATGTGACACCACTTGTAACCGATGCTTTACCATGAAAAATATCTCGATTGTTCAGTAAAATGTTCTTCTGCAGATTGAGAGTCGATTCGTTTTTTGCGAATTGCTGTTTAATGATGGGTTCAATTGGCTTTTTTTCTTCCAAATGCATCTCAACAATATCTTGGATATCTT
>NZ_JBHIMP010000388.1:0-699 GCF_042194175.1 Bartonella sp. MR168JLCBS | reverse complement strand
GCCTTCATCGCGGGCTTTGCCCGCTTCTTTTGCACCGTTTTCTCCCCCTAGAGCAATATAATCCTCGTAGCTGATGGTTTGGGCACGAATGAAGCCGCGTTCAAAATCTGAATGGATAATACCAGCTGCCTGAGGTGCTTTAGTCCCACGGGGGATTGTCCATGCTCGCGTTTCTTTAGGTCCACAGGTGAAATAGGTAATGAGGTCAAGTAAATGGTAACCAGCACGAATGAGGCAATTGAGACTTGATTCGACGAGCTCTAGAGCACTAAGGTATTCTATGGCTTCTGCGTCATTAAGTTGAGTGATCTCAGCTTCAATGGAGGCAGAAATGATAATGCTTTGAGCGTTTTGCGTTGTTGCCATTTTCTCAACCGTTTGGGTAAAGCTATTTCCATGAGCGGCATCATTTTCGCTCACATTGCAAACATAAAGTACGGGTTTGGAGGTTAAAAGATTCAAACTATCAAGGATGCGGCGCTCATCGGAAGAGATCTCTTTGAGTAATGACCGGACAGGACTTCCTTTCTGCAGTAAGTTTAATGCTGCTTCCATAATAGGAAGAATTATCAGAGCTTCTTTATCTTTTCCGGTTGCACGTTTGCGGATTTGTACGATTCGTCGCTCAAGACTTTCAAGATCAGCAAGCATGAGTTCCGTTTCAACAGTTGTGGCATCAGAGACGGGATCAATGCGTCC
>NZ_JBHIMP010000387.1:468-699 GCF_042194175.1 Bartonella sp. MR168JLCBS | reverse complement strand
TGTATTTGTAGATAATCAGCAAAATTTATATTACCAGAAAGGTAAGCAATCAAAGCAAAAGACAAAGCAGCAACCATCACAGGCACAATAGCCAACCCATCAAGACCATCGGTCAAATTAACTGCGTTCCCAGTCCCTACAATAACAAAAGCAGAAAAAGGAAGGAAAAACCAGCTCAAATTGATAAAATAATCTTTCACAAAGGGCAAAGCTAATCCGGACGAGCCAACT
>NZ_JBHIMP010000387.1:0-368 GCF_042194175.1 Bartonella sp. MR168JLCBS | reverse complement strand
AAGATAATCATCATAAAAACCAATCATCCCAAAAGGAAGCATAACGAATAACGATACCCAAAAGTAAATATTCGATAAATTACACCACAAAAACGCTGATACCACAATGCCGGTTAAAATCATCAAACCGCCCATAGTAGGTGTGCCAGCCTTTTTAAAATGTGTTTGAGGACCATCAGCGCGAATTGGTTGCCCTTTTCCCTGTCGCAATTTAAGAGAGGCAATAATGCTAGGCCCAAACAGAAATACAATGAGACCCGATGTAAGCATAGCCGCCACAGTACGAAAAGTAATATAACGAAAAACACTCACACCTGGAAACCAATCGCTAAGTGAAGAAAAAAACAACATCATAACATAAAAAACCT
>NZ_JBHIMP010000040.1:0-2317 GCF_042194175.1 Bartonella sp. MR168JLCBS | reverse complement strand
TAGTAAGGCTCGAACTCTCTCTGGCGTGAAGGATGCAGAAAAGGACGACGAAGCGGTTAATAAAGCCCAGCTTGATAGAAATGTGAATGCACTTACGAATGAAATTGAAGACGTGCGCTCTGTAGCAGTTTTCTACGATACGGAAGAAGATACAGAAGAGGTCAGTACACTTACCAGAACAGCACCTAAAGCGAAACAAAACAGTGTGACTTTTGGTGATCCCAAAACAGGCACTGTTGCATTGCATAATGTTGCGGCTGGTAAGATTGCCAAGGATTCACATGATGCTGTAAATGGTGACCAACTTCATTCACTAGGCAATAACGTTGCGACATATTTTGGTGGTGGTTCGGCATTTAAAGAAGGTTCTTTGACAGCTCCGACTTATAAGATCTCTAATATTACTGACAATGGTACAGTAACGACTAGTTCATATAACGATGTTGGTTCAGCCTTTGCTGGTCTTGATGCGAGTGTCAAGAATGTGAATACGCATCTAACGAATGAGGTCAAAAATTTTACTGACAAACTAACGAATATTACGCAAGAATTCCAAGGCGATGCTTTGTTGTGGAGCAAAACTGATAAAGCTTTTGTCGCGCGGCATGAAAAGAAGGAAGAGCAAGCCGACGGCACAGTTGTAGTGACACAAGAAAACAGCAAGATAACGTCTCTTGCAGCAGGAGCTATCAGTGAAACTTCAACAGACGCCGTTAATGGCTCACAGCTTCATACATTAGGCACAGGGGTTGCTACGTCTTTAGGGGGTGGTGCTGTCTATAAGGATGGTAAATGGACCGCTCCTACATTCAAGGTTAAAACAATCAAGGAAGATGGCAGCTCTGGAGAAGGGGATTATTCTGATGTAGCATCTGCTTTTGCTGGAGTTGGTAGTTCTATCACGAATGTTAAAAACGAGATTACCAAACAAATTAACAATGAAATTGCCAATGTGAAAGGCGATAGCCTTGTTAAGAAAGATGCAACTACAAATCTTATCACTATTGGTAAAGAAGTAGAAGGCAGTGAAATCAATATTGCCAATAAGGCAGGTGCGGATAGAACTCTTTCTGGTGTGAAGGCAGCGACCAAGGATAATGAAGCCGTTAACAAAGGACAGCTTGAGAAAGGTTTAACGGATCTTTCCAACAGTCTTCAGTCTGATGAATCAGCAGTTGTTCATTACGATAAAAAGGATGGTAAAATTGATTATGCGAATGTGACTTTAGGAAAAGCTAAAGATAAGACAGCAGTAGGTCTCCATAATGTTGCTGCTGGTAAGATTGCCAAGGATTCACATGATGCTGTAAATGGTGACCAGCTTCATTCACTAGGCAATAACGTTGCGACCTATTTGGGTGGTGGTTCAACATTTGCAGATGGTGCTTTTACAGCTCCGACTTATAAGATCTCAAATGTTGCTGAAGATGGTAAGGCAACAGAAAAGTCATACAACGATGTTGGTTCAGCTTTTGCTGGTCTTGATACGAGTGTCAAGAATGTGAATACGCATCTAACGAATGAGGTCAAAAATTTTACTGATAAAGTAACGAATATTACGCAAAAATTTAAAGGCGATGCCTTGTTATGGAGTGATACAGTCCATGCCTTTGTAGCGCAGCATGAAAAGAAGGAAAAAGGAGACGACGGCACAGTTGTAGTGACACAAGAAAACAGCAAGATAACATCGCTGGCTGATGGTTCTATTGTGGTAGGTTCGAGCGATGCGATTACGGGTGGTCAGATTTATGATCTTCGAAAACAGTTTGCTGGCTATTTTGGCGGTGGCGCTGGTTATAATGAGAAGGGCGAATGGCAAGCTCCAAACTATAACTTATCGAATATTGATAAAGATGGTAAGGTAACAGATAAATCACACACCAATGTTGGTTCTGCCTTTGAAGGACTTGATGATAATATCAAAACTGTGAACGCTCGCATTAAGGAAGTCTCTGAAGGTGTTGCTCAGGATTCTTTGAACTGGAGCAAAACTGCCCATGCCTTTGTCGCGCAGCATGAAAAGAGGGAAGAAAAAGACGACGGCACAGTTGTAGTGACGCAAGAAAACAGCAAGATAACGTCTCTTGCAGCTGGAGCTATCAGTGAAACTTCAACAGACGCCGTTAATGGCTCACAGCTTCATACATTAGGCACAGGGGTTGCTACGTCTTTAGGGGGTGGTGCTAAATATGAAGGTGGCGTATGGACCGCTCCTACATTCACGGTTAAATCGGTTAAGGATGATGGTGTTTCTGAAGATAAGGTTTATTCTGATGTAGCATCTGCTTTGAGTGGAGTTGGTAGTTCTATCACGAAT
>NZ_JBHIMP010000386.1:0-700 GCF_042194175.1 Bartonella sp. MR168JLCBS | reverse complement strand
TTTTAAAATCACGGCATCTTTTTGCATCAATTGTTTAGCGGAGTTTTCAGCATTTGAAAAAACTGTGTTTATATTGCTGCTTTAAAATTTTTCCGCGATATAACCCAAGCTACTCACTCTGTGAAGAAAAATTGGCATTTGCTTGGATTTTAGAAAGCTTTTTGGAATAAAAGTTGGTGATATTGTGTGCAGAGCGGTTGTTATTATTGATCAACAACTTGTGAGAGAGCATTTGTATCCTGTGTAGTGATGCGTGCGTGTAAGCAATAAATTGACAAGTTTTAGAGCTTGATGCTACGTTTTTTATCACCAATTTTGGAGGTATATTTTCTAGATAAAATGGTTTGTTAATGGGTTGCTCGGATGATTGTTGGACGGTGCGTAACTTTAATAATTCTTTTCTCTTGTCGGTTATGGTTTTTTAAATGTTTGAACCATATCTCTTGAACAAATAGACGGACGAATTTTGACTTTGTTGCCGGTTTCAAAGAATCTTTAAAGGTGAAAGATGCTCTATATACTTTTTGAAAAAATAGCACTCATTGGCATTGGTCTTATTGGATCTTCTTTAGCAAGAGCGATTAAAAAGAAAAATCTCACAGCTCATATTTATATTGCAACGCGTCGTCAAGAAACACTGAAAAGAGCACGCGAATTAGACCTTGGGAATTTTTATACAACAAATAATGCAGAAGCTGTT
>NZ_JBHIMP010000385.1:330-700 GCF_042194175.1 Bartonella sp. MR168JLCBS | reverse complement strand
TTTAGATATTAAATCAGAAGGAGTATGAAAAAGCATTCAGAGAGATGAATTAAAGTGGTGGTACCCTAGAAGTGGATGTTAAGGCCCATGATGGTTGAAGAACTGAGATAAAAATGAAGGAGCGCAACAAGGTGGTGAAGGCGTATTGTAAGTGACAGTTGGTAGAAAAAATTCTTTTACAAAGAAGTAAGAAAGGCGCTGAGGAGGATTATTGGGGTGAGGAGAGGTATTGGATAAAAAATTGCACCCATATACAAGATGTGCGAAGCTCTTTAAAAGAAAAGGTATAGGTATTGATGCTTATATGAATGTGTTTATAAAAAGGATTTTCGTAGAGTGTCTATGAACAATCAATCTTTTAAAAATCCTC
>NZ_JBHIMP010000385.1:0-295 GCF_042194175.1 Bartonella sp. MR168JLCBS | reverse complement strand
GATCTTCTTATGCTTTTTCATCGTAGTAATTGCGATAAGTCTTATCATGTATGCAATGCGTAATATGGTGAGTTTTTTTCGAACACCATCTGAAATCACAAAAGAAGATATTCTCATAGGACGTCCTTTACGTTTAGGTGGTTTTGTTGAAAAAGGCACAGTTGAATATATTGGGAAGTTGAAAGTTACTTTTTTCGTAACGGATAACGCAAAACATACAAAAGTTGTTTTCATTGGCATATTGCCATATCTTTTTCGTGCAGGGCGAGGCGTTGTCGTGGAAGGATATTTTGAT
>NZ_JBHIMP010000384.1:0-700 GCF_042194175.1 Bartonella sp. MR168JLCBS | reverse complement strand
CGAATACGCTTTACAAAATCTATTGGTTCTCGATGACGAAAAAGCATATGATTCTCAATATACATCTTGTGATAATGAAATAATCCGTATAATTTAGGTTAATTATGCCAGTTTTTTGCACAAAAACCAAAAAAGATAAAGACAATTAAATATTTCGACTTCCTGGCTTGACCGCCGGAAGCAGCGCGAGTTCAGTAGGAAGTGCATCACTAGCATAAGATGCGATCTCATATTCGGCAAGTGCAATCAATGGAACTCCGACATCAACCTTACCGCCAGAACGATCAAGAATACACGCACTCGCTACCACATCTGCTCCTGCTGCAACCAAAGCCTCAACTGTCTCACGAATGGAAAGACCTGTTGTTACAATATCTTCAACAATCACCCCTGCACCATTCTTGATTTTAAAACGAAGCAATTCAAATACACCATTTACACGCTCTACCCAAAGAGAAGGAACACCAAGGTGACGTGAAGTTTCGTACGAAGGAATCAGACCACCAATCGCAGGACCAACCACATAATCAATTTTTTCCTTGATAGATTTTTTGATTTTTGCAGCCAACCCACGACATAACTTTTCCGTCAAGTCTGCATGCATGAATACTTGCGCTTTCTGCATATAAATAGCACTATGGCGACCCGATGTTAAAATAAAATGTCCTTCCAGAATGGCATCTGCTTGTTTAAAAATATC
>NZ_JBHIMP010000383.1:0-703 GCF_042194175.1 Bartonella sp. MR168JLCBS | reverse complement strand
AAAACCTACTTTGATTGGTTGGTTTGTTGGACAGGTAATGAAAGCAACGGGTGGTAAGGCAAATCCTCAAACTGTTAATGAACTGGTTAAGGTAAAACTTGGTATAGATTAATATGGGGTGGAGAAAAATCTATAAATATGATATTGTAGCTGAGAAATACGAATTAAAGTTTTCATATCAAACTAAGTTATGGTTGAGTTTATCGGTAATTTTTATCTCTAGTAATTTTAAGCGTCATAACAGGTTTATTCCGAAAGTTGATTTTGTAGATATGCTAAGAAATGGAAGAAAGGATGGCGAGTTTTTTAAAACAAGTTTTTACGTGGTGGAGTGGTAATACCATCAATACGCGCTTTTTTACGTGGTGGAAAGGCAAACGTGTAGGGGAGGACCAGTTTGGGAATATTTATTATGAAGGTGGCTATCATAAAGATGGTTATTTACGTCGTTGGGTAATTTATAAAGATTATTCTGAAGCTTCTACCATCCCACCAGGTTGGCATGGTTGGATTCATCACCGCTGTGATTGTTTACCTACGCAGGAGAATTATCAGCCGTATGAATGGGAAAAGCCCCATGTTGCTAATATGACAGGGACAAGTGCAGCTTATAGACCAAAGGGCTCCATTGTTCATAACGATGAGCGTTCCTATAGATATGAAGATTATAATGCATGGTCGCCTAAAGAATAAAGTATTTAGT
>NZ_JBHIMP010000382.1:422-703 GCF_042194175.1 Bartonella sp. MR168JLCBS | reverse complement strand
TGACGATACTTCGCACTTCCAACTTGTGCTCTCTGACGACGTAAATATTCATATCGTTGCGTTGCATTCAACTGTGAAATATTTTCTGAACTATCAATATCAGCATGCCCATTAACCGATGATACTTTTTTAGGAAAAACAAAAATTCTGCCATCGCCACCAACATGCGGTTCCGATGTTGCTTTTCTATTGAAAGAGCTATCTTGTTCTACATCTTGCTCCGGCAGTGGTAAAACTCCAAGCGAACCAGGGGTTGGCATTACAAGTTTTAGATGAGATTT
>NZ_JBHIMP010000382.1:0-358 GCF_042194175.1 Bartonella sp. MR168JLCBS | reverse complement strand
AAAATTGTAACGAAGCTGGTTTCCCTGTACCATAGGTAGGGGCAGATAAATTACATCCCGTTAAAACAAAGCACATACCCAAAATACTTGCTGAAAATATTTTTATTTCACGTTTTTTCACTGCTTACCCATTTTCCTAAGTACAAGTTATGGCTGATTAATATTCTGGCGATTCACTGGAGACCAAATCCATGCACACCCCCCCCCAAGATAAACGAACGAAACTTACCATTAACATAAAAAAACATACGCATCAATGACAGAATTCAAATGATAACAATGCTTTTTTAATCTTACACTTTTCCACTCTAATCCAAAACTTTTAAATCTTTCCGAGCATTTGTAACTCCCGCAAAGC
>NZ_JBHIMP010000381.1:0-704 GCF_042194175.1 Bartonella sp. MR168JLCBS | reverse complement strand
CAGATTTCATAGCAGTCGTTAATACAGGGGATGAACCAGGAAATTTTTCGAAGGCAAAACGAGGAATCTTGGTAACAATATAGTCAATAGAGGGTTCAAATGATGCTGGTGTTGTACCACCCGTAATATCATTTTTTAATTCATCAAGTGTGTAGCCAACTGCGAGTTTAGCAGCTACCTTTGCAATTGGAAACCCGGTTGCTTTTGAGGCAAGCGCTGAAGAGCGGGAAACACGCGGGTTCATTTCAATAACAATGAGGCGGCCATTTTCAGGATTGATAGCAAATTGTACATTGGATCCTCCAGTTTCAACGCCAATTTCACGCAGTACGGCTATAGAGGCGTTACGCATACATTGATATTCTTTGTCAGTTAAGGTGAGGGCAGGTGCTATGGTGATGGAATCACCGGTATGGACACCCATAGGGTCAATATTTTCAATAGAACAAACAATGATACAGTTGTCATTCTTGTCGCGGACAACTTCCATTTCATATTCTTTCCATCCCAAAACACTTTCTTCAATTAAAACTTCTGTTGTTGGTGAAGCTTCAAGCCCGCGTTCTATGATTTCATAAAATTCAGAACGGTTGTAAGCAATTCCACCGCCTGTCCCACCAAGCGTGAATGAAGGACGGATAATGGCTGGAAGACCAACAATATCAAGAGCTTGAACAGCTTTCGCAGTAGCATGCGCTATATCA
>NZ_JBHIMP010000380.1:329-705 GCF_042194175.1 Bartonella sp. MR168JLCBS | reverse complement strand
CCATTGTTGTATAATAGGGAACTTTTTGCATGAGCGCTGCATGTCGTAATGATTTGGAGTCTGAGATAGCACTGGCAGTGCTGGTTGTATTAAAAATCAATTGAATTTGTCGATTACGAATGGCATCTTCAATATGGGGATGACCCTCCAGCACTTTGTTAATTTTTTGTGCCTTAACGTTATGTTCGGAAAGAAATTTTTGTGTTCCACTTGTGGCTAAAACAGAAAAGCCAAGCTTAGCTAAACGTTTTACGGGATTTAAGACATGTTTTTTATCTTCATCTCTCACAGACACGAACAAAGTTCCCTCTTTTGGAAGCTCAACCCCAGCTCCAAGTTGGGCTTTTGCAAAAGCAAGAGCAAATTCATAATCAAG
>NZ_JBHIMP010000380.1:0-239 GCF_042194175.1 Bartonella sp. MR168JLCBS | reverse complement strand
CAGCGATACGTTGTTTGTGCTGTGAAGAGGGTAATCCACCATAAGTTTGAATTGCATTGTGGAGAGTCTCTCCTGTCATAATACGGGTGGCCATTTTGGCAACAGGGCGGCCAATCGCTTTTGCGACAAATGGAACAGTACGCGAAGCACGAGGGTTAACTTCTAAGACATAGATTGTGTCATCTTTAACAGCATATTGCACATTCATTAAACCACGAACATGAAGTGCTTGTGCTAAC
>NZ_JBHIMP010000379.1:0-705 GCF_042194175.1 Bartonella sp. MR168JLCBS | reverse complement strand
AAGTAGGGATTTTACCAATAACCATCCGCAATCTTGGTATTTTCTGGCGCTTTCTGATATCGTGTTAAAAGAGCTGTAATATAATTATAATTTGGTCCAGCAGTATTATAATGATTCAGTATATTAGAAATAAAAGCAGGAAACGGCAAAAACACGATACACGCATGTGCCATCAATGATAAATCTGGAGGATAAGCACTATTATGAATAAATCTTGCTTCTTCTTCGTTAGCAAAGGGTGAAGGAAAAGTGTCTGTTGCAACCCCAGCACATTTAAAAAATTTTCCTTCTCTATTAGGAGCATCGCTCACTTCGTATTACCTAACAAAAGCCTTAATCTGTTCCTGATCATAGCCAAGAGCCTTTAAATCATGAAAAGCCACATATTTTAGCCCATGGCAACCAGAACAGACTTTTTTATAAACCTTCAACCCACACTGCAATTTGCAATTGCATCTTATCTAAAGCCCGAATGGCTCTGAAAAACTCCATTCCTGTTTTTTAGGAGCACGCAAGGGGAAAGAAAAAACTCCTTTTCTTTATCAAAAATATTACGAGCAACACTCGGAAAAAAAATCTATAATAATATAATAATCAATCTATTGTTTTTTCGGTTTCATATCTTCAATAATTGGAGCAGGAAGAGAACGACTCCTTTCAAAAAGAGGTACGATCGGCAAAACAATTAAAAAGAATATAAAATAA
>NZ_JBHIMP010000039.1:0-2372 GCF_042194175.1 Bartonella sp. MR168JLCBS | reverse complement strand
TCCGATATTCCACTACCAAATTCAGCAGCGCATCCAGACAAACTTTTAGATTTGTCAAAGAATGAATATTACGAAACAGCGCTCTCTAAGATGTAAAATACCATGTCAAAACCACGCCCCCCTCATCTTGTCAAAGAAGTCACACGCCATGGTAAAATTATATGGTATGTACGTATTGGTCATGGACCACGTATTAGAATACGCGGTACCTATGGAACGCAAGAGTTTGTTGACAACTACAAAAGCGCACTTGCCGAGTTACAAGGGCTTATACTTCCTAAATCCAAAACCGGTAAACTTGTTGAAGGGTCATTTGCATGGCTGCTTAAACAATACTTTAACAGCTCCAATTGGCATAGCCTTTCTAAAGTCACCCAAAAACAAAAAGAACTCATCCTTATGAAGGTATGTGATACCATAGGAAATATTCCATACCAAGCAATTGAAAAGAAACATATCATAGCCGGTGTTGAACGGCGTAAAGAAACACCAGCAATGGCTAGAAACTTCCTGAAAGCCCTTAATGGACTTTTTAATTGGGCAATTGATCAAGGTCTTTTGGAAAATAATCCAGCATTAGGAATAAAAAGACCACCCCTCAAAAACAAAGAGGGATTTCCTGTTTGGACAGAAGAAGATGTCGAAAAATATTATCAAAGATGGCATCATGGTACCCATGAACGTGTCTGGATTGATGTTCTTTTATATACGGGGCTTGCGTCGTGGTGATGCGGTACGAATTGGCTGGAAAGATGTCAAAGATAATATCATTCACCTCAAAACAGAGACCGGAATTAGCCAAAACGCTTGAAACTGGTCCTATTGGAGAAGAAACATTCATTTGTGGTAAAGAAGGTAAAAAACTAGTTAAAGAAAATTTTGGCAACCTTTTTCGTGAGGCTTGTAACGTATCGGGAATCAAAAAATCAGCACATGGCTTAAGAAAATTAGCAGCAACACACACAGCTAACTCAGGTGCAACAGTACCACAACTCAAAGCAATTTTGGGCTGGACAGATGATGCTATGGCATCTCTTTACACAAAGAGCGCAGACCGTAAAAAACTTGCTCTTGAAGCCATAAAAAAGATTCAAAAAGATAAGGGATAGAGGAAAAAAACTCAATAGAATCAAGATTTACCTATTCCCTCATATTAGACATAACTATTTTATTTTACTTGCTTTTTATTTGCTCTCATCGCCCACCATTTTATTTTGTAAATAAGTTTTTTATTTTACACATACTTATGAATGCATCGGCTTTTAAAAGCTTGTCTGTTAAAGTTTATGCTTTCTGCCTCTGCATAATTTAGCGTTTTTAAGTTCTATTCTTGAAAAACTATGCAATACCTTAACAAGTTATCTATTTATCTAAGCGTATTGTTCAATAATCTTTTCTTCTATTCCAACTAACTTTTTGCTTATCCCACAAAAAAAGCATTATAAATATACCTAATTTCTAGTCATATCTGGAAGAGATTTTAAACTGTCGATGCAAATCTTACATAAAAATTTTTTCAAATAGTGCAAACCAGACATTCCCTCCAAGCCGCCCTTTAGACGCACTAAATATCTGAATATTTTTATTTAAAAAATTAAAATCTTTTAAAGAGCTTTCTTATCGAATTATGCTTATTTAAACTCAATAAAAACTTTCCTTGAATATATTATGTCATTCTTATAAATTTATCTCTCATAAACTGTCAAAACAATAACATTTTTTTCGCAGATATGAACGATCTGAATAGAATAAATATCTGGAAAGATAAAATAATTCAAAAATACACGCCCGCAAAGAATTTAATATAATTTATCAAATATTTTCAACTGAACATTTCTTATTATTACGAATATCGGTCGTTAAAACTTAAAAAAATATTGCTTTGTGAAAATTTTTTAAACAGAAAAAAGAAATGATAAATACCATATTTACTTTTCATTTTTTCAGAAAAAGCGATCATGTTTAAAAATGAAACTGTTAGATAACACACTCAAAGAATTGACTTATGAAGAATTATTTTAATTGAAATTTAAATAGTTTTACAAAGAACGCTTTAAAATGCGTATTAAAATGATTGACCTTTTGCAAGAAATTTGTCAAAAAGCATATCCAGTTTGGAGGGGTGGCCGAGCGGTTTAAGGCACCGGTCTTGAAAACCGGCGTGCAGGAGACTGTACCGTGGGTTCGAATCCCACCCCCTCCGCCACAGCACTTTTATGGTGCTATAACTTATTGTAGCTTGCCAGCGGGTTTTGTATATTTTACCACTGTAGCTTGCCAGCGGGTTTTGTATAATTTGCCACTAGGTTTTGTACCAATTTATTTTTTCTCAAAGAGTTTTTAAGTGGTTCTCAAAGGGTCTTCAAAGACCT
>NZ_JBHIMP010000378.1:0-706 GCF_042194175.1 Bartonella sp. MR168JLCBS | reverse complement strand
TAAAGAGCAGGAAAATCCAGTTTTAAAGTCTGTCATTCAGCTCTGCTTTGTGCAGGGCTTTTTTTATGGAGAAATTTATGCGAAAAATATCACAAGAAGGACTTGCACTGATTAAACAGTGGGAAGGATTGCGCTTAAACGCCTATCAAGATGCTGTCGGTCTATGGACAATAGGTTACGGCCATACCAGTGATGCTGGAAAACCTTCTGTTCGCAAAGGCATGAAGATCACAGAAAAGAAAGCTGCAGAACTTCTTTGTCAAGACTTGCAACAATTTGAAAATGCTGTTGAGCAAGCTGTTACCGTTTCTTTAACAGATGAACAATTCGCAGCATTAGTGTCCTTTTGTTATAATGTAGGAACGGCAGCATTTTGCAATTCTATGCTTTTAAAAAAGCTTAACAAGGGTGACTATGAATCGGTTCCAGCCGAATTACAGAAATGGACCAAAGCAGGTGGGAAACGCCTTCAAGGTCTTGTGAATAGACGTGCAGCCGAAGCAGGATTATGGGCGAAAGGGTCTTATGTTTCTTCTAATACTCAAACAGTGGAAATAAAAGCATCAACGGGGTTTTTAAAAGCAGAAGCGCTTCCACCAATTATTGGTTCTTTTTCTGGACTTGGAGGCTTGCTCACAGGCCATGGTCCTGTCCAAGGGGCCTTAGCTTTTGTGATGAGTTTAGCAGCATGTGCCGGCATTGTCTT
>NZ_JBHIMP010000377.1:0-707 GCF_042194175.1 Bartonella sp. MR168JLCBS | reverse complement strand
CTGCAAGCTTGCTCACTTGTTTGAAGAGTGGAAAACATGTCAAACTTGAAAATATTAATACATTTGTAGATGGTGCTGCTGTAGCTGAAATTGGTGCGTTAAATTACACGATGCTAAAGTAATTTTCACCAGATTCTATCATTACGGTTCCTGAGAATCATGTTTGTTCTAAAATGGTTGAAATGCTCAGGAACTTCATTTTAGAAAATCGAAAGGTCAAAAACGGTTTAGGGATCACAAAGATAATGCTGCACAGTCACAGGGTAGAAATTCTTCGTCTTCAAATGAAAGATATAAAAAAGCAAAAGCAGCAGCAAAGAGTGTCAAGTCTTTTTGTTCCTGCAGATCAGCAAAGAAGGCAGCTTGAGTAAAATATTCAGATAAGATCGTGCGCTTAGAATATGTTTCTCTTTTCGATTTCTTGTTAGTTTGAATGAGAGCAAGAGAAAAAAGCAATGATCTTACTATAAAGATAAAGAAGGGTCTTTTCAAAAGTTTCAATTTTTAGAAGTGGAAACATTTTGGATTTCTTGTGTCGTTAAAAAAATATTTTGAAAAGAAGTTATCATTGGTGATAGTTTGTGGAAGCAACTTTGAAAATTCCGTCTCCTTATATTTATTTGCTTACCCCCCTTCTATCTTTAAAGATGTGAATAAAAAATAAAATAACAAAGGATATGTTTTGTCTCTGATATGTTGATTTATAA
>NZ_JBHIMP010000376.1:0-708 GCF_042194175.1 Bartonella sp. MR168JLCBS | reverse complement strand
TGAAAGCATAAGGCCCTTTCTGCATAAGTTCACGCTGCAAATCAGCATATATTTGTGCTCGTTTCTGTGGATCTTTTTGAAACAACGCATCTTCAACCTTTTTATTCATATCTTCATCCAAATATCCATGGTGCCAACTAGGGTAGGCTGTATTTTTAGCCTCAAACCGATTATCAGGGTTGTAAACAAGGCGCGAAGCCATTGTATGAGGATCGGTAGAGTCATTATTCCACCCAACAAAAACCGCATCAAAAGCACGTGCATAAAGTTTTGAAAATAACTGTGTACCCGCCAAACGTTCAATTTTAAGGTGTACACCCACCTTTTCTGCACTATCTTGAAGGGACTGAGCAATAGACAAAGCATAAGGAGAGTTTCCCACTAAAAAATTGACCTCAAACCCTTCTGGATAACCTGCTTCCGTTAAAAGCTGCTTTGCTTTTTGAAGATCAAGTTTAAAAGGCTGTCCTTCTTTTTCATCCAAAGCTCCAAGATTACCAAGAGGAATAAAGCTTGCACGTGGAACACCAACACCTTTGAGAAGAGTCTTTCCCAGACCTTCATAATCAATAAGATAGCGCATCGCCAAACGCACTTTTTCATTGGCAAAAAGTGGATTTGTCGTATTGAACCCCCAATACATCATGGATGGCTCCAACACTTTTTCAACCTTAAGATCTGTTTTTGCCTGGAGATCTGCTAGATCCT
>NZ_JBHIMP010000375.1:0-708 GCF_042194175.1 Bartonella sp. MR168JLCBS | reverse complement strand
CTATTGCAACAGCACTTGAATCTGATCCACCACGCCCTAAAGTAGAAATCCGATTATCTGGCGCTAATCCCTGAAAACCAGCGATCACTGCTACTTGGCCTTCCTGAAAACGCTGTATTAAAAAAGATCCATTAATATCTGTAATACGTGCACTACCATGTATATTATCAGTGTGAATAGGAATTTGCCAACCAAGCCATGAACGAGCATTTACTCCCATTGCTTGCAATTTCAGAGCTAACAAACCCGCCGTTATTTGTTCACCAGAAGCAACAACCACATCATATTCGTCAGCATCTTTATGCATTGGTGAAGCATCACGCGTCCACTGAACAAGCTCATTGGTTTTACCGGCCATTGCGGATACCACAACCGCAACCTCATTGCCTGCATCTACCTCTCTTTTGATATGCCGTGCAACATTATGAATACGCTCAATGTTTGCGACAGATGTTCCGCCAAATTTCATAACAATCCGCGCCATTAATAATACTCTTACCTTTAGATTTCTTATCTCAAACGACAATGAGAATAAGCTCTTACTTCCGTACCAAAAAACTTCTTTTTCACATACCCAATATCTATCGCTTGCGCAAGTCCACCATGTGGATGTTAATTTCCCTTGACTTTGGATAAAATCCACTTGACTTTATTAAAAGAATAGAAGGAGAGCAACATGATGAATGAAACGCGCACCACAATTGATCA
>NZ_JBHIMP010000374.1:0-708 GCF_042194175.1 Bartonella sp. MR168JLCBS | reverse complement strand
CTCGCCCAATATAAGAATCGATTCTGCGCTTTTTTTATGTCTCATGACAATAAACGTTTGATCATAAGAGTAATATCTGCATCATTCATCCAAATGCCATCCATTTTCTTCCGATCGTAACGCTCTAAATTAAGGTGCATTCCTGCTAAAGTCGTAATCATTCCAGAAGTTCCCAAAAGATGAAACTTCGAGCCCTAAGCTAGATCTCCCAATTTATAATGATCTGAAAAATTATTTAAAAAACCCCGCACATAGCTTTTCATCTTTTCAAAATCATCTAGACTAATATCACTACCTCCAAAACGTTCAGCAAGGTGACAACACCAACAGAAAGCGAAGTCCAAGCTGTAATCTGTTTAGCTAAACGCAAAGAACGCTTTTGAGAAATATCAAGAAGCACAATTTCCGATGACTATCCTCTAATATCAAAAAAGACAATTGCATCAGTATTTCGCTCAACTAGTGTACCATATTCCTGAAACAGCAAAGCGCACTTCTGTTTTCCGATAAACAATTTCCAATTTAAGGTCAGTCGCATCCAAAACGCGTTGAATAAAATGTCTCCCATTTTTTGCCGAACGTCAAGCTTCTTTGCAACCAAACGATAACGCTTAATACGCCTTTATTTTAGCTTTAAATGACAAATCTTTAATGCTTCAATCGCGCGGTCCATAGCTTATGTATTAAGGAAAGCCGTTATTTACTAAA
>NZ_JBHIMP010000373.1:0-709 GCF_042194175.1 Bartonella sp. MR168JLCBS | reverse complement strand
TTGTATCTTTGTTCCATTATGACACTTTTTTAATGTATGCTTTATCTTTGAAGCCCTTCAGAAAGTATGTTGATACTTTTGGTTGTGATTTTTGCTGGAAGAACGATTTTTTCTGTTTCATTTGCGGTTTGAGTTGTCATAGAAAGGCAATCTATAAGATCTTTTTTGATGGTATCCTGATAAGGGAATAAGTGCTTCTTTGGCGTGTGTGGGTAAACTCAACTCTTTTGTGAAGAGATCCTTATCTTTGTCATCAGCTTCCTCATTCATAAAAAGGTCTGGACCGTGTGATGTTTTTTGTCTCACCATGGTACATAACCAATAGAATTCCATCTAATTTTATAAAAACAAGTTTGTTTACACAACTGATTCCAGACTGCCTATTGCAATTAATTTTTTCTAAGGTATGGGATATCTAAAACGCTTCAACGTTATTAGTTTAACTATACGGAGTATAATTATGAAGAATGAAGAAAACTTTGAAGCAGTTTTACCGGATATTATTGTGAAATGGGAGGCGTTGTCTACAATTCAGAAAAGGAAGATATTGGAAAGATTAGAAAACTTTACAAATTCTCTGCAGTCAACAGAACATTTAAAGCTTCAATCTTCTTTTTATCTCCAGACGAAATCAAAGCTATGAGTTTTAAATCTTCATCGGAGATGTTAAAACCCGTTATTACATAGATGGCGCTAGCATTTCCGAGTG
>NZ_JBHIMP010000372.1:0-710 GCF_042194175.1 Bartonella sp. MR168JLCBS | reverse complement strand
AAGCTGAAACAAAAGCAAAAGCAGAAGCCGTCATTAACCATTTCATATTCATAATTTTCTCTCCATAGCTTAATATTTGAACACCTGGTCTCATATAGAGCTACAACTATAGATATCTGTAGTAAAAATGATACACCCATAAAAAAAACAAGAAGAACGTCAAAGATCTTCTCCCTTTAGTTGTTTAATATGTAATATCTGTAAAATGAGAATTTCTAGATTATGACAGAGCAAAAATTATTTTTGTCATTAATGCTGTTCTTTATATACAAAATTTGGACAGCATACTCTCCTTGTGAAGCAACTCTCTGTCATTGCAAAATGCAATACTCCTACCTGTATGGACGTACACAAACAACACCTTCGGCTTTAACCATCGCATTCCCCGATCACTGACTTGATCCATAAAATTTCTCTCTCATCAACTGCAAAGGAAAGCTTGCATCTACACTTCAAAAAAAACCCCTAACAACACAAAACACCATACAGATGGCAAAAAATCCACACACTCTCACACCTCTAGCGCATTTTTCTTTAAAAATGAGACTCTTTATGCATTTGATATTTTGTTGAAGATCAATCTCGCCATTTTATTTCTGCTTCTTCCACCCTTTAGAAAATTCTTCAAAGCATTTGCACAATCCTAGGTAATGTTGGCCATCTATTTTATGCTCGTTAAGGCTAAATCGTACCAACACTTCAGAATAAAC
>NZ_JBHIMP010000371.1:0-711 GCF_042194175.1 Bartonella sp. MR168JLCBS | reverse complement strand
AACCACTATGCGTGTTACTCATGCAGAACAAAGCCACCATGAAGAACCAACACAGAGAGAACAAAGAGCTGAAAATCTACGAAAGCCGCTTCATCCTGAAAAGGAGATGGCATCTCTTTCGAATAAGGAAATTGCCAACAGGATTCAAAGAGATCCATCGGTTCAATATGCTCAAGCAGAAGTCTGCTATTGGTGCAAAATCGCTTATGGCGACCCGAGTATTTTGCAGGAAAGAATTGAAGAGATTCAAAAAAGTCCCGGCATGGGAGAAGAGCTTTCATGGCAAGTTGCAAACCATCCTACGTTTTTTCATAAGCTTGCGGGTAGGCAAACGCTTGGCATAAAAAATCAAACACGCAAAAAAGCCGAAGAAGGTCTTTCTACCTTATGTAGCGCCATTGAAAATTATGCAGATATTGTAAAACAAGTAAGAGACAATATTGTGCAAACCCATCAAGCACAACAAAACTGCCAAGAACAGTCTGCGGAATTGGCGCAAGACTTGCAAAAACAGCAAGCTTTATCAAAGCGGCATAAGCTGCCTGAGTATTCAACAGTTACTGCGCGTCATGAGGGTGTAGAAGCCTCCAGGCAAGCACAGCAGCAATCGCCAGACGTTCGACCACGCAAAGTTGGGGCAGCAAAAGCAATGGCTTTCGCCAGCTAACATGCACAAGCTTTGATCTTTAATCTGATCTCTTCGTCTAATTT
>NZ_JBHIMP010000370.1:420-712 GCF_042194175.1 Bartonella sp. MR168JLCBS | reverse complement strand
TTTCACCAGAATCGGCACCACAAAAATGAAAATCTGATGATAAAGGATCGCCAACTGGCCATCTACATGTATTTTCGCTCAATTGCAAAAGATTAAGCTGGCGGGAAATAGGCACAACCACATTTGATTTTGCGGACATGTCAACTTCTGCCACATCCTCCGTTACAACATCCATCTTTAAAGCTGTCGCCCCAACACTGCAAGAAGCAGCATTCGTTGGGAATATCGTCGATGGTGTGCGACGCATCCGCGGAGCCGATGAACTGACACCTACAACTGTCTTTTGTCCACG
>NZ_JBHIMP010000370.1:0-330 GCF_042194175.1 Bartonella sp. MR168JLCBS | reverse complement strand
AGACGCAATCTGACTTGCACTTACCCCCTCACTCCAACACTTCTTAAGAAGTTCCACGCGTTCACATGTCCAACCCATACCGCACTCCATTCTGATCACCTCATTGAGATTGCACCCCTTTGCACCTTCAAATGTTTCAATCATCTTTTCAATGAGCCGAATGAAAAAAATTTATATTCTATCCGAGCACAAAAAACTTCCCTCAACCTGTGGAATTTACAAACCGAAACATAATCTTGCCTGCTGATTTAAATTACAATATGCACTGACCCTATGACAAGAGCCTTTCCCTCTTGAAGAGCCCATTTAGAATGTTTTCCCCAACTTGCG
>NZ_JBHIMP010000004.1:0-153971 GCF_042194175.1 Bartonella sp. MR168JLCBS | reverse complement strand
AGGTAGCAGAAATTTTGAGAAGAGAATCGGATGCTTGTCGCAAAAGCATCATAATAAAGCCTTCTACTCCGTTGCAACGTGAAACTGTTGTTGCGTTTATGAGACTTTTAGATGGCTCACATCAAGAAACGTTAGCAGACTTCAAAGAAACATTAGAAACATTGTACGAAGCATGCTTTATAAAGAAATGTTAGAAAATCCTATACCATCACTTCTATTTACGCATCCCTCACAGTAAAAAACATATGAAATATCAACAACTTAATATGAATATAAAGCTATATGGTGGGCGATGAGAGACTCGAACTCCCGACATCCTCGGTGTAAACGAGGCGCTCTACCAGCTGAGCTAATCGCCCAATGCAATGATTAGCAATTGAATGGGAACTCTTTAAGGAAAAATTTTTCTAAACGCAAGAATAAAGATAGTATTTGATAATTTTTTTTTAAAATGCATAATCCTTCTTGACATAAACGCATGAACCCCTTACACGACCGCTTGTACCAAATTAAATTGGTTCGAAAAAAATGCGCGGGTGTAGCTCAGTTGGTTAGAGTGCTGGCCTGTCACGCCGGAGGTCGCGGGTTCGAGCCCCGTCACTCGCGCCATTTCGTGATTCCTTGTGAAATTTCCTTTTTAAAATATCCATATAGTATTGAGTGTGGTGGTGGAGTATTTGATTGGGGGATGATATGTTTTTTCTTTCTTTTTATATGGTTTATAATAATAGGGCTTGCGTCTTTCTTTGCTCTGCGTTACCTATGCCGACAAGAAAAGTATCGCTCTATATGCCTTTGAAGCAGTATGAATAGAATTAATAGAGCGATTATTAAATTTGTCTGTTTGGTCTCGCAATATTGAATCATTGTGTTAAACTCAGGCATTTCGTTACGATGGAAGAGGGTTATGGCTTATTTATTGAGCTCTTATTTACCGGTCTTGATTTTCATTATTGTGTCAGCTGTTATTGCTGGAGTTTTGTTGATTACACCTTACATTGTAGCATATCGTTCCCCTGATCCTGAAAAGTTATCGGCTTATGAATGTGGGTTTAATTCATTTAGTGATGCACGCATGAAGTTTGATATTCGTTTCTATTTGGTATCAATTTTATTTATTATTTTTGATCTTGAAGTTGCTTTTCTTTTTCCTTGGGCTGTTTCATTCGAATCAATAGGTATGTTTGGCTTTTGGTCTATGATTGTGTTTTTAGCAATTTTGACTATTGGGTTTATATATGAATGGAAAAAAGGAGCCCTTGAATGGAATTAGGATCTAATAATTCAACGATTGCTGCTCCAAAACCAAAAGGAATCATTGATCCCAATACTGGTGAGCTGATAGGGTCTGACGATAAGTTTTTTCGTGATCTTAATGCTGAATTATCAGATAAGGGATTTTTAGTTACCTCGGCAGATGCTTTGGTTACTTGGGCACGTACCGGTTCTTTAATGTGGATGAGTTTTGGTTTGGCATGTTGTGCTATCGAAATGATGCAATGCTCAATGCCTCATTATGATAATGAGCGTTTTGGATATGCGCCACGAGCTTCACCCCGTCAGTCAGATGTGATGGTGGTTGCAGGTACTCTAACAAATAAGATGGCTCCTGCTTTAAGAAAAGTGTACGATCAGATGCCAGAGCCACGTTATGTGATTTCTATGGGATCATGTGCAAACGGTGGGGGATATTATCATTATTCCTATTCAGTAGTGCGTGGATGTGATCGTATCGTGCCTGTCGATATATATGTTCCAGGGTGCCCACCTACAGCAGAGGCATTATTATACGGCATATTGTTGCTACAGAAAAAAATCCGTCGTACCGGATCCATAGAGCGATAGAGAGTTTTCTTGTCATGATGGATAAAACTTTGGTTGAACTTGCTGCTTATTTGGAAAACAAGTTAAAAAATAAGCTTGAAGAGACTGTTATTGCTTTTGGTGAATTGACCATTGTGGCACGTCTTGACGCAATTATCGATGTCTTAATGTTTGTTCGTGATGATTCGCGCTGTCAATTTATTAATCTCACAGATATTAGTGGTGTGGATTATCCTTCTCGCGATAAGCGCTTTGACGTTTCTTACCAATTGTTATCTCCTCGTGAGAATTTACGCTTACGTGTAAAAGTTCGTACGGATGAAAATACTCCTGTTGCTTCAGCTTGTACGGTTTATCCTGGCGCAGAGTGGTATGAACGTGAAACGTATGATATGTATGGGATTTTATTTTCAGGACATCCGGATTTGAGACGGATTTTAACAGATTATGGGTTTGAGGGATATCCTTTACGAAAAGACTTTCCTGTGACAGGATTTGTTGAATGTCGTTATGATAATGAAGCAAAGAGGGTGATTTATGAGCCTGTTGTTTTGCGTCAAGAGATGCGTAATTTTGATTTTCTTTCTCCTTGGGAAGGAGGACAGTATACTTTGCCATGTAATGGAAAAGCGGATGAAAAATAATAATATTGGTTTTGATAAGGCATTATATTAGAGTACTGTATTTCTTAAATAATTAAATATTTTTTAGTATGATAGATTTTTTTGATATTTGATATGAAGTTTTTTAAAAAGCAAGGGGTTGATTGTGGCTGAGGTCAATGTTCGAAACTTTAATATCAATTTTGGTCCGCAGCATCCTGCCGCGCATGGGGTTTTGCGCATGGTTTTGGAGTTGGACGGTGAAGTTGTTGAGCGTGTAGATCCACATATTGGGTTATTGCATCGCGGTACCGAAAAATTAATGGAAACAAAAACTTATCTTCAAGCGGGTCCTTATCTAGATCGTTTGGATTATGTTGCTCCTATGAATCAGGAACATGCTTTTGTCCTTGCTATTGAAAAGTTATTGGATATTAAAGTTCCTAAAAGAGGGCAATTAATACGTGTTTTGTTTTCTGAAATTGGGCGTATTCTTAATCATTTGCTTAATGTAACGACACAGGCAATGGATGTTGGTGCTTTAACACCACCTCTTTGGGGGTTTGAGCAACGTGAAAGATTGATGATTTTTTATGAGCGTGCCTGTGGCGCACGTCTTCATGCAAATTATTTTCGTCCTGGTGGTGTGCATCAAGACTTACCAGAATCTTTAGTTGAAGATATAGGTAATTTTATTGATCCTTTTCTTGTTGCTCTTGGTAAACTTGATGCGCTTGTAACGCCAAATCGGATTTTTAAGCAGCGTAATGTGGATATTGGCGTGGTAACTATTGATGAAGCTTGGGCACGTGGTTTTTCTGGGGTTATGATTCGTGGGGCTGGTGTTCCATGGGATTTACGTAAAAGCCAACCTTACGAATGTTATGATGAAATGGAATTTGATATTCCTGTAGGTAAGAATAGCGATTGTTATGATCGTTATCTTATTCGTATGGAAGAAATGCGTCAATCAGCAAAAATTATGCGCCAATGTGTGGAGCGTTTGCTGAGTACTGAAAAAAATGGACCGGTTTCGAGCTTGGATCGCAAGATTGTACCACCGAAACGGAGTGAAATGAAAAGTTCGATGGAAGCACTGATTCATCATTTCAAGCTTTATACGGAAGGTTTTCATACGCCTCCTGGAGAAGTATATGTTGCTGTGGAAGCTCCGAAAGGGGAGTTTGGTGTTTATCTTGTTTCTGATGGAACCAATAAGCCTTATCGTGTAAAGTTGCGTGCTCCTGGGTTTGCGCATCTCCAAGCTATGGATTTTTTAACCAGAGGTCATATGCTGGCGGATGCTACAGCTATTTTGGGTTCGATTGATATTGTTTTTGGGGAGGTTGATCGCTAATGTCCGTACGCCGTCTTGCAGATGATGTTTATCAGCCCGCTGAGTTTTCTTTTACAAAAGAAAATCAGATATGGGTAAAAAATACTATAGAGAAATATCCTGTAGGGCGTGAGCAGTCTGCTGTAATTCCATTATTAATGCGTGCTCAAGAGCAAGATGGTTGGGTGACACGTGCCGCGATTGAGCATATTGCTCAGATTCTTTCCATGGCTTATATTCGTGTTCTGGAAGTTGCAACTTTTTACACTCAGTTTCAGCTTAAGCCCGTTGGAACAAAAGCGCATATTCAAGTTTGTGGTACGACCCCTTGTATGTTACGTGGATCTGGTGAATTGATTAAAGTTTGTCAGAAAAAAATTCATCATGAACCTTTTGTTACCAATCAGGATGGAACCTTATCATGGGAAGAGGTAGAATGTCTTGGTGCTTGTGTGAATGCTCCTATGGTTATGATTTTTAAAGATACTTATGAAGATCTTACAGCTGAGCGTCTTGAAGAAATTATTGATGCATTTGAAGCTGGGAAAGGTTCTGAGATAGCGGTTGGTCCGCAAAGTAGCCGTAAGTCGTCGGAACCGATTAGTGGTTTAACTTCTCTTATTGATGATGAGAAAGAAAAAAAGATCTCTCAAGTCTTCACCAAAAAAGGATAAGGAAAGAGTGGGAACATAATTAAGTATTTTTCTTGAAAAAGTATTTTATTATTCTACCCATGATGACAACATTTAATGAAAAGTAAGAAGTCTTGAAAAGATATTTAAAAATTGCATTTGAGGAAAAGCGGAAAATGCTATGGGTAATAGAAAAAAAGGTGGGGTATGCTAGCTGATAAAGATCGTATCTTCACCAATCTGTATGGTTTAAAAGACAAATCATTAAAGGCTGCGATGTTGCGTGGGCATTGGAGTGGTCTGAAAGAGATGATTGACAAAGGTCGTGATTGGATCATTGATGAGGTGAAGGCATCGGGTTTACGCGGTCGTGGTGGTGCTGGTTTTCCTACCGGAATGAAGTGGTCCTTTATGCCAAAGCAGAATGATGGTCGTCCTCATTATTTGGTTGTCAATGCCGATGAATCTGAACCTGGAACTTGTAAAGACCGTGATATTTTACGTCATGACCCCCATACTTTGATTGAAGGATGTGCAATCGCTACTTTTGCTATGGGAGCCAATGTTGCTTTTATTTATATTCGTGGTGAATATATTCGTGAACGTGAAGCGCTACAAGCTGCCGTTGATGAATGCTATGATGCAGGTTTACTTGGCAAAAAAACGAAATATGGGCATGCTTGTGATATTATTATTCATCATGGAGCTGGTGCTTATATTTGTGGTGAAGAAACAGCTCTTCTTGAAAGTCTTGAGGGAAAAAAGGGACAACCTCGGCTTAAACCACCATTTCCTGCCAATATGGGGATTTATGGCTGTCCAACAACAGTAAATAATGTAGAGTCCATTGCTGTTGTTCCAACGATTTTGCGGCGGGGTGCTTCGTGGTTTTCGTCAATCGGACGAGCAAATAATGTTGGAACGAAATTGTTTATGGTTTCAGGGCATGTTAATGCACCTTGTACATTTGAAGACGCTCTTGGTGTTTCATTCCGTGAATTAATTGAAAAACATACGGGTGGTGTTCGTGGTGGGTGGAATAATCTTTTAGCAGTTATTCCAGGGGGGGCTTCTTGTCCAGTCGTCCGTGGTGAGGATATGATCGATGCGATCATGGATTTTGATGGGATGCGAGATGTCGGGTCTTCTTTTGGCACGGGGGGAATGATTGTTATGGATAAATCAACCGATATTATCAAGGCAATTTGGCGTATAGCTGCTTTTTTCAAGCACGAGAGTTGTGGTCAGTGTACTCCGTGTCGTGAGGGGACGGGTTGGATGATGCGTCTTTTAGGGCGTATGGTTGAGGGAAGAGCACAAAAACGCGAGATTGATCTTTTGTTTGAAGTGTCTAAACAGGTTGAAGGACACACTATTTGTGCGCTTGGTGATGCTGCCGCATGGCCTGTACAGGGGTTGATACGTAATTTTCGTCCGGAAATCGAGCGTAGAATTGATGAATACACGCGAAATGTAGTCCAAAGCAAAAACATTGCTTTAGAAGCAGTAGGATAGAAGATTTTTTAAAGAGCAGCCGAATGCAAATTTTAAGTGGGTTATCCGCAGGTTGGATGGGTGATGATAAATATCAAAGTTGATGGCAAAGAGATTGAAGTTCCTGATTACTACACGTTGCTTCAGGCTGCTGAGGCGGCTGGGGCAGAAATTCCACGTTTTTGTTTTCATGAATCTTTGTCAATTGCTGGAAATTGTCGTATGTGTTTGGTTGAGGTTAAGGGTGGTCCTCCAAAACCTCAGGCTTCTTGTGCTATGGGGGTTCGTGATTTACGATTAGGGCCTAACGGTGAAGCACCTGAGATTTTTACCAATACGGCGATGGTAAAAAAAGCACGTGAAGGTGTTATGGAATTTCTTCTCATTAATCATCCTTTGGATTGTCCAGTGTGTGATCAAGGGGGAGAATGCGATCTTCAAGATCAAGCAATGCTTTATGGACGAGATTGTTCTCGTTATACAGAAAATAAGCGTGCTGTAGAAGATAAATATATTGGACCTCTTGTCAAAACTGTCATGACACGGTGTATTCATTGTACACGGTGTGTTCGTTTTACAACGGAAGTTGCAGGTATTTCTGAGCTTGGTTTGATCGGTCGTGGTGAAGATGCTGAAATTACGACGTATCTTGAAAAAGCTATGACATCTGAATTACAGGGAAATGTTATTGATCTTTGTCCGGTGGGAGCTTTAACTTCAAAACCTTATGCGTTTCATGCTCGTTCGTGGGAATTGGTAAAAACGGAATCGATTGATGTGATGGATGCGCTTGGTAGTGCGATCCGTATTGATAGTCGTGGCCGTGAAGTTATGCGGATTATGCCGCGTACGAATGAAGATGTAAATGAGGAATGGATCTCTGATAAAACGCGTTTTATTTGGGATGGATTACGGACTCAGCGGCTTGATAGGCCATATGTGCGCAAAGAAGGAAAGCTTCAACCTGTCAGTTGGACAGAAGCTTTTGCAAAAATTAAAATGGTGGTTTCTAAAACCTTGCCAGAAAAAATTGGAGCGATTGCTGGAGATCTCGCGTCTGTTGAGGAAATGTACGCACTTAAAACATTGCTTCTTTCATTGGGCTCAACGCTTTTTGATTGTCGCCAAAGAGGGGGGGCTTTATCGCCTGAGTTTGGGCGTTCGAGTTATATTTTTAATCCTACAATTGCAGGTATTGAACAGGCTGATGCACTGCTTATTGTGGGATCTAATCCACGTCATGAAGCGGCTGTTTTAAATGCGCGTATTTTTAAGCGCCAACGGATGGGAAATTTTCCTATTGCATTAATTGGAGAGAAAGTCGATTTACGTTATCCTTATTCTTATCTTGGATCTGGGAGTGATACATTAACGACACTTATTCGTGGAGAGGATGTTTTTTTTAATGTCTTAAAAGAAGCGAAGAGGCCCCTTATTCTTATCGGAGAGGGGGCTGTTTCAGGAAATGAAGGTTTATCTGTTTTAAAAAGTCTTGCTAAATTAGCTGACAATATTGGTGCTCTTAGTGAAGAATGGAATGGGTTTGGGGTTCTTCATAATGCAGCATCGATTGTTGGAGGATTGGACATAGGCTTTACTTCTAAACTTGGGGTTGCAAATATTCTTAAAACCTGTGAAGTTTTATTTTTACTTGGTGCTGATGAAGTAGAATTAGCCAATACAAAAGCTTTTACAGTTTATATTGGTAGCCATGGTGATAATGGTGCACATGCTGCTGATGTTATTTTGCCTGCATCTGCTTACACTGAAAAATCAGGGCTTTATGTGAATACAGAAGGACGTGTTCAAATGACAAATCGGGCTGGTTTTGCTCCAGGTGAAGCAAAAGAAGATTGGGCTATTTTGCGTGCTTTATCGGATATTTTAGGACAAAGGCTCCCTTTTGATTCTCTTTCTCAATTAAGACAATGCTTGTTTAATGATTATCCACACCTTTGTGCTGTTGATGATATAGTACCTTCTGATATAAGTGGTCTTAAGGCGCTTGGTTCAAAAATGGTTTCTCTAGAGAGTCAAATTTTTACTTCTATGGTTAAAGACTTTTATTTAACAAATCCGATAGCACGTGCTTCTGCTGTTATGGCTGAATGTTCATCTCTTACAAAAAACCGTGCTACGCAAACTGTAAAGTAAGGCAAAGGAAAAGGAATAATGATGTATGATTTCTTTATGACTTGGCTGTTGCCATTACTCATTATAGTTGGAAAAACACTTCTTCTTTTGGTCGTTCTTTTGATCTTAGTTGCTTATCTTCTTTACGCAGATAGAAAGATTTGGGCTGCGGTACAATTGCGTCGTGGACCAAACGTTGTTGGTCCATGGGGTTTGTTACAGTCTTTTGCAGATTTAATTAAATTTGTTGTTAAGGAGCCTATTATCCCTGCAGGTGCAAATAAGGGTGTTTTTCTTTTGGCTCCTTTTGTTTCAGCGACACTTGCTTTATCAACTTGGGCTGTTATTCCTGTCAATGAGGGCTGGGAAGTTGCAAAAATTAATGTTGGTTTGCTTTATATCTTGGCTATTTCATCTCTTGAAGTTTACGGTGTCATTATGGGGGGGTGGGCGTCAAACTCTAAATATCCTTTCTTAGGGGCTCTTCGTTCCGCTGCACAGATGGTTTCTTATGAGGTTTCAATTGGGTTTGTGCTTGTAACCGTCATTTTAGTGAGTGGTTCATTGGATCTTACAACAATTGTTCATAAACAAAGTTCTGGAATTGGTACAACTCTTGGTCTTCCTTTTAACAGCTTTCTCGATTGGAACTGGTTGGTCCTTTTTCCAATGTTTATTATATTTTTTATTTCTGCGCTCGCAGAGACAAACCGTCCTCCTTTTGATTTGGTTGAAGCTGAATCTGAACTTGTAGCTGGTCATATGGTAGAATATTCTTCAACGCCTTACATGCTTTTCTTTCTTGGTGAATATGTTGCGATTGTTTTAATGTGCGCATTAACAACCATTCTATTTTTAGGCGGTTGGCTGCCACCCTTAGATGTTTGGTGGCTTAATTGGGTTCCTGGTATCATTTGGTTTGTTTTAAAAGTCTGTTTTGTATTTTTTTGGTTTGCTATGGTTAAAGCATTTGTTCCACGTTATCGCTATGATCAGCTCATGCGGCTTGGTTGGAAGGTTTTTCTTCCTCTCTCACTAGCAATGGTTGTGATAACTGCTGCTTTTTTAAAGTTTACGGATTTCGTTTAAGAGGAGATTTTACGATGTCAGGTTTTATTCATGCGGCAAAGTCACTTCTTCTATTGGAATTTGTGAGTGCTTTTTTCTTAGCCATGCGTCAATTTTTTTCACCAAAGCCCACGATTAATTATCCTTATGAAAAAGGTTTTGTATCTCAGCGTTTTCGCGGTGAGCATGCATTGCGTCGCTATCCAAATGGTGAAGAACGGTGTATTGCTTGTAAATTATGTGAAGCAATTTGCCCTGCGCAAGCGATTACAATTGAGGCTGGACCGCGACGTAATGATGGTACGCGTAGAACTGTTCGTTATGATATCGATATGGTTAAGTGTATCTACTGCGGTTTTTGTCAAGAGGCTTGTCCGGTAGAGGCTATTGTTGAAGGTCCAAATTTTGAATTTGCAACAGAAACGCGTGAAGAACTCTATTATGATAAAGAAAAGCTTTTAATGAATGGAGATCGTTGGGAGCGAGAAATTGCTCGAAATATATTGATGGATGCGCCTTATCGTTAAGTGTATCGTTAAATGAGGTGTCGGATATTTTTCCGATAAATTGTAATCTGGTATGAAGTTTATACCAATTGTTTGAATATTTGAGGAGAGGCCTATGCTAACAGATCTAGCGGCGGCATTTTTCTATTTGTTTGCTTTTATTATGCTAACAAGTGCAGTTATTGTTATTACAGCACGCAATCCAGTGCATTCTGTTTTGTTTTTAATCCTCGCATTTTTTAATGCAGCGGCTTTATTTTTGCTTGCAGGAGCAGAGTTTTTAGGGCTTATTCTGCTTGTTGTGTATGTTGGAGCTGTCGCTGTTTTATTTTTATTTGTCGTTATGATGCTTGACGTTGATTTTGCTGAATTAAAGAGTGGAACTCTTCGGTATGCTCCTATTGGAGCTCTTATTGGTGTTATTATCGCTGTAGAATTGATTGTTGTTTTTGTGAGTAGCTATTTTTCTCCAGACTTGAGAACGCATGTTACCCAACCAATGCCAGATTTAGCGCAGCGAACAAATACACAAGCATTAGGTGATATTCTCTATACGGATTATGTTTTTTATTTTCAAATTGCTGGAATGATTTTATTGGTTGCAATGATTGGGGCTATTGTTTTAACACTTCGTCATAAATTAGGAGTAAAGCGGCAATCTATTGCGGAGCAAGTTTCTAGAACGGTAGAAAGTGCCATTGAAATCAAACAAGTTGAATCAGGCAAAGGTATGTAAGGGGGGCTATGTAGATGTATATTGATATTACACATTATCTCACTGTTTCTGCTTTGATGTTTACAATTGGTATTGCTGGAATTTTTCTCAACAGAAAAAACGTAATTATTATCTTGATGTCCATTGAGCTTATATTGCTTTCAGTTAATCTCAATTTTGTTGCATTTTCAGCATTTCTTCATGATCTCGTTGGTCAGATATTCGCTTTGTTTGTCTTAACCGTAGCAGCTGCTGAAGCTGCCATTGGTTTAGCAATTCTGGTCGTTTTTTTCCGTAATCGTGGTTCCATTGCGGTTGAAGATGTTAATGTAATGAAAGGCTAACCAGTGATGTATTATACGATTGTCTTTCTTCCGCTTTTGGGTTTTTTAATTGCTGCACTAGGTGGAAAAACGATAGGAGATCGTGCGAGTGAATTGATAACATGTAGCTTTATGCTTGTTGTTGCCATATTATCGTGGATAGCATTTTTCAGTATTGCACTTGGTCATATTCCAGCGATTGATGTCTTGGTATTACATTGGCTTACTATTGGTGACTTAAGCTTTAATTGGGCTTTACATGTTGATGTATTAACAGCTGTCATGCTTATTGTTGTGAACAGTGTTTCGGCATTGGTACATATTTATTCAATTGGTTATATGCACCATGACCCTTCAAGGTCTCGTTTTTTTTCTTATCTTTCTTTGTTTACATTTATGATGCTTATGTTGGTCACATCCAATAATTTGATTCAGATGTTTTTTGGATGGGAAGGTGTCGGACTTGCTTCTTATTTACTCATTGGTTTTTGGTTTCAGCGTGATTCTGCTAATAAGGCCGCAATGAAAGCTTTTGTAGTTAATCGTGTTGGAGACTTTGGTTTTCTCTTAGGAATCTTTAGTATTTTTGTTTTATTCCAATCGGTTGATTTTGCTTCCATTTTTGCAAAAGCTGCAAACAATAACTTTATACAAAATATGACATTTTTAGGTTGGCAATTTGATGGGCAGACGGCAATTACCATTACATGCCTTTTATTATTTATTGGTGCGATGGGAAAATCAGCACAATTTCTTTTACATACTTGGCTGCCTGATGCAATGGAAGGACCAACCCCTGTATCAGCGCTTATTCATGCCGCTACAATGGTAACGGCTGGTGTTTTTATGGTTGCGCGTATGTCGCCAATTTTTGAACTTTCTTCAACTGCTTTGACCGTGATTATTATTGTTGGAGCAACAACAGCGTTTTTTGCAGCAACTGTGGGGTTGGTGCAGAATGATATTAAACGTGTTATTGCTTATTCTACATGCTCTCAGCTCGGTTATATGTTTGTGGCTTTAGGTGTTGGAGCTTATGGCGCTGCTGTCTTTCATCTTTTTACGCATGCTTTTTTTAAAGCCTTATTGTTTCTTGGTGCAGGTTCTGTCATTCATGCTGTATCTGATGAACAAGATATGCGAAAAATGGGTGGGTTACGCAAACATATAAAAGTCACCTATTGGATGATGATGGTCGGGACCATTGCATTGACAGGTGTTGGAATTCCAGGAACACTTTTCGGGACTGCAGGTTTTTTCTCAAAAGATGCGATTATAGAGTCTGCTTTTGTATCCCATAATATTGCTTCAGGATATGCTTTTTATCTTCTTGTTTTTTCAGCTTTATTAACAAGTTTCTATTCATGGCGGCTTATCTTTATGACATTCCATGGTAAACCACGGGCAACAGTTGATGTTATGCATCATGTTCATGAATCACCTCCAGTTATGTTGATTCCACTCTTTCTTTTATCTATTGGAGCAATATTTTCTGGTGTCGTTTTCCAACCTTACTTTTTTGGTGACTTGTATAATGCTTTTTGGAAGGGAGCATTATTTACAAGCAGCCACAATCACATTCTTCATGATGCCCACCATGTCTTTAATTGGGTAAAATGGTCGCCATTTATAGCGATGGTTCTTGGGTTTATTTTAGCTTATTTATTTTATGTTTCTATTCCATCTCTTCCTAAGAAAATGGTTCGTATTATGCCAGGAGCATATAATTTTCTTTACCAAAAATGGTATTTCGATCAATTATATAACTTTTTGTTTGTTCGTCCTACCTTTAGAATTGGTTCTTTTCTTTGGAAAGTGGGAGACGGTAAGATTATTGATGGTCTAGGTCCTAATGGTATCGCAGCGCGTGTTGTTGATATTACAAATAGAATTGTTCGATTGCAAACAGGCTATCTTTACCACTATGCATTTGCAATGCTTATCGGCGTTGCATTACTCATTACATGGATGATGATCGGGGGCGTAAACTAATGACCGATTGGCCTATTCTTTCTACGGTTACATTTTTGCCACTTGTTGGTGTGCTTCTGATTTTGTTTATCAAAGATGATAGTGAAGTAGCACGCCATAATATACGTAATGTTGCATTTTTTACGACTTTATTTGTTTTTATTATTTCTTTAATTATTTGGATAGGATTTGATTCTAGCAACCCAAATTTTCAAATGGTTGAAAAGTCCAGTTGGTTAGGAGGGGGCATTAGCTATCATATGGGGGTTGATGGTATTTCTATTCTTTTTGTTGTTCTCTCGGCTTTTCTTTTGCCTTTTTGTATTTTAGCAAGTTGGGAAAATGTTAAAGAGAGATTAAAGGCTTATATGATTGCATTTCTTCTTCTAGAAGTTGCGATTATTGGCGTTTTTTGTGCTCTTGATGCAATGCTATTCTATGTTTTTTTTGAAGGCAGCCTTATTCCAATGTTTATCATTATAGGTGTATGGGGTGGAGCACGTCGTGTTTATGCAAGTATAAAGTTTTTCTTATATACTTTACTTGGTTCAGTGCTTATGCTGGTTGCTCTTATGGCTATGTATTGGGAGGCTGGGACACTTGATATACCAACTTTACTCAATTACCAGTTTCCTGCTCATATGCAAATATGGTTATGGCTTGCATTTTTTGCTTCTTTCGCAGTTAAAATGCCAATGTGGCCAGTTCATACATGGCTCCCTGATGCTCACGTGGAAGCACCGACAGCGGGTTCCGTTATTTTAGCTGGTGTCTTACTCAAATTAGGTGGGTATGGTTTTCTTCGTTTTTCTTTGCCTATGTTTCCTATCGCTTCAGCAGATTTTGCACCTTTGATTTTTACATTATCGCTTATCGCTATTATTTATACGTCGTTGGTTGCACTTGTTCAAAATGACATCAAAAAGCTTATTGCTTATTCTTCAATAGCGCATATGGGGTATGTGACAATGGGCATTTTTTCTGCGAATGAACAAGGGATACAAGGGGCTATTTATCAGATGCTATCCCATGGAATTGTTTCAGCAGCGTTGTTTCTTTGTGTTGGGGTTATCTATGATCGCTTGCATACACGTGAAATTTCAGCGTTTGGTGGTTTAGTGAATAATATGCCTAAATATGCTGTTGTTTTCTTAATTTTTACTATGGCAAATGTTGGTTTGCCTGGAAGCTCAGGATTTTTGGGTGAATTTTTAACCTTAATAGGTGTTTTTCAAGTAAATAAATTGGTTGTTGTTTTAGCAACAACAGGTGTTATCTTATCGGCAGCCTATGCCCTTTATCTTTACCGGCGTGTGGTGTTTGGTTCCTTGGATAAAGAGAATTTAAAAGTATTAATAGATCTTTCTTTAAGAGAAAAATTCATCCTTTATCCAATGGTTATTCTTACAATATTCTTTGGTATCTATCCAACGCCTATTCTTAAAGCAACGGCGTTTTCCGTAGAAACCCTCATCAATAAACTGCACTAGATAAGGGAAGAACGCACATGCAAACTGAAATAATAGCGCAATTAGTCTTAATTCTTCCGGAGCTTTTAATCGCATTAGGAGCTGTCGTGTTGCTTATGATTGGTGTTTATTCCAATACACGTGCTTCTTTAACAGTGACAGGTTTAGCCATGGCACTTCTTGTGGCAACCATTATTATTCTTATAGTTTTTCCGAAAAATGGTTCATTTCAAACCAATGCGCTCGTTATCGATTCCTTTAGTCGTTATATGAAAATTTTAATGCTTATTGGTGCACTCTTTTCTCTTATCATGTCTGTTGGTTTTGCCAATGCACAAAAGTTTAATATATTTGAATTTCCAGTGCTTGTTCTTTTAGCAACCCTTGGAATGATGTTTATGATTTCAGCGGGTAATATGCTGTCACTTTATATGGGGTTAGAACTGCAATCTTTAGCTTTATATGTTTTAGCAGCGATTAATCGTAATAATGTAAAATCTTCTGAAGCCGGTATAAAATACTTTGTTTTAGGAGCATTATCTTCAGGATTGCTGCTTTATGGCATTTCATTGCTTTATGGTTTTACGGGTCAAATTGGTTTTCACGAAATTGCTGTTGCTTTAAAAAGTGAAAATTTGCAATTGGGAGTTATCTTTGGAATTGTTTTTATTTTAGCTGGTTTGGCTTTCAAAATTTCTGCTGTTCCATTTCATATGTGGACACCTGATGTTTATGAAGGAGCGCCAACACCGATTACAGCATTTTTTGCTGGTGCCCCTAAAGTTGCTGCAATGGCTTTAATCATCCGTATTATTGTGATGACCTTTATTCCCCTAGGGCATGTTGATAATGTGATGCCTGCATGGCAACAAATTTTGGTCTTCATGGCGATTGCATCAATGATACTTGGTGCATTTGCTGCAATTGGTCAAAATAACATTAAGCGATTAATGGCTTATTCGTCGATCAGTCATATGGGCTATGCACTTGTTGGTTTATCTGCTGGAGATATGCTAGGAATAAAAAGTGTTATTCTTTATATGACGATTTATCTTGGAATGACGATTGGCTCGTTTGCTTTTATTCTTGGAATGCGCTCTCAGAATGGCAATGTTGAAAATATTTATGATCTTTCAGGGTTAGCAAAGACAAATCCGTTTATGGCTATTGTTATGACAATACAGCTTTTCTCGTTAGCCAGTGTACCACCTATGGCTGGTTTTTTTGGGAAGTGGTATACATTTTCTGCTGCTGTCCATGCTGGTCTGACGCCACTTGCAGTCGTTGGGATGATAGCATCTGTCGTTGGAGCTTTTTACTATTTACGAGTCATTAAAATTATGTGGTTTGATGACGCAAAAGCGCATTTTGTTGCTTTATCGAATGAGCTTCAATTTTGTCTCGGTCTTTCTGCATTGTTTATTTTATTTTACACACTTTTTGGAGTTTGGTTTGCTGAATTAGCAGAAAAAGCAGCAGCTGCATTGTTTTAATGAATATGGTTTATATTTTATCAGATTTTGCTCAAGAACAAGGATACACTATTGAAGTGTACGATAGTGTTGACTCAACAAATCTCATTGCGCAACGAAAAGCGCAAACTGGTCATCAAGGTAATCTTTGGATTGTTGCACAAGAACAATCACAGGGAAGAGCAAGAAGAGGGAGGACTTGGTCTAGTCCCAAAGGGAACCTTTATTCTAGTCTTCTATTAATTGATGATATTGTTCATCAAACTGCAGCTCAACTTGGTTTTGTTGCTGGAATAAGTGTGGCAGAGGCAATAAAACAATTGATAAAAGATGAAAAGCAGACAGACAATATTGTGAGTTTAAAATGGCCAAACGATATTTTGCTCAGAGGAGCAAAAAGCTCTGGAGTTTTGCTTGAGATTTTAAAATTGTCATCACAACAATATGCATTGGTTATTGGTATTGGAATAAATGTGAAATATAATTATGAAAATGCACCCTATCCCACTTCAAGCTTAAAGAATATCGGTTTGCATATTGAAGCAGAACAATTATTTACGGTTTTGACGGAGTATTTTTCTAAAAATTACCTTCTTTGGAAACAACCAAAAGGATGTGAAATAATCCGAAAAAAATGGCTTTTATATTCTGCTCACCTTGGGAAACATGTCAAAGTGGTGAATGATGAAAAAGTCATTGAGGGTGTTTTTGATGGTCTTGATAGTGATTTTAACTGCATCATAAAGCAAAAAAATGGTCAGACAGCCATTATAACAGCTGGAGATGTTCATTTTGGTTCGGCTGCTTCTATTAATGCAGGTCGTTATTAAAAAATTATTTTACCATCAGATACCTTAATGATTTTGGGAGATATTTATGGTTGCAGCTAATAAGAATGAGTTTGTTTTTTTACCTCTGGGGGGTGTAGGTGAAATAGGGATGAATTTAGCTGCTTACGGATTTGGTCCCCAACATCTTCGTGAATGGCTGCTGGTTGATATGGGAATTAGTTTTGCTGGTTCTGAATTACCAGGAGTCGACCTTGTTTTTCCTGATATTCGTTTTCTAGAAAGTGAAAAACATAATATACGGGGTCTTGTTTTAACACATGCACATGAAGATCATTATGGGGCCGTTCTTGATTTATGGCCAAAGTTACAAGTTCCAATTTACTGTACGCCTTTTACAGCAGGATTATTGGAAACTAAAAAACAATTAGATTTTGAATCTCAAAAAATTTTACTCAATATTTTTCAAGCTGGTGATTGTTTTCAGGTAGGTTCCTTTGCTGTAGAGGCTATAGCTGTTAACCATTCAATACCAGAATCTGTATCTTTAGCAATTACAACCTCTTTGGGGACTGTGATTCATACTGGTGATTGGAAAATTGATCATACTCCTTCACTTGGGGCTGTGACGAATGAAAAAAGATTTCGTGCGTTAGGAAAAAAAGGTGTTTTAGCATTACTTTGTGATTCTACAAATGCGTGTCGGGATGGTATATCTCCATCAGAGCAGCAGGTTCAAGCCAGTCTTTCTGAGATTATTTCCAAAGCTGAAGGGCGCGTTGCAATAGCAACTTTTTCTTCTAATATTGGTCGGATACGTTCTATTGCTCTTGCAGCTGAAGCTGCTGGACGTAAGGTGCTTGTCATTGGGCGCTCCCTTAAGCGAAGTATTATGGTTGCACAAGAGCTTGGTTATATGAATGGTTTAGCACCATTTGTAACGGAAGATGATTATGGTTACATTTTGCGAAAAGATCTTGTTTTAATTGTCACAGGGAGCCAAGGTGAGCCATGTGCTGCTTTGGCTAAACTGTCACGTGATGGAATGAGAAATATTGCACTTTCTGCTGGTGATACCGTTATTTATTCATCACGAAGTATTCCAGGAAACGAAAAAGCGATTATTGAGGTACAAAATCGTTTCATTGATTTGGGTATTGAAATTATCACGAATGAAGATGCACTTGTTCATGTTTCAGGTCATCCTCGTCGTTCAGAACTTTTGCAGATGTATGATTGGGTAAAGCCACAGATACTTGTTCCTGTACATGGGGAAGCAATGCATCTTAAGGCTCAAGCAACTTTAGCGCGTCAAGCGGGTATTAAAATTGTTACAGATATCAGAAATGGACATATGTTACGTTTTGCACCAGAGCCTGTAGAAGTTGTTGATCAAGTTCCTGTTGGCCGCATCTATAAGGATGGTTGCCTAATTGGAGATGAAAATGAACTAGGGATTCGTGAACGTCGCAAACTAAGTTATGCTGGTCATGTTACTATTTCTCTCCATATAAATAGTAAGCATGAATTATTAGGGGATATAGGTCTAACAACATTCGGGTTACCTGAAAGTAATGGAAAGGGAGAAAGTTTAAAAGATATTCTTTTAGATATTATAGAAAATACAGTTTATAATATCCCACGCATGAAACAGAAAAATAATGAACTTATTCGAGAGGCAACACGACGTGCTGTGAGAGCGGCTGTTCATGAAATTTGGCAAAAAAAACCTATCTGTACAGTTTTTTTACATCGGTCAAAATAAGGAACTTTCATATTACGTTATTTAAAAAGAGAAGAGCATTTTTATTTTATTGCTAAATAAGAAAAATAGAGAATAAAGCCCAATAAATTTTTAAATAGTAAGATCGTTATATTTGCAAGTATTCAGAATGCGGATATAGATGAATAGAGGGTGTGATAAATTGTTTCGATATGATAGGTGTGATTAGGAGTTAATTATTTCAATGCGTCTTTCTCAATATTTCCTTCCACTTTTAAAAGAGAATCCTAAGGAAGCAGAGATTGTTTCTCATCGGCTCATGTTGCGTGCCGGTATGATTCGCCAACAAACATCAGGAATTTATTCTTGGCTTCCTTTGGGAAAAAAAGTGCTTGATAAAGTTTGTAGAATTATTCGTGAGGAGCAAGAACGTGCGGGTGCAATAGAAATATTGATGCCTACAATTCAATCTGCTGATCTTTGGCGTGAAAGCGGTCGTTATGATGATTATGGTTTGGAAATGCTTCGCATTAAAGATCGTCAAAAGCGTGATTTACTTTATGGTCCAACCAATGAAGAGATGGTAACAGATATTTTTCGCTCATATGTTCGTTCTTATAAAGATCTTCCACTTAATTTGTATCATATTCAATGGAAATTTCGTGATGAAATTCGCCCACGTTTTGGTGTGATGCGGGCACGAGAATTTTTAATGAAAGATGCTTATTCTTTTGATCTTGATTATGAAGGCTCTAAAACATCTTATAATCGTATGTTTGTTGCTTATTTACGCACTTTTTCTCGTCTTGGCTTAAAAGCAATCCCTATGCGTGCAGATACAGGTCCAATAGGGGGGAAACTCAGTCATGAATTTATCATTTTGGCTGAAACGGGAGAGAGCGCTATCTTCTGTGATAAACAATTTCTTGAACTTACTGTTCCTGATAGTTCAATCGATTTTAGTGATAAAGCTGTTTTAGATGATATCGTTAAACAATGGACATCTTTTTATGCAGCGACGGAAGAAATGCATAATGAAGAGGAGTGGGCTAAAGTTTCTGATCATAGTCGTCTTTCAGCGCGTGGTATTGAAGTCGGGCATATTTTCCACTTTGGCACGAAATATTCTGCTCCAATGGGAGCAAAAGTTATGGGACAAGATGGAAAAGAGCATGTAGTCTCTATGGGATCTTATGGTATTGGACCTTCGCGTCTTGTTGCGGCCGCTATAGAGGCTTCTCATGATGAAAATGGTATTATTTGGCCAAAGTCGATGGCACCGTTTGATTTTGGGATTATCAATATGAAATCCGATGATGAAAAATGCACGAAGGCATGTGAGTTTCTCTATCAGGGATTAAAGGAGGCTGGTTTTGATCCATTATTAGATGATAGAAATGAACGTCCTGGATCAAAATTTGCAACAATGGATTTGATTGGTTTGCCAACGCAAATCATTGTTGGTCCTAACAGCATTGCACAAAATGAAGTTGAAATTAAAGATCGAAAAACAGGTGTAAAAAAATCTCTAAAGGTTGAAGATGTACTCAGCCAACTTTCTATGAATTAATAGGAAATGTTATGAAGAGGCTGAAAGACAAATGGTTTTCATCTTATGAGTGGATGATCGCTTTTCGTTACATGATTCCCAATAAAAAACATGTCGTTGCATCTGTTATTTCAATTATTTCTCTTATTGGGATTATGTTGGGCGTATTTGCTCTGGTTGTTGTTATGGCGGTGATGAATGGCTTTCGTACAGAGCTTCTCAATCGTATTCTTGGTATGAATGGGCATCTTATTGTTCAAACAGTTGATTCTGGTTTTTCTGATTATAAGACTCTTATTTCTTCTTTAGAATCTACAAATGGTGTAAAGTTTGCTTTGCCTGTTATTGAAGGTCAAGCGCTTGTTCAAGGTGAAGTTCAAGGTGGCTCTGGCGCATTAGTTCGTGGTATGCGCAAACAAGATCTAGAAAAGCTTAAAACAGTCTCTCAAAACATTAAATTAGGATCGATTTCTCGGTTTGATGAAGAAGAAGGTGTTGCAATTGGAAGTGGCTTAGCAGAAAAATTGGGGCTGACAGTTGGAAGAGATATTCGTATTATTACTCCAGATGGTGATGAGACTCCTTTTGGCGTTACCCCACGCGTGAAAGCTTATAGAGTCGTTGCTATTTTTGAAGTTGGTATGTCTGAATATGATTCAATATTTATCTTTATGCCTCTCCATGAAGCACAAATGTTTTTTAATTTGGGAGATAAGGTTCAGTCTTTAGAATTATTTCTAAATGATCCTGATGCTGTTGATCAAATAAAACCTGTTGTAGAAAAAACAGTTGATCAACAGGTCTATTTAATTGATTGGCGTACACGCAATCAGGCTTTTTTTTCAGCCTTACAGATTGAACGAAATGTTATGTTTTTCATTCTTTCTCTGATCGTTCTTGTTGCTGCTTTAAATATTATTTCAGGGCTGATTATGCTTGTAAAAGATAAAAGTCATGATATTGCGATTTTACGCACGATGGGGGCTCAACAGAGTGCGATTTTGCGTATATTTATCATTACAGGAATGATGATTGGTTTTATTGGAACTATATTGGGTTTAGTTTTAGGTGTTATCGCGACCGCGAATATTAATCATATCCAAGACTTTATATCTTGGTTATTTAATGTCGACGTTTTTAATCCTCAACTTTATTTTTTAACAAAATTGCCTGCACAAATTGACTGGAAACAGACAATCTTGGTTGCTATGATGGCTTTATTTTTGTCGTTTCTTGCTGCTCTCATTCCGGCATGGCGTGCTGCTAAGCTAGATCCCGTACAAGCTTTGAGGTATGAATAATGACAGCTATTTTAGAGCTTGTAGAGATTGAAAGACACTTTTTCGAGAGTCATAAGCCGCTTATTGTTTTAGATAAAGCGAATTTTATTCTTAATCGTGGAGAGCTTGTCGCACTTGTTGCACCATCTGGTGCTGGAAAATCAACACTTCTTCATATTGCTGGATTATTAGAAAAACCAACAGCTGGTGATGTGATGTTACGGGGTGTTTCTTGTGCAAAGCGCTCTGATAGTGAGCGAACAGCTATAAGACGAAATGATATTGGTTTTGTTTATCAATTTCATCATTTACTTCCAGAGTTTACGGCGTTAGAAAATGTCATGGTACCGCAAATGATAGCAGGATTAAAAAAATCCATAGCAGAAGATCGTGCGCGCAAATTATTGACGTATCTGCGTATTTCTCATCGCGCTAACCATCGTCCCTCAGAGTTATCGGGAGGAGAACAACAACGTGTTGCTATTGCACGTGCAGTAGCAAATGGCCCTTCGGTTCTTTTGGCTGATGAACCTACAGGAAATCTTGATCCAGTAACTTCAGCTTATGTCTTTCAAGCTTTGTCTATCCTTGTTCGTCAGTCGGGTCTTTCTGCTCTTATTGCAACACATAATTACGCTTTGGCTAAGCAAATGCATCGTCGAATTACACTTAAAGAACAAAAGATTATAGAACTTCCTTAAAAGCAAGGTACAAATTTTATACTACTAATTGAATAGTTTATATTACTTTATTCAAGGAGATTTTTTATGACAGTTTTTGTCGTTGACAAAAATCAATTAGATGTGCGTCGTCGTCGATTGATTTTTCGTGCATGGCATCGCGGTATTCGTGAAATGGATCTCATTTTTGGACATTATGTCGATGCTCATATTGCTGAAATGAATGATAAAACGCTCTCTGAACTTGAATATATTATGTCTTTTGATGATCGTGATTTACTCACATGGATTACTGGAGAAGTTTTGCCACCCTCTGAAGTTGATAGTCCACTTTTTCGCGATATTGCCAATTATCGTATTTGCTTAAGTTATTAATCCTGATGCCTATATTTAAAAAAATTGTTATTCCCAAAAATAATTCTGTTCGTATGATTTTTGATGGAGTTCCTGATGGATTTGAAGCCTTTGCGCTTGCTAAATTAAGTTCAGAAATTGCACAAGGTAAACCACTCATCTATGTTGTCCGCGACGGAACAAAAATTGTTCATTTACAACAAGTTTTAAATTTTATTGAGCCCAATTTACCCATACTTCAATTTCCTGCATGGGATTGTTTGCCTTATGATCGTGTGTCACCAGGAATTGCTGTTATGGCACGTCGACTATCAGCATTGGCACACATAGCAAATTTACGTAAAGATCCACATCCTGCAATTATATTAACAACAGCAAATGCGATTATGCAAAAGTTACCTCCTCGTGAAATGATAGAAGCTCAGCTTATTCACGCACGTGTTGGCCAGCGCAATAACATGGGAAATCTTATTCAGTTTTTAGAAACCAATGGTTTTGAACGCGTTACGGTTGTCCGTGATGTTGGTGAGTTTGCTGTAAGAGGAGGAATACTTGATATCTTTTCTCCCATGGATGTTGAACCTTTACGTCTTGATTTTTTTGGAGATACCCTAGAAAGTATCCGCATATTTGATCCAGAAAGTCAAAGGACAACAGGTCAAAAAACTGAACTTTTATTACAGGCAATGAGTGAGGTTGTTCTTACACCAGAACGCATAAGCCGTTTTAAGAGCAATTATACCCGTACATTTGGTGTATCACAAAAAAATAACATGCTTTATGAAGCAATTGCTCAAGGTCGGCGTTTTGCCGGTATGGAACATTGGCTTCCATTTTTTTATGAAAACCTTGATAGTTTTTTTGACCATTGTGGTAACTTACCGATAGTTTTTGAGCATCTCATAGAAGAAGCCTTCATTGAGCGCTATCGTCTTATTGAGGACTATTATAACGCGCGCAAAGAGCGCGAAAATGATGAAAAAAATTCTACTTCTTATCACCCAATAGATCCTAGTCTTTTCTATTTAACGCCAGAGCGTGTTTTGGAGGGTGTGCAACAATCTTCACAGCGTATTGATTTTTCGCCTTTTAATATTCCACAAAGTTTGGAAAAAACTGTTATTCACACCAATGTTAAACAGGGATATGATTTTGTAAAAGAGCGTAATGCGCAGGAAAAAAATGTTTTTTCAAGTGTTGTTGATCATATCGCATCTTTACGCACTGCTGGTAAAAAAGTGCTTTTAGCGTGTTGGAGTGAAGGATCTCTCAATCGTTTGCTACAAGTTCTCGATGAGCATGGATTGAAAAAAATAGATGTTGCAAAATCCTTGCAAACTGTCAAAGCAACACCACGAGATCGCATATTAGCAGCTGTTATCATGATAGAACATGGTTTTGAGGCTGAAGATTTGGCTGTTATAGCAGAGCAAGATATCCTTGGCGATCGTTTTATAAGATCGCCAAAGCGGCGTAAAAATAATACAAATTTTATTTCTGAAATTTCTGCTTTAAATTCTGGTGATATTATTGTGCATATCGACCACGGTATTGGCCAATTTGTTGGTCTTAAAACCATCAAAACCACTGGAATTTTACGAGATTGTCTTGAAATTAGATATGCTGGAGGTGATTTACTCTTTTTACCTGTTGAAAATATTGAGCTTCTCTCACGTTATGGCTCAGAAGGAACAGAGGTAACTTTAGATAAATTAGGGGGTGTTGCTTGGCAAGCACGTAAAGCTCGGCTTAAAAAACATTTATTGGAAATGGCAGGGCAATTAATTCGTATAGCTGCAGAGCGTGTGACTCGTGCTGCGCCTGCTTTACTTCCACCAGTTGGACCATTTGATGAGTTTGTTGCTTGCTTTCCCTATGAAGAAACGGAAGATCAAATGAATGCAATTGATGCTGTTTTAGACGATTTAGCCTCAGGAAAGCCTATGGATCGCTTGATATGCGGTGATGTTGGTTTTGGAAAAACCGAAGTAGCCATTCGAAGTGCTTTTGTCGCAGCATTAAATGGATATCAGGTTGCTGTTGTTGTACCGACAACTTTGCTTTCACGTCAACATTACAAGACATTTATTTCGCGTTTTCAAGGATTACCGGTTAAAATTGGACATGCTTCAAGGCTTGTAAAAGCGAAAGAACTTGCACAAGTAAAAAAAGGTGTTTCAGATGGTACAATAGATATTGTCATTGGAACCCATGCATTATTAAGTGGTGCAGTTAATTTTTTACGGTTAGGCCTTCTCATCATTGATGAGGAGCAGCATTTTGGTGTCAAACACAAAGAGCGTTTAAAAGAGCTTAAAAGTGATATTCATGTTCTCACACTTTCAGCAACTCCCATACCACGCACTTTAGGGTTAGCATTATCGGGTGTACGTGAACTTTCATTGATAACAACGCCCCCCATTGATAGAATGGCGGTTCGTACTTTTATTTCACCTTTTGATGCACTTGTTATACGAGAGACCCTGCTTCGAGAATATTATCGTGGCGGACAAAGTTTCTATGTTTGTCCTCGTATTTCTGATCTGGCTTTTGTAGAAGAATATCTCAAAACACATGTGCCAGAACTTAAATTCGTTGTGGCTCATGGACAAATGCCGGCTGGACAACTTGATGATATTATGAATGCATTTTATGATGGGCAATATGATGTTTTGCTATCGACAACCATTATTGAATCTGGTCTTGATATTCCAACAGCCAATACCCTAATTGTGCATCGCGCTGAGATGTTTGGTCTTTCTGCACTCTATCAGTTACGAGGGAGGGTAGGGCGCTCAAAACAACGTGCTTATGCACTCTTTACATTTCCTGCTGGTAAAGTTTTAACAGCTGCTGCTGATCGCCGTCTTAAAGTTTTACAATCTCTTGACACCTTGGGGGCCGGTTTTCAATTGGCAAGCCATGACATGGATATCCGCGGTTCAGGCAATTTTTTAGGTGAAGAGCAATCGGGACATATTAAAGAAGTTGGATTTGAACTCTATCAAAAAATGCTTGAAGAAGCTGTTGCTGAATTAAAAGATGGAGAGCTAAATGAAGATAAGCAATGGTCTCCTCAAATTTCACTTGGTACAACAGTGATGATACCAGAAAGTTTCGTGCCTGACTTGCCATTACGTATGGGGCTTTATCGTCGTTTAACAGAACTTGATGATTTAGAACAAATTGATGAATTTGCAGCGGAGTTAATTGATCGCTTTGGTCCTTTACCGCTTGAAGTTCAACACCTTCTTAAAGTCTTTTATATCAAAACATTGTGTCGAAAAGCGCATGTAGAAAAATTGGATACTGGACCAAAGGGGATTGTTATACAGTTTCGCAATAATTATTTTGCAAATAGTGTTGCTCTTGTTCAGTGGGTTGGAAAACAAGGTTCGATGGCAAAAATTCGACCAGATCAAAGTATCGCTCTTATTCGTGATTGGTCCACAGCGGATGAAAGGCTTGTTGGAGCAGCGAATATTATGACACAGCTTGTCGAAATGGCAGAACAACATTCTGGTTAAAAACTTCTTTGTTGTTTCAGAATTGTTACTCATTTTTATAAAATTATTATAAAAAACAAATAGTTATTGATTTTTTATAAGAATAAAATTTAAGTTTATAATAAAAGAACTTCTTACATATTCATTTTGCGTTCTTCATCATAAGACATATTGATACAATGAAGAAAATAGCTTAGACGGTGTAACTGTAATAAATAGAACGTGCATATAAGTACCTTCTCTAAAAAGCAAAAATTTAAGCCAAGATAACATGCTTTCTTCATTACAAAAGTTGCTAACGATAGTTTTTTACTCCCTGTAATATATGGCATAAAAACGCTCACGCTGATTTATCTTCTAAGAAACAATACCAACATTAAAAAACAAAAGAAAGAATACTAAAGATAGCATACAATTTATTGAAGATAAGTATTTATATTTAGATATTTTGGGAAAAAATTTTTCTAAAGCAGAATACTATAAGCGTTTGCAGGAACGAAATAAGTTTTTAAAAGAACTGAAAAATCTGAAGAATGAATATTATAATCTTGGTTCGAAATTACAGGATTTATTTGAAAAAAATAAAAATTTATCTCTAGGGTAGATATAGCGAGAGAGTACGAAGTAGGAGAATACGAAGAAAAGCTGAATTATTTAATAAATAGAAAATTATCCTCATATTTATTATTAGTTGCAAAGTTTTAGCGGATATATTGCAGAGTGATATAGGTGCTATTTTACGCAAAGATTTTGATTGGAAAGATAAAGATTTTTATTGAGTAAAAGACGCAATTAATTCGATAAGCCCCAGTTTCTAGCAATATAAAAGAATTGCTAACAGAAGGCTCTTAATAGCTATGAAAAACAAACATTTGATGATGTAAAAGATAAATTATTATTATAAATAAAATATTTTCAACAGTTATAAATTTTCTCTCTAAGAAAATATGTTGTTTAATTAAGAAAAAAGCACTTCTTTAGTAGCGTATTTTTAAACTAAAATTTTTGGTTAAAAGCTGTAGAATATAAAACTTTTATTACAAAAATGTATCGCCCTTGTTTTGTAAACAAGGGCAGAAAATTGTCCATTAGCAAAAAGTTCTCTTACAATTATGCAGAAATTTTAGACAATCAGTGGTTTTAATTTATGAAATGTTTCAATAATACCGTAAATGATTTTATTTTTGTGTATCACACGAATCACATAAAGAAAAAAGTAAAATTTATCTGATCTTTTGAAGCTTCATGCATTACAACAGCTGTTGCTAAGGCTCTACGAGCTTAACATGAAGAGTAATAAATGTAAAAAGTTTAATTAGTAAGATTTTTAGAGTAGTATAGGAGTTTATTTTAATTAATATTGCAATATTGATTCGTTTGTGTAATCTTAGCTTAAATGCACAGAGGTGTTTTATGGATAGATTGCATCAAACACCAATATGATAAAGAGGGGAATTATATGGGTGTATAAAAATTAGAATAGCTCGTCGTATTTTTTTCTCTAAATTTGACTTTTTTTTTTATATTGAAGTAAAAATAGTAAAATTAAGTGTTATTTCATTATAATTTAATAAATTTAAGTTGGAATTATATTTAATATTTTTTTGAAGTTACTTAAAAGCGCGTTGAAAGGATTAACTTAATCATGTCGCATAAAAATGTTTATTCTGCTGTTTCAGTATTAGTTGGAGCCGCTGCCCTTTTTCTTATAGCTGGTATTTCTGCAAATGCGCAAACTTTATCACAAGGTTGGTACAAAGTTTGCAGTAAGCAGCATGATGTTGATATTTGTAATACAATGAATACTGTATTATCGAATACGGGACAACCTTTAACGGCTTTTAATCTTGTTGAAATAAAAGGGAAGCAAAATGAAAAACGTATAGGTATTCAAGTACCTACAGGTCGTTTTTTGCCAGAAGGTGTTCACATTAAAATTGGTGACGACTTCTCTAAAAAAATTCCTTATATTATTTGTAATGGACCAAGTTGTATTGCCAATGATGTCTTAGATGATAAGCTTATAGCTGCTATGAAAAGTGGTACAAAAATGGTTGTAACCACAGTTAATTTCCGTGGTTCAGCTAATCCTATTGAATTTTCTCTTAATGGGTTTACAGCAGCCTATACCGGTCCTGGTATGGAGGAAAAAGATTTCCAACAAGAACAAATAAAGATGCAGCAAGCTATTCAATCAAAGCAAAAAGAAATTGAAGATCGTATGCGGGCTGAGCAAGAAAAAGCAAAACAAAAGTGATAAACCCACACCATAGAATTGGTTGAAACGTCTTCTATAATTATTTATTTAAACCGTCACAGAAAACTGTGGCGGTTTTTTTAATCTTTAATTTTTCGAAAGAATTCTGCGTTTCCACCAACCAATACGTTCAGTTTTGGAAGAATCATTAGGCGTTGATGAAACAACAACGGGTTGATTAATTGTTTCTTCAATTTGGGAAGGAGAGGTTTCGACAACTTCCTCCATCTCGATTATAGTTTCTTTCTCTAATATTTTTTGTATTTGCGTTGCCTCTTTAGAAGATGATTTTTTACGTGTTCCACGTGTTGACTTTTTACTATTTTCAAGAGTTTTATCTTCTACTTTATGAATAGATTTGTCTGCCTTTTTTGTTTTAGCTTTACGTACTGAACTAGTTTTAGGTTTTTCTTCAAGAGATTTTTGTTCTACGACATTTTGATCATTATCTAAAGAAAGTTGATTTTCTACTACTTTTGAAGAACGTGTTTTACGTTTTTTAGGTTTAATACTTGTATCATTTTTTTCAGATTCACCCTGTTGTTGTATATCTAGAGCTTGTGTATTATTTTTTGTTTCTTCAAGTTCAAAAGATTTAGCAGGTGAAACACGATGTTTGCGGTGTGCTGCTTTAATTTCTGCTAAAGCCTGCTTAGCAAAATCTCCCACTGGTTCTGCGTAAGGAATGCGAATCTGATGAAAACTATTATCTTGATTGCGTCGACCACCACGACGTCCTCGACGACGTCCTCGACGATAAGAATCATCACTCAAGGTATCTTCTTTTTTATGAACGTTGGAGAGAGAATGATCAGTAATTTCATCGTGACGATTTTTGCGCCGACGCTTTTGGTTTGTTTCAATGGGAGAAGGATTTTCAATAGATTCACTTTCTGTGAAAACAGAATCTTCAATTTCTTGCTTATTAACATCTTCCAATGAAGATCGAGAAATGCTCTCTGCTATTGAGCCTTTAGAAATAACAAGATGTTGCGTTCCAATACTATCATCTGCTTCAATACTAATATTAAGCTTAAAGCGAGTTTCTAAATTAACAAGAATGTTGCGTTTATGATTTAATACATAAAGCGCTGTTGCTACGGGTGTGCGCACGATAATATTATATTGCGAATTATGAAGAAGATATTCTTCAATTGAGCGCATGACATGTAACGCAATTGATGATTCAGAACGTATATTTCCTGTTCCTGCGCAATGCGGGCAGGGCTGTGTTGTACTTTCTAAAACCGATATGCGAATACGTTGACGACTCATTTCTAAAAGGCCGAAGTGTGAAATATGACCTACTTGAATACGAGCACGATCATTTTTTAAACAATCTTTTAATTTTTTTTCGACCAGCTTTACATTGCGTTCTTCAAGCATATCAATAAAATCAATCACAATTAAACCAGCAAGGTCACGCAAGCGTAATTGACGCGCTACTTCTTCAGCAGCTTCAAGGTTAGTTTGTAAAGCTGTCTTTTCGACAGAGAATTCTTTCGTAGAGCGGCCAGAATTTACGTCAATAGCAACAAGTGCTTCTGTTTGATTAATAACAAGATAACCACCAGATTTTAAAGAAACCTGTGGTTGCAACATTTTATCAAGTTGAATTTCAATATTATTTCTTGCAAAAATGGGTGTAGGATCACGGTAAGGTTGCACAACTTTTGCATGACTTGGCATAAGCATACGCATAAAGTCTTTCGCTTCACGATATCCTTGGTCTCCAGAGACAAGAATTTCACTAATGTTCTTATTGTAAAGATCTCGTATAGAACGCTTGATGAGATTACTTTCTTCATGGACAAGGCATGGCGCCGTTGACTCGAGTGTCAAAGTGCGAATAGTATCCCATAACCGCATAAGATATTCATAATCACGTTTAATTTCAGCTTTTGTTCTATTGGCACCAGCGGTTCGTAAGATAACACCCATACCTTTTGGAACGGCTAATTCTTTTACGATTTCTTTAAGACGCTTACGGTCTTGTACGTTCGTAATTTTTCGTGAAATACCACCACCACGTGCTGTATTGGGCATTAGAACAGAATAACGACCTGCTAAAGACAGATATGTTGTAAGGGCAGCACCTTTATTACCACGCTCTTCTTTAATGACTTGTACCAACAAAATTTGACGTCGTTTAATGACTTCTTGAATTTTATACTGGCGCCCTTGTTTTCTTTGATAAATTGGGAGCTCTTCACGGATGTCCTCAGCACCAACCATTTCGATCTCATCATAAGAGATATCGGCATTTAATGCTTCTTCTGTATTATCAATTATTGTTGATTCAGATGTGATATCATTTTCAATATCGGCTGCTATGACATTGTTTTTTCCATTTTTTTTTGTTCTTCTGGAGCGTTTTTTATTTTTAGTTGCTTCTTCCGTAAAGGCATCTATAGAATTTTCTCCTACAGCTGCTTTTTCCTCTTCTTCAAGAAGAGCAAGGCGATCAGCAATAGGAATTTGATAATAATCAGGATGAATTTCAGAAAATGTTAAAAAACCATGTCGGTTTCCACCATATTCAACAAAAGCTGCTTGGAGAGACGGTTCTACACGCGTAATACGTGCGAGATAAATATTCCCCTTGAGCTGTTTTCTATGTTCTGATTCAAAATCAAGTTCTTCAATTTTGTTGCCGTGAACAACAACAACACGTGTTTCCTCCGGATGGGAGGCATCTATAAGCATTTTGTTTGACATAAGCTAATATCCTGAAGGCGACATGCACAATTTTACTCAAACGAACGCTATAACTATTCGTAAATATAAAAGGCTGTCTGCCATAAAAGGGAGGTACCAGAAAAACAGGACGGAACACCACGTGCAAAGGCATGACTGCATTTACACCATTTCTCATCATTATCTCCATCTGTTTTTTATGACTCATATTTCTTAAAAGTCTCCGGTAAAATAATCTTTAAAACAGTTCGGATATCCGAACCAACGAATCTTAAGTAATGCAATCCTAATGTTATAACATAGAAATTTTTCATCCATAAAAAAGTCTCAATGCATAATAGGCAAAAAACCTCTAAAGACAACTTAATATGAGTTACAGATAATTTAGATGACTATTATCAGCTAGGAAGCATAAATATTCTTTTATGTTGATATCATGCGTTTGGCAAGTAACAATGTAAATCATGTATAATGATAATGTCTTTAATGACCTTAATTTCGTTTTTGGGTGTTTATTTAGCTTTTATTGAAAAATAGAGAATAAATTGGTGTATCGTTTTTATATAACCAAGATAAATTATTACAAATGTAATGTAGAGTATTTTGCTTATGATAAGAGTTTTCTTTACCAAAAAGCTGAAAACAGCTTATGGGAATGTTATTGTGCTTGTCACATACTTTTTATTATTATTTTTGCTATTCCAAACCAGTGTTCAAGCCGCAGATCCTCTGAGACTTATTAATTTTCGAACCATTGGTGATAGTGTTCATACGCGTATTATTGCGGTTTTCAATTCAAAACCAAATGTTCGTTTACAGATTTTGGACAGGCCAGCACGGTTGGTTATCAATTTACCTACAATTGACTTTTCGATGCAAAATACGCCTTTAAAGAAACAGAATACATTATCCGTTATGCTTTCAGATGTGCGTTATGCTTTTTCTGACATACAGACTTCACGCATTATTTTGACAAGTAAAACGGCCTTTGTAATTGAAAAAAGTGTCGTAAAAAAATTAAATAATGATTTATGGCAGTTGCTGATTGATATTCGTAAAACTACACTAGAAAAATTTGATGAAATATTAAAAAAACAGCAAAAGACCAATTTTGATACAAAAACGCAGTTAATGCCAGCATATAATTTTCGTGTTGTTCTTGATCCTGGTCATGGTGGTATTGATGGCGGTGCACGGGGTGTTACTGGAGTTTTAGAAAAAGATGTGACTTTAGACTTTGCGCGTGCATTGCGAGACGAATTACAAAAGGATTCTCATATTACTGTTGCTTTAACGCGAGATTCCAATATTTTTTTAAGACTAAGTGAAAGAGTTAAAAAAGCGCAAGAGCTCGATGCTGATCTTTTTATATCTATTCATGCAGATACGATTGATCTACATTCTCTTCGCGGTGCTACAGTGTATACCATATCAGACAAAGCCTCTGATGCCATTGCAAAATCTTTAGCTGAAAATGAAAATAAAGTTGATTTGCTGGATGGTTTGCCTGCAGATGAAACACTCGAAGTTACAGATATTTTGATGGATCTTACACGACGTGAAACACATACATTTTCGGTTAATTTTGCAAATAGTGTTATTTCAAGTTTATCAAAGAATCATATTAACTTGATTAATAACCCACATCGGTATGCTAATTTTCAAGTTTTAAGAGCTTCAGATATACCCTCCGTCTTGATAGAGATAGGTTATTTATCCAATAAAGAGGACGAAAAGTTATTAAATGATCCTCATTGGAGAAAACAAATGGCAGCCTCTATTGCTCATTCTATTCGTCAATTTGCTCATTATAGGCAGAAAATGATACAGCCTCTTTAAATTTGTGAGAAAATAGAGTATCAATATGGGGTTCTAGTGTACCTTAGTATAAATAAAAGATAGAAAATAATTTCTCTTGATCTCAATCTTGTGGTGATATCCGCTTGGTGTGTTTGAAGTAACGTATTTTTTCTTTGATTAATTCTTAAGAAAGCGATAGCCGTTTTTATGATGATTTTTTTGAGATATCTTCTTCGTTTTTTTGTTGCTATTGGACTTTGTGGAGCAATAACATGGGGTGTTATGACCAGTGGTCAAGCAAATGCACTCCCTGATTATGAAGTTCTTTCACTTTATGAGCCGCCGGTAATGACCCGCGTCCATGCTTCTGATGGCCGTCTTATGGCAGAGTTTGCAACAAAACATCGCCTCTATTTACCAATTCAATCAATACCAAAGCTTGTTATAAATGCTTTTATTTCGGCTGAAGACAAAAACTTTTATCATCATTTTGGTTTAGATCCCGAAGGACTTTCTCGAGCTTTGATCAATAATATTCGTAATATTGGTTCTGGAAGACGTCCAGAGGGTGCATCAACTATAACGCAACAAGTCGCTAAAAACTTTCTTTTAAGTTCAGAAACAACGTTAGAGCGTAAATTTAAGGAAGCTATTTTAGCAATGCGTATTGAGAAAACTTATTCAAAGGATCATATTCTCGAACTTTATCTCAATGAAATTTATTTGGGTCGTGGTACTTATGGTATAGCCGCTGCTTCTTTGACCTATTTCAATAAATCCGTCAATGATCTGACGCTAGAACAATGTGCTTATTTGGCTGCTCTTCCAAAAGGGCCAGCAAATTATGATCCATTTAAGAATACACAACGTGCTATTGATCGGCGCAATTGGGTTATAGATCGGATGATTGCAAATGGATATGTAACGCGTGAACAAGGTGAAAAAGCGAAAGCTAAACCTTTAGGAGCGACAATACGTGGGAGTGATAGCTATGTTTTTGCGGCTGATTATTTTACTGAAGAAGTGCGACGTCGTTTAATACATCGCTATGGGGCTAAGACACTTTATGAAGGTGGGCTTTCCATTCGTACAACGCTTGATCCGCATTTACAACTTATTGCGCGACGTGCTTTGCACGCTGGATTAATTAGATTTGATCATTCGCAAGGATGGCGTGGAGCTTATGCGCATATCGATAAAAAAGGTGATTGGGGGATAGAACTTGCAAATATCACGGGGCTAAGTGATGTTCCTGAATGGCGTTTAGCTGTTGTTCTTTCTGCTAATCCCAATAAAGTAGAGATTGGTTTACAGCCACAGCGCGAAGCTTCAGGTATATTATCAAAAAAACGGGAAATTGCTGTTTTATCTGAATCTGATTCAAAATGGGCACTCCATGTTGTAAAAGAAAATGGTTATCGAAAAACTGTTCAGAATTTATCTCATGTTCTGCAAGTTGGGGATGTCATTTTTGTTGAAAAACTATCCAATACAAACAACACTTATCGTTTACAACAAATTCCAAAGGTTGAAGGTGCAATTGTTGCTATGGAACCTCATACAGGGCGCGTTCTTGCTATGGTGGGAGGATTTTCTTTTGCTGCATCTGAATTCAATCGTGCAACCCAAGCTTATCGCCAACCGGGGTCTGCTTTTAAGCCTTTTGTTTATGCAGCAGCTCTTGATAACGGGTATACACCAGCATCCGTTGTTTTAGATGGCCCCATTGAAGTTCGTCAATATAATGGGGAAGTTTGGCAACCAAAAAATTATGGTGGTACATTTGCAGGACCTTCAACGTTGCGTTATGGTATTGAGCGTTCTCGTAATCTTATGACAATACGGCTTGCCAATGATATGGGAATGCCTCTTGTCGCTGAATATGCAGAACGCTTTGGCATAGTGGATAAATTGCAGCCTTATCTTCCCATGGCTTTAGGGGCTGGTGAAACAACAGTATTACGAATGGTTACAGCTTATTCAGTTATTGCCAATGGGGGACGCTCTATTAAGCCTTCTCTGATAGACAGAATTCAAGATCGTTATGGAAAGACAATTTATCGTCATGATGATCGTATTTGTGAAAATTGTAATACGCCTTCATGGAATAATCAACGTGAACCCACATTGATTGATGAGCGAGATCAAGTTCTTGACCCTATGACTGCTTATCAGATTACATCCATGATGGAAGGGGTTGTTCAGCGTGGTACTGCAGCACGTTTACGTTATCTTAATCGACATATTGCCGCTAAGACAGGGACAACCAATGACTCTAAAGATGTCTGGTTTATGGGATTTACTCCTGACATTGTCGTTGGTATTTTTATCGGCTACGATCAACCTGCTCCATTAGGATATAATGGAACCGGAAGTTCATTAGCTGCACCTATTTTTGGTGAGTTTATGGCAAATGCTCTTAAAGGAAAGCCAGATGTTCCCTTTAAGATGCCAAAGGGTATGATTTTAATGCCAATTAATCGGAAAACAGGAATGCTTGCGGAAAGAGGAGATCAAGATGTCATTATAGAAGCATTTAAACCAGGGACTGGTCCTGCTGATATATATCAAGTTATTGGGAGTACAAATTCTTTTCAAGAAGGTGTTCCTGCAGTAACCACTTCTCCACAAGTCAATAAAGCCCTTGAAAGTGGGACAGGTGGGCTGTATTAATCAACAAAATCTCCTTTTGCCATGAGTCTATAGTTTTTATTTTTTTACAGTGTCGGTCCTGTAAATAGAATGATAAGTCCATGCTATTTCCTCATAGCAGCTATCAAATTTGTATAAAATTCTAGTGACATAACCAGAAAGAGTGTTAAAAAATACGGTGTTAAATTATGCGAGCAGAAATAGAAACATTAGTTGATGAAATCCAGAAAGCAATTCAATTGCTAAGGGGGCATCTTTGACTGGGATCAATCACTAAAACGTCTCGAATATCTTAATCAAAAAGCGGAAGATCCGTCATTATGGGATGATGCACAACAAGCACAGGATATGATGCGTGAGCGTCAACGTCTTGATGATTCAATCAATGGTCTTTTATCATTTACAAAAACACTTGAAGAATGCATTGAGCTTATCGCGATGGGCGAAGAAGAAAGTGATGTTGAAATTATTGCTGATGCAGAAAATTCAATACGTAATCTTAAAAATGAGATAGATAAAAGGCAAATTGATGTACTTCTTTCAGGAGAGGCAGATCCGAATGATACCTATTTAGAAGTTCATGCTGGAGCAGGGGGAACAGAAAGCCAAGATTGGGCTTCTATGCTCTTACGTATGTATATGCGCTGGGCTGAACAGCATGAAATGAAGGTTGAAATTTTAGAAATTCATGATGGAGAAGAAGCAGGAATAAAGTCAGCGACTATTCTTGTAAAAGGGCATAATGCTTATGGAATGTTAAAAACAGAATCAGGCGTTCATCGCTTGGTGCGGATTTCTCCATTTGATTCGAATGCAAAGCGCCATACCTCTTTTGCAAGCATTTGGGTTTATCCAGTTATTGATGACAATATTGAAGTTGATGTTTCAGAGGCAGATGTGCGTATTGATACATATCGTGCATCGGGAGCAGGAGGACAACATGTTAACACGACAGATTCCGCTGTTCGCATCACACATATAAAAACGGGTATTGTTGTTCAATGTCAAACAGAGCGTTCTCAACATAAAAATCGCGCTACGGCTTGGTCGATGTTGCGTGCACGGCTTTATGAAGAAGAGCTTAAAAAAAGAGAAGAAGAAACCAATGCTGCTGAATCTTCTAAAACAGAAATCGGATGGGGACATCAAATTAGATCTTATGTTCTTCAACCCTATCAGCTTGTCAAAGATTTGCGTACAGGGATTGAAAATACGGATCCACAATCCGTACTGAATGGTAATTTAGATGCATTTATAGAGGCAGCACTCGCACGGCGCATTTATGGACAAGACAAAGAAATTGAGGATATTCGTTAATTATATATCCTTCCTTCAAGCCATGTAGATTTTTTTCTTAAGTTGTTTGTTTTATTGATGTTGTGATATTACGATAGTTCTTGATACTTTAAAGGTTCAAAGAGGGATTTTCTTGTTCCTTTCTTCAATTTTTTCTCACACGCCAATCCTGCTTATGATATTGCAAGTGATAGAAAGCTGAAATAAGAAAAATTTGCGATATTCGGAGGACTAATATAAATATAAAACAATTCATTATCCTTATAAATCAATATATTGTAAAAATTGAATCCATTGAAAAACTAAAATCAATTCGGAGGATGACTTTTGCTTTTTAAGATAAATCAAACACTCAATTTATAAGTTAGCGTTATGATGTAAAAGTGTTGCAGTAGCTAAAACATTTTCAGCATGCCCAGATACGCTTACTTTGCGCCATTCTTCTGCTATTATTCCATTTGCATCAATTAAAAAAGTGCTCCGTTCAACACCCATATATTTGCGTCCATACATGCTTTTCTCAACCCAAACACCATAAGCTTCGAGGGTTGTTTTTTCTTCATCAGAAACCAAGATGACATCAAGTTCATATTTTACTTTAAATTTATCATGTTTTTTTACATTATCTGGAGAGATTCCAATAACAGCAACACCAATTTCATCAAATTTCATCTTTAATTTTGTGAAATCAAGTGCTTCGCTTGTGCAACCGCTGGTGTCATCTTTTGGATAAAAATATAAAACAACAGGTTTTCCTTTAAAGTCAGAAAGACATACTGTCTCTCCTCCATCGCGAGGCAAATTAAAATCAGGAGCAAGAGCACCTTTCATTGATCTTGTCATTGTTTTCATCTTTCTTGTGTAATAAGTATAAGATATCAGAGTACACAGAAGAAAAGAACTATTCAACTCTCTAGAATATTATTGTTTTTAAGAGACCTTTATTTTCCTAACAAAACTCGCTCTATCACAACGATTGGATTGAAAGAACAAGATCGGCGTGAACAACATAAACAAAACAACAAAAGATTATACTGGTTTTATCACAATATGTTTTTTCTTACCGAAAGAAAGCTTAATGATTCCTTCCGCACTGACATCCCCTTCAATAATAAGATGTGTTTCATCCTCAATAATTTGATCATTTACACGTACACCTCCACCTTGAACGTGTCGGCGTGCCTCACTATTAGATTTAGCGAGTCCTGCTTGTACTAAAAGAGTGAGCAATCCAACACCTTTTTTTAATTCTGAGGCATTAATTTCAACAGTTGGAAGATTTTCTCCCAGAGTTTTTTCTTCAAACGTTTTGCGAGCAGTCTCTGCTGCTGCATTGGCAAGAGCACGTCCATGCAACATTGCTGTAACTTCTGTTGCAAGAATTTTTTTTGCTTCGTTAATTTCTGTCCCTTGTAGTACAGAAAGTTTAAGAATCTCATCCATTGGCAATAGGGTATAGAGCTTTAGAAATCGTGTTACATCAGCATCTTCTATATTGCGCCAATATTGCCAAAATTGATAAGGTGAAAGCATATCCGCATTCAGCCATACAGCCCCATTCAATGATTTACCCATTTTGGCACCGGAAGAGGTTGTCAACAATGGTGATGTTAACGCATATAATTGTGGTGTTCCTAAACGATGCCCTAATTCGATTCCGTTAATAATGTTGCCCCATTGATCAGAGCCCCCCATTTGCATACGCAACCCATAACGTTTATAAAGTTCAACAAAGTCATAAGCTTGCAGAATCATATAATTAAACTCTAAGAATGACAAAGAGTGCTCACGCTCAAGTCTGAGTCTGACAGAATCAAATGACAACATACGGTTGACAGAAAAATGTTTTCCCACATCACGCAAAAATTCTAAGTAGTTTAAATTGCATAACCATTCAGCATTATTCACAATACAAGCATCAGTTTCTCGGTCACCGAATGTCAAATAGTTAGCAAATACCTTTTTAATACCATCGATATTTGCAGCAATATCATCTTGTGTCAGAAGACGTCGCGCTTCATCTTTGAAGGAAGGATCACCGATTAATCCGGTTCCTCCACCCATTAAAGCAATGGGACGATGACCCGTTTTTTGTAACCAATAAAGCATCATAATCTGAAGAAGACTTCCAGCATGTAAACTCGATGCTGTTGGATCAAATCCAATATAAGCGCTTACAGTTTCTTTTGAAAAAAGATCATCTAAGCCTTTTTCATCTGAAATTTGGTGGATAAAACCACGTTCGCTCATAATGTGTAAAAAATCAGATTTAAAGGCAAACACAGATTCAATTTCCTAATTTTAAGAGTGCATTCATTTCATATAATAGGTGATTATATGATGGAGCGTTATCTATCATAACTGATGCACACATCACAAGAGAAAGAGACATATTGATAATATAAAGATAATAATACAGGTATTATTTCCTTTTTACGCTAAAAAAGAGATTTCTAGGTGATAGAAAAAATGCATTCTGTTATTCTCATTTCTATCCTAGAATAAAATTTAGAAAAGTTTTAAGTACAGACTAAAAAAATTACTTTAGTTATGATCAAAGACGATTTTTTCTGATTTTTTATAAATCCATCGTGTTTTCCTAAGTTAGTGAAAGTATTTCAGGAGGAGGAGCGAGAAGTTCATTGGTGATATGGTTATCCAAATAGTGGGCACATCGTTCAATAAGTTCTTCATGACATCCACTGAAAAAGTGATTAGCCTCTTCCAATATTTCTTGTGTGATGATGATTCCTTTTTGTGTTTTCAATTTATCGACAAGTATTTGAACATCTTTTGGGGGGGAAACTTTATCGATACCGCCATGAATGATAAGTCCAGAAGATGGACAAGGTGCAAGAAATGAAAAGTCATAAACATTAGGCTGAGGGGCAACTGAGATAAATCCCTCAATTTCCGGTCGGCGCATTAAAAGCTGCATACCAATCCATGCTCCAAATGAATATCCTGCTACCCAACAATTTTTAGAGTCTGGATGTTGTGTTTGCACCCAATCGAGAGCAGCAGCAGCATCTGAAAGTTCTCCTATTCCATAATCAAATTCACCCTGACTACGACCAATACCACGAAAGTTAAAACGTAAAGTTGTAAAGCCACGTTGTTGGAACATATAAAAGAGGTCATAGACAATTTTATGATTCATAGTTCCACCAAATTGGGGATGAGGATGCAAAATGATCGCAATGGGTGCATTTTTTTGTTGTGAAGGTTGATAACGCCCTTCGAGCCGACCCGCGGGACCGTTAAAAATAATTTCTGGCATAAAATGCTCCTTAAATGCAATAAAAGGCTTTCATTGACCTTGGTCGACTTTTACCATAGAATCTCTTAAATAATTATTAGATATTCTTTTTTTAGTGCACTTTTCAAGAAAATTGCGCTATTTTTTTAATCAATTCATAAGATTAATGATTGCGATGTAAAATGGTTATAAGACGCCGATATTTTGATCATAACGCAACAACACCGCTCAAAAAAATGGCACGGATGGCGTTAGTGGAATCTTTAGAGATATTTGGTAATCCATCATCGGTTCATAAGGAAGGGCGTGCGGCTAAAACCTTGTTGCAAAAGGCACGTCGACAAATCGCTGAAAATCTTAAAACAGATCCAGATCACGTGGTATTTACCTCTGGTGCGAGTGAAGCAGCGATGACTTTGTTAACACCCTTTTACAATATGGGGAATGCAAAAGTTCAATTTTCTCATCTTTACCTTGGAGCGACTGAACATCCCTCTGTTGCAGAGGGAGGGCGTTTTTCTAAAGAATTGATAAGCGTCATTGCTGTTGATCAAGACGGGCTCATTCAACAAGATAAATTAACATCACTCTTAACGGTTCACGATAAAACAAAAGGTTTACCTCTTGTTGCTATTCAAGCTGCAAATAGTGAAACGGGTGTTATTCAACCGTTAACAGAAATCGCCGCTATTGTTCGGGATTTAGGAGGTACTCTTATTGTTGATTTGACACAATATGTCGATAAAAATTTCGTGGATATTAATCAGCTAGGAGGAGATTTTTTTATACTGTCTGCACATAAAATTGGTGGTCCTAAAGGAATAGGTGCTTTTGTTTCATGTGGTAATCTTCTTATGCCACAACCTCTTATTATTGGGGGAGGACAAGAAAAAGGTCTCCGTGGAGGAACAGAAGCATTGCCCCTTATTGCTGCTTTTGGGGCAGCAATGGCTGATTGTTTCACACAGGAAGAAATAAAACAGTTAATATATTTACGCAATAAATTAGAAGATGGACTACAAAAAATAAGTAAAAATGTTGAAATTTTTGGCAAAAGAGTTCAACGTTTGCCAAATACAACTTACTTTACCGTGAAAAATATAAAAGCTGAAACGATGCAAATTGCTTTTGATTTAGAAGGGTTTTCTATATCATCCGGCTCGGCTTGTTCTTCGGGAAAAGTAAAACAAAGCAAAGTGTTGGAGGCAATGGGGTATCATGTTCCAAATGGTGCCATTCGCATTTCGCTAGGGCGGGACACAACTTCTGAGGATATTGATGATTTTCTATCGTTTTTTTCTCAAATTATAAGCAAGAAAAAAGGGTAAGATTTATCATCAGAAAGTTATAAAATTAGAATTATTTTAAAAATAAGATAAGTTTGATTGAAATTTTTGCACTTTACCTATAGCCTAGGAAATAACTTGCTACTTTAATCTTGTAAAAAAACAAGACTTTTAGTTACCGGTTTTTGACGCCAATAGTTACCGGTTTTTGACGCCAAAAAATGGAGAAAATTGATGCCGGCAGTACAAGAAACAATACGCCAAGTACGTGAAATAGATGTTGACCAATATAAATATGGTTTTGAAACCAATATTGAAACAGATAAAGCTCCAAAAGGCTTAAATGAAGATATTATCAAATTTATTTCTGCTAAAAAACATGAGCCTGAATGGATGCTAACATGGCGCTTAAAAGCTTACCGACGTTGGCTGACAATGCAAGAGCCTCATTGGGCGCGTCTTGAATATCCTAAAATTGATTTTCAGGAGCTTTATTATTATGCTGCTCCAAAAAATCATACAGGACCAAAATCTTTGGATGAAGTGGATCCTGAGTTATTAGCAACGTACGAAAAACTTGGCATTCCCCTTAAAGAACAAGAGATTTTGGCAGGAGTAAGAAAACAGTCTGATCCCTCTACTTTCGATGACAGTATGTCTGTATCGGGGCAGGTGGCTGTTGATGCAGTCTTTGATTCTGTTTCTGTTGTAACAACATTCAAAAAAGAGCTGGCACGTGCTGGTGTGATTTTTTGTTCTATTTCAGAGGCGATTATTGAACATTCTGAGCTTATTAAGGAATATTTAGGAACAGTTGTACCTATAAGTGATAATTATTATGCGGCCTTAAATGCAGCTGTCTTCACAGATGGTTCATTTGTTTATATTCCCAAAGGGGTTCGTTGTCCTATGGAGCTTTCAACTTATTTTAGGATTAATGAACGCAACACTGGCCAATTTGAACGAACATTGATTATCGCCGCTGAAGATTCCTATGTTTCTTATCTTGAAGGGTGTACAGCACCCCAACGTGATGAAAACCAACTTCATGCGGCTGTCGTTGAACTTATTGCCCTTAAAAATGCAGAGATTAAATATTCTACAGTACAAAACTGGTATCCTGGCGATAAAGATGGAAAGGGCGGTATTTATAATTTTGTGACGAAGCGTGGAGATTGTCGAGGTGATAGCTCTAAAATCTCATGGACACAAGTTGAGACTGGTTCTGCGATTACTTGGAAATATCCATCCTGCTTACTCCGTGGTGATAATGCGCGTGGAGAATTTTATTCTATTGCTGTTGCAAACGGTCATCAACAAATTGATTCCGGTACAAAAATGATTCATTTGGGAAAAAATACATCCAGTCGTATTATTTCCAAGGGCATTTCTGCAGGTTTTTCAAATAACACTTATCGAGGACAAGTTACAGCATATCGAAAAGCACAAAATGCGCGTAATTTTACGCAATGTGATAGTTTGTTAATCGGAAATGATTGTGGTGCGCATACAGTTCCTTATATTGAAGCAAAAAATGCAACAGCTCAGTTTGAACATGAAGCCACAACATCAAAAATTTCTGATGACCAACTTTTTTATGTTATGCAGAGAGGAATTCCCGAAGAAGAAGCTATCGCATTAATTGTAAATGGTTTTGTAAAAGAGGTCATTCAAAAACTTCCCATGGAATTTGCTGTCGAAGCACAAAAGCTTATTGGTATCAGCCTTGAAGGTAGTGTTGGATAATTTATTGTAATTAGATAAATAGAAGACTTGATGTAAAAGGGCTGTAACAGTAGCAAATAATGCTAAAAATGACCTCTATGGTAATTACAAAAGTAGATGGATGCTAAGGCAAAATAATACGCATTGGTATCTGAAAAACAGCCAAAACAGGATTAAATTATGTTAGAGATAAAAAAATTGCACGCCCGTATTGCTGGGACCGATACAGAAGTTATTCGTGGTTTAAACTTGACAGTTCAAGATGGAGAAGTTGCCGCTATCATGGGACAAAATGGAGCCGGAAAATCAACTTTGTCTTATTTGCTTGCTGGTCGTGATGATTATGAAATAACAGAAGGAGATATTCTCTATAATGGAAAATCGCTTTTAGAAATGGATCCAGCAGAACGTGCTACATATGGTGTTTTTCTTGCATTTCAATATCCAATGGAAATACCAGGGGTAGCAACGATGGAATTTTTAAAAGTTGCGATGAATTCTCAACGCAAAGCGCGTGGTGACAAAGAGCTTAAAATTCCTGAATTTATAAAATGTGTTAAAGAAGTTTCAGCCAAACTTGAAATAGATATGGATATGCTAAAGCGTCCATTAAATGTAGGTTTTTCAGGTGGAGAAAAAAAACGCGCTGAAATTTTACAAATGGCACTTCTTGAACCTAGACTTTGCATTTTAGATGAAACGGATTCTGGTTTAGATATTGATGCATTAAAAATTGTTGCAGATGGTGTTAATAAACTTCGGGATTCAAAACGTTCATTTTTGGTGATTACCCATTATCAACGGCTGCTTAATTATATTATTCCTGACACGGTACATGTTCTTTATAAAGGACAAATTATCAAAAGCGGAGATAAATCCTTAGCGCTTTATTTAGAGCAAAATGGGTATGCTGATCTTATCAGGGAAGCGGTTTGAGGTTATTGAATATGAATACACAGCAAAACTTGTTAGCAGTTGAAGAAAATATACTCAGTAATTTCAATCAGTATGTAAACGACTTACCTGGTGATAAAGCTGTACAGGAAATCCGCAAGAAAACTATTGAGCAGTTTCAAACAACACGGCTTCCTTCCCGTAAAATCGAAAGCTGGCATTATACCAATCTGCGTACCTTACTGAAGTCTATTAGCAATTTTTCAAAAGTTCAAAACAATCAATTGGTTGATTCTTTGCTTTCAGAAAGTGCTGTTTTCTCCATAAACAATGGAAAAACATCGATAGAGTCAAAGGTAGATAATATTACAGTAAAACGCCTTTCAGACGCATTAGAAGATAATTCTGTACAGATAAATCAAAACATTTCTGATGAGGATTTTATTGGACAGTTAAATACAGCTTTTGTTACAGATGGTTGGCTTTTTCACATCCCTGAAAATACAAAGTTAAATATACCCATTGAATTACAAAATATACAAATGGGGGGACAGTCTCATATTTTTTCGGATATAAAAATTGATAAAAATAGTCAAGTTATGTTTATTGAACATCAGATTGGCAATGATAAAGATACCTTTATCAGTTCAATATTTTCATTAAATGTTGCTGCTGATAGCGATGTTACGTGGATTCTCATTCGCAATCGTGATTTTAATTCTACACAATTTGGTCGATTTTGTGCTGTTCTTGATCAAAGAGCGAAGTTATCACTTTATGTCATTAATATAGGGAGCCAATTAAATCGCCAAGAAGTCGATATTGAATTACAGGGAGAAGAATCTGATTTTCAATTACGCGTTATAAATTTATTATCAGGACAAACACATAGTGATCTTACAATGACTGTTCGTCACGTGGAAGAAAAATCAACATCAACCGAAATTATACGCAATGTGGTCACAGATAAGGCTGTTGGTGTTTTCCAAGGAATAATACGTGTGTCTCAAAAAGCGCAAAAAACAGATGCACGCATGGCTTGTAATAGCCTTATTCTTTCAGATGATGCAGAATTTAATGCAAAGCCTGAACTGGAGATTTTTGCTGATGATGTTGCATGCGGTCATGGTGCAACAGTTGCTAATATTAATCATGATTATCTTTTTTATCTTATGGCGCGTGGTATCCCATTTAAAACGGCGCGTGCACTTTTGATTAAAGGATTTATCTCTGAGCTCATTGATGAGATCAAGCAAGATAATATTCAAATTGCTTTGGAGAATATCATTAGTAAATGGCTTGCAAAAAATGTTTAAGGTAAAAAAAATGGAAAATAACGTAAAAACATTTACTTATAATGTCGAAGAAATTCGGCGTGATTTTCCTCTTTTGCACCATCAAGTTTATGGAAAGCGATTAGCATATCTTGATAGTAGTGCTTCTGCCCAAAAACCAATGTCAGTACTCAATGCAATGAATAATTATTATCACTATAGTTATGCTAATGTGCATAGGGGAATGTATTTTTTAGCCAACATAGCAACACAATCATATGAAAATTCTCGTGAAACCGTTCGTGTTTTTCTAAATGCTCAAAAAGCTGAAGAAATTGTTTTTACGAAAAATGCAACAGAAGCTATTAATACCGTTGCTTATGGTTGGGCTATGCCCAAACTCAAAGAAGGTGATGAGATTGTTCTAACGATCATGGAACATCATTCAAATATTATTCCTTGGCATTTTCTCCGTGAACAAAAAGGTGTGAAACTTATTTTTGTTCCTGTCGATGAAAATGGTGTTCTGCACATTGAAGATTTCCAAAAGGCTTTAAGCGAAAAAACGCGGCTTGTTGCTATTACGCATATGTCCAATATATTAGGAACTGTACCTCCTGTTAAAGAGCTTATTAAGCTCGCACATCAAAATTCTATTCCTGTTCTTGTTGATGGTTCTCAAGGAGCAGTACATTTAACCGTTGATGTGCAAGATCTCGATTGTGATTGGTATGTCTTTACAGGTCATAAGCTTTATGGTCCCACTGGTATTGGTGTTTTGTATGGTAAGGAAGATAGATTAGAAGAAATGCGTCCTTTTCAAGGAGGAGGGGAAATGATCGAGGAGGTAACAACCGATAAGGTTTTTTATAATGCTCCTCCTTACCGTTTTGAAGCAGGCACTCCTCCTATTGTTGAAGCTATTGGATTAACTGCGGCTATTGATTATATACAAGAGAAAGGTCGTAGCACGATTCATGCCCATGAGAGGTCCCTTTTAGCTTATGCGCAGGAAAAACTTAAAACTGTTGAGTCATTGCGTATTTATGGTCATTCTCCCAATAAAGGAGCTATTATATCATTTACAATTGAAGGGATTCACGCCCATGATATCGCTATGTTTATTGATAGAAAAGGAGTTGCAATACGCGCGGGAACCCATTGTGCACAGCCTTTATTACAGCGCTTTGGTCTAACATCTATTTGTCGGGCATCGTTAGCCATGTATAACACTCAAGAAGATGTAGATCAATTAGTAGAAGCATTGAAAGAAACAAGGACATTTTTTTAATGGCTGAATCAATTGAAGAGCGTCATTCTACAGAATCTGTTGAAACTGTAAGCGAAAATAAAAAGTCTTATGTATCAGCGATTCCAGCAGATGAAATTGATCGTATGACGAATGATATTATTGCTGCTCTCAAAACAGTTTATGACCCAGAGATTCCTGCTGATATTTATGAGCTAGGACTGATTTATCGTATTGATATTGAAGATGATCGTTCAGTAAAAATTGAAATGACTCTTACAGCACCGGGATGTCCTGTTGCTGGTGAAATGCCGGGGTGGGTAGAAAATGCAGTCAGTGCAGTTGAAGGGGTTTCGTATGTTGAAGTCACTATGACTTTTGATCCACCATGGACACCTGATTGTATGTCAGAAGAAGCTCAAATTGCTGTCGGATGGTACTAAAAATATTGTTAAGAGACTCTAATTTAGCCATTCATGAATAAGCTGTTTACTTTTCACAAGCGTTTAAATTTAAGGACAATCGCATGAGTTATAATAAACAAAAATTAGAACTTAACTGGATTGGAAAAGAAAAACGCCCAAAACTAGAGCCTCGTATCTTATTAGAAGATCTTGAAAAATCTTATCACGCTTCGCATCAAATATCATCCCAAGATATTTTTGATAATAAACTTATTTTTGGTGACAATTTGCTCGCACTCAAAGCGCTTGAACAAGAATATATGGGGAAGGTAAAATGCATCTATATCGATCCACCTTATAATACAGGCAATGCCTTTGAACATTATGAAGATGGTTTAGAGCATTCCCTATGGCTAAGCCTTATGAGAGACAGGCTAGAATTGTTACATCATTTACTGGCAGATGATGGAAGTATCTGGATATCAATTGATGATGACGAGCAAGCTTACCTTAAAGTGTTAATGGATGAAATTTTTGGTCGAAAAAATTTTATAAACAATATCATTTGGCAAAAAAATATGCTCCACAAAATGATGCAAAGTGGCTTTCAGACAACCATGATTTTGTAATGGTTTATGCTAAAGATAAAACTGTTTGGCGCCCTCAATTGCTTCCTCGTTCAAGCGATATGGATGCGCGCTATAAAAACCCTGATAATGATCCTCGCGGTCCTTGGAAATCAGATAATCTTTCAGTTAAGACTATGAATTTAAAAGATGTTTATGAAATTGTTACGCCTTCTGGGCGCAGTGTGATGCCTCCTGCTGGAACGAGTTGGCGCGTTAGTAAACAAAAATTTGCTAAGCTATTAGAAGATAATCGTGTTTGGTTTGGTCCAACAGGAAGTAATGTTCCTTCTATGAAGCGTTTTTTATCAGAGGTAAAAAATGGTATGGTTTCAATGACCATTTGGCCTTATCAGGAAGTTGGCCATAATCAAGATGCAAAAAAAGAAGCCAAAGTCTTCAATTCTGATAGTGTCTTTACAACTCCTAAACCTGAGCGTTTAATGGAACGCATTATTCAACTTGCCACTAATCCCGGTGATCTTGTACTGGATTCTTTTGCTGGTTCTGGCACAACCGGTGCTGTTGCCCATAAAATGGGAAGAAAGTGGATTATGATTGAACTTGGTGAGCATTGTCACACCCACATTATCCCTCGTTTAAAACAAGTCATTGATGGAACTGATCAAGGGGGAATTTCCAAAAGTGTCAATTGGCAAGGTGGCGGTGGATTTCGCTATTATCGCCTTGCACCTTCTCTGTTACAAAAAGATCCATGGGGACAATGGATTATTAGTCGCGAATATAATGCTGCGATGCTTTCAGAAGCAATGTGCAAACATATGGGATTTACCTACGCACCTGATGAAAATCATTATTGGATGCAAGGGTATTCAACCGAAACAGATTATATTTATGTCACAACAAGCGCTATGACCCATGAACAACTCCGTATAATGAGTGAAGAGGTAGGCTCTCATCGCACGTTGCTGATTTGTGGTACAGCCTTTGATACAAAATCAGCATCCTTTGAAAATCTGACACTCACTAAAATCCCCCGTGCAGTATTAGAAAAATGCGAATGGGGAAGGGACGATTACAGTTTAAATGTAGCCAATCTTGAACCAGTGATTGTGGTAAAAGAAAACAACAAAAATAAAGATATTGTGCAAGCAGAATTAGATTTATTTGAATAGTATATAAAAAGCGGAGTTTTTCATGAACACTATTGAAAAAAGGATTTCTGCTCGCTTATCGTTACGTGATCCTCAACGTGAATCTTTAAATATTTTGGTAAAAATCTTAGAAAATATAGAGCTTTCTAAAAATGCTGATTTGGTTGCAGAGTTAGAAGTGATAAAAAATCTTTATCCTTCTGTACAAGATTTTGAACGAAACTTTCCCTCTTTTTGTTTTGCCTTAGCAACGGGGGTTGGGAAAACGCGACTTATGGGTGCTTTTATCAGCTATCTTTATTTAACAGGTCGCAGTCGCCATTTTTTTGTTTTAGCGCCAAATTTGACTATTTATGAAAAGTTAAAACAGGATTTTAGTCCCCAAAGTCCGAAGTATGTTTTCAGTGGAATGAGTGAATTTATTGCCAATAGACCCGTTATTATTACAGGTGAAGATTATGAAAGTGGTAAAGGTATTCGCGCTGATGAACACTATTTTCAAGGACAAAAGCGTTTGTTTGAGAATAGAGATACGGCTTTTATCAATATTTTTAATATTTCTAAAATTAATACAACAGATAATAAAAAAGGCGCACTAAAATCTAGTATGCCGAGGATTAAACGCTTACAAGAGACAATTGGCGAAAGTTATTTTGATTATCTCGCAAATCTTCCTGATTTAGTTTTGTTAATGGATGAAGCACATCGTTATCGTGCTTCTGCTGGTGCAGCGGCAATTAATGAGTTAAAACCTGTTTTAGGAATAGAGCTTACAGCGACACCAAAAACAATAGGTGCAAAACCCGTAGATTTTAAAAATGTTGTCTATAGTTATTCACTTGCAGAGGCTATGAGGGATGGTTTTGTAAAAGAACCTGCTGTTGCTACACGTAAAGATTTTCAAGCTCAAAATCATACATCTGAGCAATTAGAACATATCAAATTACAAGATGCAATTCATGCCCATGAAAATGTGAAAGCAGATTTAATTGTCTATGCAAAAGATTATAACAAAAAGTTCGTTAAGCCTTTTATTTTAGTTGTTGCTCAAGATACAAATCATGCACAAAAACTACGGAATTTATTGGAATCAGATGAATTTTTTGCAGGGGCTTATAAGGGAAAAGTTTTAGAGATTCATACAAAACAGTCAAATATAGAAGAAGATCAAAATATTCAAAAAATTATTGCTATTGAGGATCCTCATGAGCCAACGGAAATTGTTATTCACGTTAATAAATTAAAGGAGGGGTGGGATGTTACTAATCTCTATACTATTGTACCGTTGCGTGCATCGGCTTCAGAAATTTTAACAGAGCAAACAATTGGGCGTGGATTGCGTTTGCCTTATGGGTATAGAACAGGCATGGAAGCTATTGATCGTTTAACAATTATTGCGCATGATCGTTTTCAAGATATTATTGATCGTGCAAACGATCCAAACTCAATTATAAAAAAGCATATTGAGATTGGAACAGGAGGGGATATCCCCTCTGAAAAGACAGATATTGTGGCAGTTCCATGTCAAGTAGAAGCTTTATTGATGCAAACGATGGTAACACGTAATTCCGATATAAATGGAGCATCTGATTTACAAGGTATCATATTACGTAATACAGATTCCCCTACATTAACGCCTGAAGAGCAAGAAATTGCAGCGATCGCGTGGGATCTTATCAAAGAGAATGATAAATTGCCAAGTTCTCAAATGCTTTATTCTGCACCGATACAAGAAAAAATTGCTAATAAAGTTATGAATATTAAGCCTTCATCACAAAAGTCTCTTGTATCAAAAGTGGTTACAATTTTGACAAAACAATTAGCAGAATTGATGATAGATATTCCTAATATTGTATTCATACCTTCGCGTGACGTGACTTATGGTTTTTCTGATTTCGATTTGAAAAATCTAGAAAGCTTAAATTTGCAACCTGTTAGTAAAGAACTTTTAATTCGAGAATTGCGTACCCATAAAAGTATTTTTCTCACTTCTAAGAATGAATATGTCAAAGAGCCTTATCTTGAAAACTACATCATTCGTGGTTTAATTGATAATGATTTTATCGATTATGATAGCCATACGCTCTTATTACGAAAATTAGCTGGTCAGATGGTAGAACATTTCCGATCTTATTTACCCAATGATACAGCTGTTGAAAACGTATTAATTCACTATCAGAATAAGCTTACTAATTTTATTGTTGCGCAATTAAGAGAACATCAATGGGAAACACAAAAAGATTATGAGGTTAAAGTGACACGAGGTTTTACAACTTTAACACCTATCCATTATGTGTTGCCGCAAGGGACGTCTCCTCTTGATTTTCGTAATATTCCTGCCATTAAAAGCGATATTAAAAAACTTGTATTCAGCGGCTTTAGAAAATGTTGTTATCCTTTACAAAAGTTTGATTCAGTAGAAGGGGAATTACGATTTGCTCAAATATTAGAGGATGATGTACAAGTATTGAAATGGATGAAAGCCGCTCGAGGTTTTTTCAAGATAGAATATGATAAAGGATCAATCTATGAACCGGACTTTGTTGTAGAAACGAAGGATGCCAAATATCTTTGTGAGCCTAAAAAAACCTCTGAAATGCAAAATCCTATTATTTTAAAAAAGGGAGAAGCTGCAGTTCAATGGTGTTGTCATGCAACGCGCTACGCAGCTACTTATGGCGGCAAAAAATGGTATTATGTTCTTATTCCCCATGATGCTATTAAAGCAAATAGTAGTTTTGAAGGTTTATGTGCAGAGTTTACCATTGCAGAATCTATACTTGAGAGCTCATAACATTTCGTTTCAAAAATAAAACACATAAGTTTTTTAATTGACCGATGTGAGGTCCAATCAAATGTTTGAATAATTATTTTTAATTTTTTGCACTATTGCACCATTAATTTAAAAATATTAGGGGTTTCTTAAATCATAAAATTAATATTTTTTTCTAACAACATTAAAATAAAAGGAAAAATGTATAGAAAAGTTACACAAGATTATGATTTTTTATGGGGATTTTTAGCACATTTACAATTTTTGATAAAAGTACAATCTTACTTTCCTTATGTGAAAAGATCTTTGAGTTTATAGTCACAAATTTAAAAAAATATTTTAATTTCATTGGGTAATTTTATAAATATGCTTTTTTTAAAAAACTTAAATATTTTATTGTTCTTTCATTTAAAAAACCTGAATATAATGAAATATCTGGAGGGTGAAAGGGGAAATTTTTTCATATGACTTTGAATTTAACAAATACTATTTTTAATTTTTTAAAGAAAAACCCGACAAAAAAATTTACAGCTCGAGAAATTGCTCAATGGATATTTGAAAATTACCCAGAAAAATGCCGTCAAAAACAAAAGCATTCAACGGCAATAATTACTCCCCTTAATAGTGATGCAGCTCTTATTCAGCAAATTGTTGCTGAAATAGGAGCAGGACGCCCTCAGTTACAAAAACGTTATTCAGAAATTAAAACCACTGAAGGACGACCACGGCAATATTATTTTACTAAACAAACAGATAGTGCTGAAATTGATGCAGTAGAGGACATTGATGCAGCAGAGGACAATGCAAAGAGTAGAACAGAAGATGGCTCTGTTAAAGAGCATGATCTTTATCCGTTATTATCTAAATTTTTATGGTCAGAGCTTGCAGTTTACAGCAAGCGCATTAATGAGAAATGTTCTCGTAATAAACATGGTGCAGGCGGAAATAAATGGCTTTATCCAGATCTCGTAGGAATGCAAGATTTAAGCAGTGAATGGAATCGTGAAATCAAAGATTGTGTTTTGCAATATTTTGATAAAAAAACGAAGCTTCGGTCTTTTGAAGTAAAAATTCTCATCAATCGTTCAAATTTACGAAAAGCATTTTTTCAAACAGTTAGTAATTCGTCATGGGCTAATTTGAGTTATTTAGTTGCTAGTGAAATTGAAGGGGTTGATACATTAAAAGAGCTTCGAATGCTTTCAAGTTTGCATGGAGTTGGATTTATAAGACTTAATAAGGAAAACTCTTCCGAGAGTGAGATCTTAATTCCTGCCAAAGAACGTAGTGATATTGACTGGGATACTGCTAATAGATTAGTGGAGGAAAACAAAGATTTTCTTGATTATATTAAACTCATTCGTCAATTTTATCAAACTGGCGAGATGCGTCCACTAGATTGGGATCATATGTATCCATGAGAGGTATTTTAAAAAAGACTCTATTGTTTAAAAACCCTTTTTTCAGAGTAATAAAAAATTACTCTAACTATTTTATTTGACTTATTATATTGATATAATATATTGATTTATAATGATAATGAGTCATTTGTTTTAAACTTAAATGAGGGGGGGAAATATCCTAGCATTCAATCTTTTAAAACCACCTTATATTGATATTGTATCAATCAAAATTGTTTGCGTGCATCTCATGAGTGGGCTTGAGTAGGGGAAGAGTAAAAATTCTGTTTTAGACCCGTTCTATTTTGTACGTGGGGCGTAATTCTATTAGATACTAGACTTAATAATTATAATTTATTACAAATTTGATATTTTAGAAAGTGAAATTCAATTTTCTTGCTTTGTTTACATCAAACATTGAAAATATTACTTCCTCATATTGAAGTCTTCTTACGGAGAATTTATACCACTATTTCTTTAATTTCCATTGTTATTCGTTTTGATTATTATTAAGTTTTTTGTTATCCAAATTAAACATTCAAAAAACTTTACTCTTATAAAATATTCACACAGTTTGCCAGAATATTCTCTTTATTTTTCAATAATACCGCACGCCAAACGCGCACCACCTCCGCCAAGCGGTAATGGTTTGTCTGATTGATTATCTGCTCCTAAATGAATGACTAAAGAGTGCCCTTTAATTTCAGAGATTTTTTTTAATCGTGGAGCAAGAACGCTCATCATAGCATACCCTTGCTTATCAACATAAAGTGCTGGTAAATCACCAAGATGACCATTGACATTATAAGGTCCTAAATGTTTTCCGGTATGTTCCGGATCATAATGTCCACCTGCGCTTCCACCAATTATGCCATCTTTTGTATCACATGAAGGATTTACATGTACATGAAAACCATGCATCCCTTCTGATAAAGTAGATAAATTAGGGATGAAAATCAAACCGTATGTGTTTTCTTCAATTTTAATGCTACCAATAGCCTTTTTGGAATTATTATCTTCTAATTTATAAATATTTACTTGTGTTGATAGTGCTAATGCAGAATTTTTATGAATTAAAAATGCCATAAAAATCAATAATGATAATAATATTTTTTTCATAAAATACCTTATAATTATATTTAAATAAATTTTATCTATAAAAATAATCTATATTATTAAATATATATGATTGTATTAAATTGAAATTTAAGAAAAATAATTTACATAGAAATATTATTTCATTTATAATACGATAATCATTTCATCAAAAACAGAACATATAATTTGTTGATGACTTAATTATTTTTCATAGAAAAAATGACGAAAAATTTTTATTCATTATGAAATTTATAAGAGAAAGAATTATTATGATTCATATAAATTTCCCATAAAATACAGCATATACCGACACTTCCTCCCATTCCTGATCCTATCAGTGTTCCTATTATCACTCCGGCAGAAAGTGCTACTCCTATACCCATTGCGATAACTGGACCAAATCCTGGAAGAGCAATATAACCATAAGTTGCAAGAGTTGCTGCGATAGCTCCTGATATGCTACCATTTAAACCGCCAATGAAAGCAAATTCTTTAATAGAATGACAGCACTTTTTTAATTTTTTTTCCTTACAGCTATGAACAGAAACGTTGCTGTAAGTTTTAAAATCAATCATATTTTTTTCTTTCATTTTGAATGCTAACTGTTCCTGAATAGTCAACGGATACGAAAAAATGGGACTTTTTAAATTTTACTAAAGCACGCCAGATGCCTTTGTCATCTAAACGCAATCGTTTAATATTCTCAAAACCATTTTGCATAAGACAATTTTTAACTTGTGAAGCAGTAAATGAGTTCTGACCTATTTTAGTGACATTTTGAGTAGAGCTATAGGTAAAGGCTTGACAATAAGGAAGATGAAAAACCTCACTGATTGAAGTAGTGACTGTCAACGAGACACATACAATCATTATAAAAAAAATACTTAATTTCAAAAATTTATTTAGTTTCATCTTGTCACCATTTGTTGAAACAACACTTCATTAACCTCTGTGTTACTAACAAGTTCCCAAGATGATTTTATTTTTAATATTATACTTAATGATAAAAAGTTTTGAAACTCTATTGATTAAATAAAAATGTTTTTTATTATTTATTTTCTTATTAAAATTAATGTTATAAAATAACTATTTCAAAATGGTATTATTTTTCATTTGCTTTATAGTGTAAAATTTAACAGACATGATTTAGCAAGATATCTTTACAATTCCATCTGTAGTCTATAATTAACTTAATTATTATGCTTATTATTTTTTTATCTGTAATTTTTATATTTCATACAAAACTATAAGAAATATATTTATTATAATTATTTTTTCTTATTTTATATTAGTATGCTAAATATATATAATAATTTTTAATAAAAAATGATGTATAGTACTACTAATTTTACATGTTTTATTACAAAAACTCAAATAGAAATAATTTTTCTGTGGTATTGATACCTTATTGACTTATTATTATTTGTTTATTTTACGTTATTATCCATTATTGCTCAGTAGAGCTGTTTAGATGATTTTGTTGGAAATATTTGCATAATTTCCTTGAATCCATAACCGGGATACATTCCTTCGCGCATAAATAAATTACGTAATGGTGAAAAACTATGTAACAAACCAAGCCCAACGCTTCGTATCATATGAACAGGCAACATATGAGAAAGTAGAGCAGAGTTAAGTGTATGAACAGCTCCACTTCGGATTAATATATCTGGTTTGCGGCATTTGTTATAATGCGCAACAATCATTTCAGAGTTAGAGTTGGACATTTTATTGGGTAAAATATCAATCAACGTTTGGACATCACGGAATCCTAAATTCAATCCCTGTGCTCCAATAGGGGGAAAAACATGAGCGGCTTCACCCACTAAAATTGTTCGATTAGCAGCAAAATGATGAGAAAGAAGTCCTGAAAGCGGCCATGCTTGAATTGATGTTTCTAAGCGTAGCTTTCCAAGCATTGATTGCATTTGGTTTTCGATCATTTTTGCAATTTCTTTTGGTTCTATATTCAATAATTCCTCAGCACGAGAAGGATGAACAACCCATACAAGACTAGATCTTCGCCCTGGTAAAGGAACCTGTGTAAATGGACCATGTTCTGTATGAAATTCGGTTGATGTATTTTGATGAGAAAACTCATGAGAAAAGTTGAGAACAAGTGCTTTTTGTGGATAATTCCACTGTTTGACACTTATTCCTGCTGCGGCACGTGTAAGAGAGTGACGTCCATCAGCAGCAACAACAAGTGGTGCTTGAATGACTCTATGATCAGCAAGAGTAATACATACATGGTTTTTTGTGTGATGAAAAGATTTGGCTGCCGAAACAAATCTTGTAATATTGGGCGTATGTGCAACAGCATCGACTAAAGCACTGTTCAATTTTACATTAGGTATATTATAGCCAAAAGCTTTTTCACCAATTTCAGCAGAAGAAAAATGCACCGTAGGAGCATGCACAATTCTAGAAGTTATATCTACAATTCTCATATAGGATAAAGAAGCAGCATATTTTTGAATATTATTCCAAATATTGAGTTTTTGAAGCATGCGTATTGCAGGCATCATAAGAGCAGTTGTCCGTAACTCATCTGTATGAGCAGGGGGGCCGACAAGAAAAACAGAAAACCCCTCATGTGCAAGACTCAGTGCGGACAACATTCCCACAGGACCTGCACCAATAACAGCAATATCTTTATGCTCTTTCTTTTCAAATATCACAACGATTTGAACCTTTATCCATTGAGAAAATATTTTAACATTTCCAAATGATCACTCTCTTTTTATTATATGAAGCTCTTCTATTATAGTATGTAATAAATAATGCGATATAAAAAAGTAACCTTTTTATGATTTTTTTAAATGCTGGGTTATATCATCGGTAAAAAATGGCGTATTAATAGATGGTTGAAGACTTTAAAAACGAGGATAAGAAAACCTTGAAACGTAAACTAACAAAGAAAATCAAAACAAATGCTAAATTATTACGCCATAAAAAAGTAACAATGCCACAAGCAAAGGCTTTTTCTGTTCATTTACTAACAGCTTCGGGATCATTTTTAGCGTTTCTTTCTCTTATATCAGCCTCTCAAAAAGAATGGACAGCTATGTTCTGTTGGCTTGGGCTTGCACTTCTCGTCGATGGTATAGATGGACCAATTGCACGCAAACTTGATGTTAAATACGTTCTTCCAACATGGTCTGGAGAGCTGTTAGATAATATTATTGATTACGTGACTTATGTCTTAATTCCTGCTTTTGCACTCTATCAAAGTGGTTTTATGGGGGTAGGGTTATCGTTTTCATTGAGTGCAATTATTGTTATTTCATCTGCTATTTATTATGCAGATACTAGCATGAAAACCAAAGAAAACTTTTTTAAAGGATTTCCTGTTGTTTGGAATATGATGATTTTTACGCTTTTTGTTGTAAGACCGGGAGAGTGGATTACTTTTATCATTATTGTTTTATCGGCGATTATATCTTTTTTGCCAATTTATTTTATCCATCCAGTAAGAGTCCTTCGTTTACGCAGAGTTAATTTTCCAATTTTTCTCTTATGGTGTTTTTTTGGTGTTTCTGCATTCTTTTATCAACTAGAGGCTCCCTCTTGGGTTAAAATAGGAATTTCAGTAACAGGATTTTATATATATTGTATTGGCGCAATCATGCAAATATTTCCTCAACTTGGGGCAAAAAATATAAAAAAACAATAAATAGTTGTTTTAAGAAGGGTGTAAGATGCAAATTGATTTTGGAGCAGATGATGATATTTCTTTTACGAAAGAAGGGCGTGCTGGTATTATAAAGCTCACACGCCCTTCAGCATTAAACGCTCTGAATCAACGAATGGTTTCAGCTTTAAAAAAAGCTCTCAGGACATGGGAAATAGATGATAATGTTTCTTGTGTTTTAATTGAAGGGGAGGGGCGTGCTTTTTGTGCTGGTGGAGATGTTGTAGAAATCTACCATATGGGGAAAAGTGCCTCTGCTTGTCAATACTTTAGTGATGAATATAGTTTAAATGCTTATATTAAACATTTTTCAAAGCCCTACATTTCTTTCTTAAACGGTATTTGGATGGGAGGAGGGGTAGGTATTTCTCTCTATGGTTCGCATCGAATTGTTACAGAAAATACAGTTTTTGCTATGCCAGAAGGTGCAATTGGATTTTTTCCAGATGTAGGTGCAAGTTTTTTCTTACCATCTCTTCCCAATCATTTTGGCATCTATCTTGCATTAACGGGCGCACGCATAAAGTGGGGAGATTGCTTAAATTTAGGATTAGCAACACACGCCGTTGCTGAAATTGAATTCGATATGATTAGAAAAGCTATTATTGAGCAAGGAGATCCTACTTTAGCTTTAAACGAGCGAGCAATTACAAAAGACTATGAAACGAGTCATGAAACACGTTGTATTATTAACACTTGTTTTAGTGCCCATACCTTAGAAGAATGTCTTGAGTTGCTACATAAAAAAAGTAATGAAGGTATTTTATTTGCTAAAGAATGTTATGATATTTTGCAGTCACGTTCTCCGATAAGTTTAAAAGTTATCTGGAAACAAATGAAACAAAATTCATCTCAAACGTTGGAAGATTGTATGAAAATTGAAAACCGTATTGCACATCATATGATTAATTCACATGATTTTCATGAAGGTATACGTGCTATGTTAATCGATAAGGATAAAAGACCTCAATGGCAGCCAAATAAACTTTCAAATGTGACAGATGAAATGGTAGATTCTTACTTCCAACCTGTTGAGCAAGAGTTATTATTGTGAAAAATAATTCACACAAACGGATTTCAAAAATCAATTTAATCTATAACTGTTATTTACGGTTTTTGGCACTCATTTGCTTAGTCCTAGGTATTTGTTATTGGATACGCCTTGTTGGTGTTTTTCCAGGTGTTCTATGGCGTTTTGATCTTATGCCTTGGCAGTGGCAATTTGCATCAGCTATATTGGCTATTCTCTATCCTATTGCCTTAGTTGGACTTTGGATGTATTCATTATGGGGTATCATTGTGTGGTGTATTGCAGCATTGATTGAAGCAATAACAATATATTATTCTGATTTTATTTATCAGCCATTTGTACCGTTATTTCATGGAATATTGTTTTTAGCTTTCATAATACCACAAATTGTGATGATTTTTTTTAAAAGAGTAAAAAATAAAAAAATATCGTGATTGAAATTTTCGAGCCAGAATAACAGGCTCGATTTTCAATCATACTAACTTCAAAGGTCATCAAGTTTTTAAAAGTAGCTCACCACAGTTTTCAAACATACGTTCCTCAAAGTGCTAATGCTAGATATACTCCTTCCATAAAGTTCCATAATATATATTATGCGATAATACGATACAGAAAAATAAAGCAAACCCTACTTTAAAACATAAATCATATTTATAATCGTACAACTCACTTTTTAAAAAAAATTATGGTAATGGCGATAATAATTGAACCGCACATTAAAATATTCGGTCTTTGAGAATATTCCTCAAAGACCAAAATAGTTGTGATGAAATTACGTCGTATAAATAATAAAAATTACTGTACTATTTTACAACGTTTCATACGTGCAAGATCACTCAAAACAGCATTACGATTATTTAAAGCTGAAATTTCATTACTTTCACTTGATTTTACATCCATAAAAAACAAAGCAGGTACAAATATAACACCTGCTGCTGCTAAAGCCACGTTTTTATTTCTTGCTTTAGAACGCTCTGCAATTGTATCATTAATCTGACGTTTATTAGCAAAAAACTCCCGTTGAATATCGGCACAACTCATTGATCCGTCATGTAATGTTGTCGTTGAAATATTTTTTTCTAAACGCCCTCCACATGCTGTCAAGGAAACCGCTAAAACCACAATACATACACCCCGCTTAAAATTCTTATACATAAAAGCCTCATTTTCGACATAAAAAAGCACTAAATATGTCAAAATTGAAATAAAATAAAGGATAAATTTAAAAGTGTTTTATTTAACTTAAAATATTGCGCATAATAAGCTTACGCATCTGTTTCAAAAGTAAGACCTTGATATGCAGGTTTTACATGGGATGGAACATAATTTATAACCTTGTTGTAATCCAGCGATCTATCCATATGTGTAAGTATTGCTTGTTTTGGCTTTAAATATTCTATCCATTGTAATGCTTGATCAACAGAAAAATGACTCGGATGGGATTTAAATTGAAGAGCTTCAATGATGAGAACATCCAAATCCATTAATTTGGATAAAGTTTTTTCAGGAAATTCACTAACATCCGTACAATAGGCAACATTCCCAATCCGAAAACCTAAGGAATGAATGTTCCCGTGGTGTTGTAAATATGTATTGACGCTTATTGCTCCGCCCTGCCCATGAATAATAAATTGGCTATCTTCATTGATAAGATGCTCTTTTAAAATGGGAGAATAAGATGAAGCTTTTGGTGTTTGAAAACAATATCCGAAAGCACTTTTGAGATGCTCTAGTGTAAATCTGTCGGCATAGATATCTATTAAACATTTTTGTGCAAGTGCATAGCTGCGTAAATCATCAATACCGTGGATATGGTCTGCATGAGAATGTGTGTAAAGAGCAGCATCAAGATGGCTTACACGCGCATCAATCATTTGTGAGCGAAAATCTGGACCTGTATCAATAACGATTGTTGTTTTGTCTCCTGAAGGTTTAATACGTTCAACTAATAAAGAACTTCTGTAGCGTTTATTTTTAGGGTTATTCGGATCACATGTTCCCCAATCACCATTGGGTCGTGGCACTCCTGGAGAAGGACCACAACCTAATATTGTAAATCGGTATTGATCACACATATCTTTTGCCTTATTTCATTTTACTAAATAAACGAAAAGCGTTACGCGTTGTTATTTGAGCTGTTTCTTCAATGCTTAAGCCAATTGTTTCAGCCAAAACAGCTGCTGTATAGCATACAAAAGATGGTTCATTTGTTTTTCCCCGATGGGGACTAGGTGCTAAGAATGGAGCATCTGTTTCCACTAACAAATGCTCATGGGGCACAATTTTTGCTATTTCACGGATTTCAAGTGCATTTTTAAAAGTGAGAATACCTGAAAAAGAAATATAACCACCAAGTTCGATTCCAGCACGAGCAAGTTGCATTCCAGACGAATAACAATGAAGGATAAAGGGGAAAGCTCCTTCTTTTATCTGTTCACGTAATATTGTCTCCATATCGAGATCGGCATTGCGTGAATGTATAACAAGAGGAATCTGTGTTTCTCGAGAAGCAATGATATGTTCTTGAAAAACTTTTTTTTGCTCTTCTGGTGTAGAATAATCATAATGATAATCAAGCCCCCCTTCCCCAAACGCAACAATTTTAGGGTGATTCGAGAGCTGTATAAGCTCTTCCGCTGTAATATTTTGTTCTTCATGCGCATGATTGGGGTGTGTTCCAACAGAACAAAAGACTTGATCATAGCTTTGCGCAATGGCTAACAGCTTATCTAACTTATGAACATGGGTTGAAATTGTTATCATACGTTTAACGTCAGCATCTAAAGCCCGTTGGATGACATTATCCAAATCTTGTGAAAAATCTTCAAAATCAAGATGACAATGTGTATCAATCAACATGATAAGTATCTTCTTTCTTCAAGATATAACGAGGAAAAATCGGTTCTGGTGGTGGAAGATCAAGCCCTTCTTGAATTTTTGAATGACTTATATGATACAATAACCGATCATCTTCAGCAACCGCAAGGCTATCAAGAAGTTTCGCTGCTGATTGGGGTATGAAAGGCAAAAGCATAATTCCTATTCTCCGCAAGATTTCTACAGTGATATAAAGAACTGTAGAAAATCGCTCTTGGTCATTTTTACGTAAACTCCAAGGTTGTTCGTTGGCAAAATAGCGATTGGCATCTGCTACAATTGAAAAAATAGCTGAAAGTGCTAAATGCATACTATAAGAAGACATAGCTTGATGTACAGTTTCAAGTACTTGAAGAGATTGTTCTAAAAGCTGTTTATCTTGAGCTAAAAATGAAGTTGGTCTCGGGACTTGTGCATTACAATTTTTGGCAATCATAGACAAACAGCGCTGTGCTAAATTACCAAGATCATTAGCAAGATCAGCATTAATACGGTTCACAAGGCTTTCATGGCTATAACTACCATCTTGTCCGAATGGTACTTCACGGAGAAGGAAATAACGGACCTGATCAAGACCATAATGATCAACCATTTCAAAAGGATCAACGACATTTCCAATAGATTTTGACATTTTTGCACCACGATTAAGTAAAAAACCATGTGCAAAAATATTTTTAGGCAATTCAATTCCAGCAGACATTAAAAATGCCGGCCAATAAACTGCATGAAAACGAATAATATCCTTACCAATAATATGCGTATTTGCAGGCCAAAAATCACGTTTTTTTGAATTTTCATTGAAAAAACCAATTGCTGATAGATAATTTGTAAGCGCATCAACCCAGACATACATCACATGCTTTGGATTCTCAGGAACAGCAATGCCCCAGTTAAAACTTGCGCGTGAAATAGAGATATCTTTTAAACCTGATTTGATAAAACTTATAATTTCATTACGCCGCTCAAATGGAGCAATAAAATCAGGATGTTTTTCATAATATTCAAGAAGAGCCTTTTCATAATGAGAAAGTCTAAAAAAATAACTTTCTTCTTCATTCCATTCAACTGGAGAGCCTAATTCCTTCTCACGGCGGATGTTGTCTGATCCAATTTCCGTATCTTTCTCTTCATAATAGGCTTCTTGGCGAACCGAATACCATCCCGTATAACGACCGAGATAAATATCGCCATTTGCTTCCATCTTTTTCCAAATTTCTTGACAAGCTTGATAATGGCGTTCTTCTGTCGTACGGATAAAATCGTCGTTAGAACAATTTAATACTGCAAGCATTTTTTGAAACACAGCACTATTACGATCTGCAAGTTGCTGAGGTGTCATACCTAATGCTGCTGCGGTTTGTTGCATCTTTAGACCATGCTCATCTGTACCAGAAAGAAAAAATACATTTTTTCCGTTTAATCGTTGAAAGCGGGCTAAGACATCGCTTGCAATTGCACTATAGGCATGTCCAATATGTGGAGCACCATTAGGATAAAAAATGGGAGTTGTTATGTAATATGTGTCACGCATGTCATACTCGTTGTAAAACGCTATAAATAAAAGATATAAAGATATAATGACATAACGTCTGTTCATCGTATTGTCACGGAAAAACTAATCCTCATGAATGATCTTATGAACTTTAAAAAGTAAGTTAATAACAAACTGCTTTTTATCGAGATTAAACAGTTGTATTTCCTCTATTTCTTGATGAATCTCTTGCCATTTTTCCGCATATTTTTTTGAGAGAAATAAGTCACCCTTTTCAACGAGCATGATAGCTTTTTTTTGAATTTTATTAAGAATTTCATCACAAAATTGTTGAAATTGGAATGTAGAATAAACAGATGAAAATGTTTGTGCAAGAGTATGTACAATCGTTGCGTTACAAACAGGTTTCTCTAAGAGAGCATCAATTGTTTTAATAATTTCAAGACCGTCATGGCAGATAAGTAAAGCAGCTTTTCGAGGACTTCCTTTAGATTTTTTAATAATTATTTCAATTGTTTTCTCATCAGGTAAGTTCTGATTGGCGAAAATATGTATAATAACTTTTTTCATTTCATCGTTATTTAACGGACGAAAAGAAATTTTTTGACACCGTGAGTGGATTGTTGGAAGCAATTTTCCTGAAGAATGCGCGATAATAACAAATAACGTTTTTGAAGGTGGTTCTTCAAGTATTTTGAGAATTGCATTTGCTGCATTTCTATTCATATCATCTGCAGAATCAATAATAACAATACGCCATCCATCATCTTGCGATGTTCGGCTTAAAAAATGCATAATATCACGGACATCATCAACGAGTATTCCTGTTTTAAACTTTTGCGTTTTTACATCAAATCGACGTGAAATATACAAAAGACCAGGGTGACTTCCTTGTGTAATTTGGCGCCATGGAGTAGAATAAGGATCGGGTTTCAAGAAAGCCTCCTGTTGAGAACTTAAAATGTTCCAAGCAAGATGAAAGGCTAATGTAGCTTTTCCAATCCCATATTCTCCTTCAAATAACAATGCATGATGCAAACGCTCTTCTTTAAGCATTTGTGTCAAAAAATGACGAACATCCTCATGACCAAAGACAACATCATTCTGGGATGGTGATAAAATTGTATCAATATCATCATATTGGCGTAAGATATTTACATTACTCATGAAAGCTTATCCAACAATACCTGATGACAAATATTTTTTATTTGATGTGCAACCGCTTCCACTGAGCCAGTAGCATCAATGACTCGAAATCTATGGGGTTCCTGTTTGGCCAATTGAAGAAAAGCTTGACGCCTTTGTTCTTGAATTTCCAACTGATCTTTTTCAAAATAGTCAATTTCTTCTGTTTCTTTTCTTCGTAAATTTGCACGTTTCATACCACACATTGCTGGCATATCTAATAAAAATGTTAAATGGGGCAAGATACCATTGAGTGCAATACACTCTAAAACAGTAAGAAGAGAAGAACTGACTGTATCATTGAGTCCTTGATAAACGCGTGTAGAATCAATAAAGCGGTCACATAAAACGATTTTACCTTTTTGCAAAGAAGGCGCGATAACCTCGGTAACATGGTCGACACGTGCGGCTGTAAACAAAACAGCTTCAATCAACGGTCCATAATGTTGCGCCTGCCCTGACAATAAAATATGCCGGATTGCTTCTGCTCCTAGCGTTCCCCCTGGTTCTCGTGTTGTGACAACATCATAACCTTGGTGTGAGAGAGACTCAGCAAGTAAAGAAATCTGCACCGTTTTTCCTACCCCGTCCCCTCCTTCGAATGTAATAAAATAACCTGACACGTATGACCTTAACCTTATTAGCACGTAACTACAAATATTTCCGTAACCATCCAATTGTTATTTCATAGAATGCATTTTTTACTTTTGCAAAGAAACTTCCTTCCTGAACATTCATTCCGGCAAAAACTGGTTTTTCCAGAAGAACCTTTTTATCTTCTAAAATTTGAATAACGCCAACTGATTGTCCAGAAACGATAGGAGCTTTCAATGGACCATGATATTTAATTTTTGCTTTAACATTTACTTTTTTTTCATTCGAAAGCATAAAACTTATTGGTTTTTTAACAATGAGTGGAACAAAATTTTGCGTACCACCATAAACAGAAGCACGACCAACCGTTTCTTCTTTTATGAAAATCGTTTTGAGATCAAATGCTGTCATTCCCCATTGAAGAATGCGTTCTATTTCTTTTGTATATTTTTTACCATCTTGCAAACCATTGATTGCTAAAAAAAGACGTCGATGATTTTTAGAAATGGTGGCAACCATTGAAAAACCTTCTTTTTCACTGTAGCCAAAACCAAATCCTTCTACACCAATTTCCTTAGAAATAAGAGGGTTTTTATTACGTTGAAAAATATTATTCCACGTAAAATGAGGCTCACGATAAAGTGCATAATAATCCGGATATTCCTGAACAATATGACGTGCTAATATAATCATATCACGCACGGTTACAAATTGTCCCTCTTCGGGTAACCCTGTTGCGTTAACAAAATGACTCTGAGATAATCCGACTATTTTCGCGCGCTGATTCATCAGTTTTGCAAAATGAGCCTCATGTCCAGATATTCCTTCAGCAAGAATAATAGCAGCATCATTTCCATTCATAATAATTAAACCACGTAAAAGATCAGAAACACTGATTTCTGTCTTTATCTTTGCAAACATAGTGGTTGTACCGGAAGGTGCTCCACCTTTACGCCAAGCATTTTCACTGACCTTGAATTTCTGCGTACTCTTTAACAATCCCTCCTTTAAGTGATGAAATACGACTTCCACTGTCATCAATTTTGCTAATGAAGCAGGAAAAAAAGGAATATCACTTTGTTTTTCATAAAGTATTGTCCCTGTATCATCATCGAGTAACAACAATTGTGATGCAGAAATTTGAAAACCTTCTGCTCTCCCCCACATGTCAAATGCCAATATCCCCCATAAAGTCAATAAGATCCTTAATGTTGTATACATAGCTTCTCCTCCCATCCCAAAGATCAACATAAAGAATCTTATATAGGAAAAAACTTTTTTATTTCTGCAAATTGAGGAATTATTGACAACTCAAGAAAAGACTTTATTTTTATTCAACGTTATCAAAAATAATATGATGCACTTTTTATCTTATACCTAGGTTTAGTTTAATTTTTTAAAGTATACAAAGACAAAAATATTTTTATTTTTTTTGTTTTATATTTATAGTACATTGTTTATTATAAACAGTTATAATATTTTAACTTATATATTATTAAAAATACTGTAAGATTTCTTCTTTATATTTATTCTCATATTGAATTTAATAAAATTCGCTTACTTACGCATCATAAGTAAAGTTCGTATATGGATAAAAATTATTAAAAAAGAGAGTAAAAATACCTCTTATCAACCTCTCAAGTGTCAAAAATTATCGCACAAAACATTGGAGGCTTGCAAAGTGTACGATGGTGTCGGTTTATATCTTCATAAGTGTAAAGATAGTGATGTCTAAAGGCGTTACCAATCATACCATTCATAGGCGCTATCGTAAAATAGGCTTGTAACGTGTTGAAATATTTCCCTTTTAAATAAGTACGTGAATTGGCAGTGTACGTGTATTTTGTTTGAGACGCTCTGTTTCTCGTGAGGGGACTTACTCCATTAAAGAACATGATAAACAAAAGCATGAAGTAATGCATAATCTCTTCAGAAGATATTACCGTGGATGCTTTTTGGAAAGCTGCAAAACCAAATCAAAAGAAAATATTTTTTAAGCTTTTTATTCCTATCAAATTGATTGTATAGTTGCTTTGGAGATTACACAAACAGACCGATACAATAATCTCCCCTCGTCTAGCAAAAGCTATTACAGCAAGAAAAGTACGTGCTTTATTAAAGCAAGAAATATCATAAAACGACGAATAGACCAGTAATGGAGTGGAAAGGACGTACTGAATTTATAATAGCACCCAACCACGCTTTTTTAAAAGGACAACGCGCTTTAAGATGAAAACCTTCCACTAAATCCGTAAGTTCTTACCTTTTTTACTAGAGAATTATATAGATAAAAAATCAACGCATATTTTCTTAAAACAGTTGTAGCCAATTGACCTTTGTTTTTTTGTTTAGCTTATTTATAGAAGCAACTTGATCGAATGGCATCGGCTTATCAACCATGATAGGACCAATTTCTGGCAATTTAACTGCAACAGTTTTATTACGTTGTTCCTGTTCAACAGCAGCTGCTTTAGCTAATCCTTCTTTGTTTCCTGTATTGCGCTTCTCTTTTAACAAAACAGTTTCTCTTTTTTTCAAAACATTTTCTGACGCTAATGAATACGAGGCAGCATTTCCAGGAGTATAAGAGGCCATTAAATATGCACCATCATAATAGCCAACAGGTGCTTCAGCAATATATTCTACCTTAACATCTGCAACCCCCCTATCTACATACCCCAGTATTGCCGCAGCTTGCCTTGATAAATCAATGATTCTGTCTTTCATAAAAGGTCCGCGATCATTCACTCTAACAATGATTGAAGATCCATTTTTCAAATTAGTAACACGAGCATAGCTAGGTAAAGGCATTGTAGGATGAGCAGCAGTCAAAAGATTCATGTCATAAATTTCACCGTTGGCAGTTAAACGCCCATGAAAATCTGAACCATACCATGATGCTTCGCCAACACGTTTATAAGTTGGATCATTTTGAGGATAATACCACTTTCCTTTTATTTGATAAGGTTTACCAACAACAGCTCGTCCACGCTTTTTTTCTTCCGATTGATTCTTCTTATTGGATACTTGTTGAGGTAGTACAGAAGTGTTTACGTCAATTGGTTTATTATGATAGGAATCTTTTATTGAAAAATTCATAGTTTGGCTTGCGCAACAAGATACCAGTGACTGAGAAATGACGATCATAGAAAACAATTGAAGTGATGGTTTAATAATAAAAGTAAATTTCTTTTTTCTATTTGAAGGCATCTATTCAGTCCACTTATTTCTGTTAAGTACTACTGTAAAAACCACGTCACGCTGTCACGCTTTTTATATGCGACGGAAGAATTTACGTTTTTAAATGATTTCCCTCGCGCATATACCACCCTTGAATTGGCTCCTTTTATCAAGAAATTAACACATTGTTAACCTTTTTATGATTTTTGTAAGAAATAAATGTACTATAGTAGATGTTTAAAAGAATGAAAATTAAACAAATCAACATCTTATAGAAAAGTTATTTCATAATATAAACTGTGAATAAGTGGTGATTTTAGCAACTTGTTTTGCGAATCATGTAATGCAGTAGGTATTAAAAAATCAATCTATGGATTGAGAAAAGGAGCAACCACATTTTCTGCCAACGCAGGTACAACCGTATCGTAAGCTTAAAGCTCTTTATTTTGGACAGGAGACAGCATAGCATCGCTCTATTCCAAAACATCTGATAGAAAATGACTGATTATAGAATCAATAAAAAACTTCAAAAAGAATCAAAACGAGAAAGATTCTTAAATTTTTGTATAGTCTATTGATATTATTTAAATTTGGTGAGCGCGCAGGGATTCGAACCCTGGACCTACTGATTAAAAGTCAGTTGCTCTACCAGCTGAGCTACGCGCTCTCACACAAGCTATCTAGTTTGTAGACTATCTAATTTGCAGAAAGTGAAGGGAACATACGGTTGACTTTTCATTTGGTCAACACCTTTTGAAGAAAAATATTATTATTTTCTTCAGTTATCAATAATTTTCCGTTTTCCCCTCCTTTTTTCATCATTGTATAGATACTCTTTAATCTTCTTTTTGAAGTTTCAATCAAGGAACAATTTCATTGCAAAATATTGCATAGATTCGGAGCGCTAAAATTATAAGAAATTACCCTCCTTCCCTCACATGGGTTGTTGAGCATAATGGATAGAGAAAAAATACCTTTTACTATAATATTATTTTTATATCTTCATATTTTAGTTTTCAATTTTCAAATATGAATACAGATTTACAATATAACATATTGATTTATAACAATTTATAATTTCATCACTTGAGTGAGAGAATAAAACTATAAAAAAGAAATGAAAATACCTTTTATACCTCCTTTCAATAACCAAAAATTATCTCAACATTAGGGTTCAGCAAAATAGTATATAGCGGTTGGTACGTTAGACCTGAAAATGGGACAATGAGCAACAATGGCATTTTGAGGGTATGATTTTTATTCATGCATAATGAATATATAACGAAAGCCAATTTATCCTATAGAATAAAACAGACATAAAATTCAGTCTCATTGAAAGTATCCCGAATGACTATAAATTATGCTCACTATTATAGCTGTAGATAATTTTACTTAAAAAAAGCAGAAATAATATGCAGTGTGCAAAATGATCTAAATACCCATAGAGTGTTCTAAATATATAAAATGCCTTCTAATTAACTTTTTTATATCAAGAAATTACAAAATACGTAGATATATTTTTAGAAGAAAAGGATAACACTGGTCATAAAATTTAGTGTTGGATAATCCAGTCAGAGCTATAAAGTATTTTTATACATTGTTTAATATTAATGTAGATATATAATATATAAATAATAATTTCATAAAATTCTTAAAGTAAGTTTTATATAAATAATAATTTAAATATGTCTATAAATAAACATATTGCTTCATTAACTTAACTTATAGGATCAAAAATAAAGAAAATAATTTTGATTTGGCGGAAAAAAAATTGTAAAATTGTTATATATACATGTATTTTTACTTTACTCCTTTTTTATTATTTTGATTGGAATATTGAATGCTAACATGTAAACAATATGAGCTACTCTTGTTTATTCATAACCATACAAAAGAAACTGGTGTTCCTCCTTCTTTTGAAGAAATGAAAAATGCATTAGAACTTTCTTCAAAGTCTGGTATTCATAAGCTCATTATAGCCTTAGAACAACGAGGGTTTATACGTCGTTTACCCAATCGCGCTCGTGCAGTGGAGGTGATTCGACTCCCTGAGAAAATAACATTTAACCTTTCTTTAGCACGTAAAATTTCTCCCAGTATGATAGAAAAAAATAAAAGGGAAATATCAAAAAACTTGAGTAACCTTGACAACTTTGATGAAGAAGAAAAAAAAAATATCACCATTCCTATTATGGGACGTATTTCTGCGAGCGTGCCCGCCTCTGCTATACTGCAACAAATAAACACTCTTTCTCTCCCACGCAATATGGTTAATACAGGTGAGCACTACGCATTAGAAGTTAAAGATGATTCTATGATGGAGGCTGGTATCCTTAATAAAGATACGATCATTGTGAAACGTCAAAATACAGCAATAACAGGTGAAATTATTGTTGCGTTTATTGATAAAAAAGAAGCCACATTAAAACGTTATCGACGCAAAGGAGCTTCTATTGCATTAGAAGCCGCAAATCCTCATTATGAAGCACGTACATACGAATCCGAACGTGTAGAAATACAAGGCAAACTTACCGGACTTATTCGCAAATATTAAAAATAAACCTTTAGTACGCGATAGATATCGCAATAAGGAGTTGTTGAGTATTTTTTTATTGTGCCACACGCAGTTGACTTCCTCTCCACTGCCAAAGGATGCCCCAATTCGGTCTATAAACAGTCCAGATCCTTATCGAGCGGGTTTCATTTTTCCTTCCCTACATCTCCTTCACTTACGCAAGGAGCGACAAGTAAGCTTTAAAATATTCACCACGTACTTTATAAAAGAACTTGAATGCTTTGAAGGAAGCAACCTTATATCATCGTCCTCAATGACAGAATTTTACGATATAAATTGTATGCATGCATAAAAACACATAAAATTTTGTAGAAAAAAATCAAATAACTTTGTAACAGATTTTATTGCATAGGTATAAAAATAAAGAACATTATTTTTCAGTTATAAAAGTGTAACTCAATCATTCACAATAATTGTAGGATCATCATGGTAGCACCTCGTATTAGTTTTGTCTCCCTCGGATGCCCAAAAGCACTCGTAGATTCTGAGCGAATTATTACACGCCTTCGCTCTGAAGGGTATGAAATTTCACGTCAACATCAAGGAGCTGATGTCGTTATTGTGAATACCTGTGGCTTTCTTGACTCGGCAAGGAGAGAATCATTAGCCAATATTGATGAAGCTCTCAAAAAAAATGGAAAAGTTATTGTAACGGGGTGTCTTGGTGCTGATCCTGATGTTATTCGCCAAACGTATCCTAATGTATTGGCTATTACAAAACCGCAAACTTATGAAAGTGTTATAGAAGCTGTTCATACAGCAATTCCTCCTGTTCATGATCCTTTTCTTGATTTAGTTCCTCCCCAAGGTATTCGTTTAACACCTCGCCATTACGCCTACCTAAAGATTTCTGAAGGATGCTCTAACCAGTGTAGTTTTTGTATCATCCCTACTCTGCGTGGTGATCTCACTTCACGTCCCATCAGCGATGTTCTTCGTGAAGCTGAAAAACTCGTGCAAGCGGGTGTAAAAGAACTTTTAGTTATTTCACAAGATACGAGTGCTTATGGTATTGATCTAAAATATCTCGAAAATTCTTGGAAAGATCGTACAATAAAAACAAAATTCTTTGATCTTTGTCGCGAACTAGGCGATATGGGTATTTGGATACGTATGCATTACGTTTATCCTTATCCCCATGTTGATGAAGTTATCGAACTTATGGCTGCAAAAAAAATTCTTCCTTATCTGGATATTCCTTTTCAGCATGCATCACCAGCTATTTTGCGTCATATGAAGCGTCCTGCACTCATAGAAAAAACAAACCGTAGAATTGAAAAATGGCGAAAAATATGCCCAGATCTTACTTTGCGGTCAACATTTATTGTTGGTTTTCCTGGCGAAACGAATGAAGATTTTAATATACTCCTAGAATGGCTAGAAGAAGCAAAAATTGAACGCGCTGGGTGCTTTAAATATGAAGAGGTAAAAGGAGCCGCCGCAAATGATTTGGGATTAGAAAATATTCCTGAAGAGGTGAAAGAAAATCGCTGGCATCGTTTTATGGCAAAACAACAACAAATTTCTACACATCTTTTAAAGAAAAAAATTGGAAAAAGACTCCAAGTGCTTATCGATGAAAGTCAAGGAAAAGTTGCCAAAGGACGTAGTCAATACGATGCTCCAGAAATAGATGGTGTTGTCCATATATCATCACGACGCCCGTTGCGTGTTGGTGAATTTGTCAGCGTTAAAATTGAACAGTCGGATGCCTATGATCTTTATGGTGTAGCAGTTTGAAAATTTAACTTCTTCCCTGTCCTCAATGATGAAGATTTCTATCAGCATTGGTTTATAAAAAGATCGGCTACTCACAATCGAACTTGATCACTTATGTAACTCACTTCATGAGAATTTACGAGCAATCCTCGCCCTGAATGTTTGCTATACACTCCACAAATACCAAGCAGTTATATATTCTCTTAATTTAATGCCTTAAATGAGGTGACGGCGGCGCAAAAGAATAAAATCCTCAAGGTTCACCATTTTTACTTAACAAAAGAGAAAATCGACAATCGTACTATTTTCCCATTTTTCATATTGCGACAGTCATTAGTTAGTGAAAGGAAACTTTTTTCAATAGTGTCTTAATAAATAAGTATCTTATCTTAAACTCTTTGAACTTATTTTTTTAAATATCTAATCTTTATTAACAGGTCTTAAAATCAAAGAATTTCTTATCAAGCAAATGACTTGGGCGTACATTTGTTAAAGCGCGAATCATCGTATCTTTACGTCCTGGCATTTGTCTTTCGATATTTTTCAGCATTTCTTTCATTGCATTACGTTGTAAACCATCTTGACTACCGCAAAGATTACAAGGAATAATCGGAAATTGCATTGCTTGAGAAAATTTTTCCATATCCTCCTCAGCTGCATAAACAAGAGGACGTAACACAAAAAGATCTCCTTCATCATTTTTAAGTTTTCCAGGCATGGCAGCTAATCGGCCACCGTGAAACAAATTCATAAAAAATGTTTCTAAAACATCATCACGATGATGACCTAAAACTAATGCAGAACATCCCTCTTCACGTGCAATACGATAGAGATTACCACGTCGTAATCGAGAACAAAGTGAACAATATGTCTGCGACTCTGCCAATTTATCTGTAACAATGGAATAAGTATCCTGATATTCAATACGATATGGAATTTTATAAGAACTTAAAAAGTCTGGAAGAATATGCTTAGGAAATCCAGGTTGCCCTTGATCAAGATTACAGGCAAGAATTTCAACGGATAAAAGACCTCGCCACTTTAAGTCTAAAAGAAGCGCTAATAAACCATAAGAGTCTTTTCCACCCGATAAAGCAACAAGCCATTTTTTTCCTGTAGAGAGCATAGAAAAATCATCCAAAGCTTGTCGCATATGACGCAAAAGTCGTTTGCGCAATTTATTAAATTCTACGCTTGAAGGAGCAACACGAAACATTGGATGACAACTATCTGCTTCGCTTATTAAAGGATCATCTCTCCCTTCGTTTTCTTCTATTGCCTGATATTCAACTGAAACATCATTCATAATACCATATCCTGCACAATAAACAGCTCGTTTTGCAAAGATAAAAACAAATATTAAAGCAAGCTTACATTTATGTTTTTTGAACTTATAAATTAGATACACAAAAAAGAAATGGAACTATATAAGTCTATGACTATAAAACATAGCAATAAACTTAATATAGAACCATTTACAAAAAGCACTTATTAACTTCAGAGATTGTAAAAATAACACAATATCTTGAAGTTATAATAATAGAAGAAAAAAATAACTTCTCTTGCAGAAAAATTATCGAGAATAAAACTCAACAACCAAATTAGGTTCCATTTGCACAGCATAAGGAACATCTGCAAAAGCAGGAATACGTGTAAAGGTTGCTTTCATCTGTTTATGATCTGCTTCAATATAATCAGGGACATCACGTTCTGCCAATTGCACTGATTCTAAAACTAAAACAAGTTGTTTTGACTTTTCCCGAACCTCAATAACATCACCAGGTTTACAACGATAAGATTGAATATTTGTGCGCCGACCATTTACATTAACATGACCGTGATTGATAAATTGGCGAGAAGCGAAAATCGTAGGCACGAATTTTGCACGATAAACAACAGCATCCAAACGTGATTCTAACAGACCGATAAGATTTTCACCAGTATCACCCCGTCGACGAGCAGCCTCTTCATATGTTTTATGAAATTGTTTTTCTGAAATATCTCCATAAAACCCTTTCAATTTCTGTTTAGCGCGCAACTGCACCCCATAGTCAGAAAGTTTTCCTTTACGACGCTGTCCATGCTGACCTGGACCATAATCACGACGATTGACAGGAGATTTCGGACGACCCCAAATATTTTCTCCCATACGACGGTCAATTTTATACTTTGTTGTTTCGCGTTTACTCATCGCATTTCCTTATAAAATAAAACACGAGATCTTAAGACCCCAAGGAAACGCGCCCTCCTCTGCCTTTAAATACTAAAGACTGACAGAATACCTTAACATATCAATATGCAAAGTTATCCACGGGACACGTCAATTAATGCTATTTTCTCGAAAATATAGCCAGATCATCATTATTGGTCTTACAACCCAAAGTCAACTCCTTTCATGAGTTTTAAGCCAAATCCTTTAAACAAATTCTCCGTTAAAGAAGTGATATTTTTCGATGTTAATAACGCAAAATCTTGATATTTCTTTATATATTGATCGTGTACTTTTTCCGACAGTGGTAATAATGATCTGATATGTTTGGCAATCGCTTTCGCCGGATCAATCCACTCAACGGACCATAAAGCATGTTCACGAAAGAAGTTAATCAAAAAAGGATAATGTGTGCAGGCTAAAACAATAACATCAGTATATTGTCCATTTTTTTCCACAAAACATGGTAGGATTTCTTTTCTTAACTCTTCTGAATCGATAGATTTTCCCCGTAAATAATCTTCAGCAAATCCAGCCAACTTTTTACTTCCCACAAGTTGAACATGACACTGTCCAGCAAAAGAATTAATTAATTCATTTGTATAGGCACGTTTCACTGTTCCAGGAGTAGCTAATACGGAAATAAAACCAGATTTTGTTTGTTCAGCAGCTGATTTAATTGCAGGAACCGTTCCTACAAAAGGGACATGAGAAAAATTCTGTCGTAAATCTGCCATCATCAGTGTAGAAACGGTGTTGCAAGCAATCACACATAAGGCTGGATTGTAGCGTGTTAAAAGATTTGTAAAAATCTTTAAAATACGCTCTTTCAAAATATTTTCTTTCCAATTTCCATAAGGAAATCCTGCATCATCAGCAACATAGATAAATTGCATTTCAGGGATAAGAATACGTGCCTCCCTGAACACTGTTAAACCACCAATACCGCTATCAAAAAAGAGAACAGGTCGTTCATCCATTAGTTTTCACACTTATTTTTAATTTTTTCACGATCACGCTCTTCAGGTGCTCTACTCCCCCGTGGATATTGTGGCGAAAAATGATCCAAAGAAGATATAATGCCTCGCAATAAACGAACCTCAGGTTCACTAAAGTTAGCGCGCGTAAAAACAGAGCGCAAATTTGCAAGCATTACTTCTTTGCGTTCTGGGGGTCTAAAATACCCACGGATATTCAAAGCCTCTTCTAACTGAGATAAAAAACCATGAAATATTGTTTTATTTGCAGGTTCCATCTCTGCGGCACGAAATGCCGTATCGCTGACATCCTCTAGACCTGTTTTCATCCATTCGTAAGACATTAAAAGAACTGCTTGCGCAATATTAAGTGACGCAAAAGCAGGATTAACTGGAAAAGTAATAATTTCATCAACAAGGCTGATTTCATCATTTTCTAATCCCCATCTCTCTCTTCCAAAGACAATACCTGTCTTATGTCCGATACTTTCACGCTGACGTAATACGCTTGCTGCTTCGACAGCACTTTTTACAGTTTTAAATCCACATCTTTCACGTGCTGTTGTGGCAAAAACATAGTGTAAATCTGCAATTGAATCACGCAATGTATTAAAAATCACAGTGTTGTTAATGACATGATTAGCTTTACTCGCAGCAGCTATAGCTTTTTCATTTGGAAACATTTCCCGAGGTTTGACTAACCGAAGCTTAGAAAGCCCAAAATTCGCCATTGCCCTTGCGACCATACCAATGTTTTCAGGAAGCTGCGGTTCAACTAAAATAATAATGGGACCATTTGTTAAATTTTCACGATTCTTATTCGTTCCAGCCATCAATCTTACCTAGTTTCACTTAACTATCTCCCTCTCCACTATTTTTTACGAAACCTTCTTCACAGTACTCTAATGCTGTTTAATAATAAATTAGAGACAATGTTATCTTTTCACTCAAAGATAATAAATTTTAAAAGCCATTAAAGTGAACGATGGAATTTATAACAATTTATATAGGATATCGTAGCGTTTTTTACATCAATTTTATCTTTTTTTATAGGGAATAGCCCCTACAAATCATAATCTCAGTTGAATTATGAAATCATAAATCCTAAAAAAGGGATATGCACTTTATTCCCAAACTTTTTCCTGCAAAGCTTATCCGTCGTTATAAACGTTTCCTTGCGGATGTTCAACAAGATGATCAGCATGTCCTCACCGTATCTGTACCTAATACAGGATCAATGCTTGGATTAACAGCTTTCAACTCCAATATCTGGCTTTCATATCATAATAACATCAAACGAAAATATGCCTATCAATTAGAAATTATTGAAGCTGATAATACTTTGGTTGGCATTAATACTGCTTTACCCAATAAACTTGCATTAGAAGCAATTCAAAACGGATTACTACCAGAATTAAGTGGATATAAAACAATTTTAAAAGAACAACGCTATGGAACACAATCACGAATTGACTTTCTTTTACGTGATGACATTCTTCCTGACTGTTACCTAGAAGTCAAAAATGTTCATTTTATTCGTCAAAAAGGATTAGCAGAATTTCCTGATAGCGAAACAAAACGTGGTGCACGTCACCTTGATGAGCTCATAGGAGTTGTACAACAAGGAAAAAGAGCTGCTATGCTTTATATTATTCAACGAGAAGATTGCGCAGCTTTTACAATCTGTCATGATCTTGATCCACTCTATGGACGTAAATTTGATTTAGCATTAAAATCAGGAGTAGAATGTTATGCTGTAAAGTGTCACGTAAGTGTAGAAGGCATTTTTCCGATTCAGAGAGTAAAAATAGAAAACAGAAAAAACAATGACTGAGTATATTGAATATAATAAAAGCCCTTTAAAATTTAATGGAAAAATTCGCATTTTCGATGATTATGCTTTTGCTAAAATGCGTGAAGTTGGTCGCATTGCTGCAGAATGCCTTGATGCGCTTACGGATATTATTAAGCCAGGCGTTACTACGCAAGAAATTGATGATTTTGTATTCATTTTTGGTGCTAAGCGAGGAGCACTTCCTGCTGATCTAAATTATCATGGATACAGCCATTCATGCTGTACATCTATCAATCACGTTGTCTGTCATGGCATTCCCAATAAAAGACCCTTGCAAGAAGGCGATATTGTGAATGTGGATGTAACCTTTATCCTTGATGGTTGGCATGGGGATTCAAGCCGAATGTATCCTGTTGGAAAAATCAGGCGTGCTGCAGAACGCCTGCTAAAAATAACCTATGAAAGTCTTATGAAAGGAATCGCTGTTGTTAAGCCTGGAGCAACCACAGGTGATATTGGTGCAGCCATTCAACAGTATGCAGAATCTGAACGATGCTCAATTGTGAAAGATTTTTGTGGACATGGTATTGGGCAGCTTTTTCATGATGCACCCAATATCCTCCATTATGGAACCCCTGGAGAAGGAATAGAATTAAAACAAGGTATGATGTTTACAATTGAGCCTATGATTAACCTTGGTAAACCACAAGTTAAGATTTTATCTGACGGTTGGACTGCTGTTACCCGTGACCGCTCTCTGACAGCACAATATGAACATACAATTGGTGTCACAAATGAAGGGTATGAAATATTTACACAATCTCCTAAAAATATTTTTTATATTCCAAATTCGCATACCTAACGCAATGTAGAGATGTTATGGCTAAAAAATTAAATCAAAAAGAAGATACTCAAAGTGATCACTTTGCATTAACATCGAGTTCTCCACTCACCCCAGTATCAGAAAGAAAAAGTGAAGACCCTCAGAAAAACGCACAGCTCCATAAACATTATCAAGGACACCGTGAGCGTCTTCGGAAGCGTTATTTAAAGTCAAAAGGAAGTGCAATCGAAGATTATGAATATCTTGAATTATTGCTTTTTCGCACAATACCCCGTGCAAACACAAAACCCATAGCTAAAAATTTGATAGCACGTTTTGGTTCATTAGCTGATGTGTTGGGAGCAGATATTCACCGACTTCAAGAAATTCCAGGATGTGGTCCCGCCACTGCAATTGATTTAAAAATTATTTCAGATGTTGCTGGACGCCTTGCTCGTGCGCAATTGTTTAAACGCGATATTTTTTCATCATGGGATAAAGTGTTAGCTTATTGTAAAGCTGTTATGGCTCATGAAACACGTGAACAATTTCGTATTTTGTTTCTTGATAAGAAAAACGGCTTACTTGCTGATGAGGTGCAACAAACTGGAACCATTGATCATACCCCTGTTTATCCTCGTGAAGTTATTTCTCGAGCTTTAGAGTTATCCGCATCAGGACTTATCTTAGTCCATAATCACCCTTCTGGCGATTCCACCCCCTCTGATGCAGATATAACAATGACATATAGATTAAAAGATGCAGCAAATGCGTTAGGCATTATTATCCATGACCATCTTATTATTGCACGAAATAATCATACGAGCTTTAAAGCATTAAAACTTATATAAATCTTATGGGATAAAAAAGACTTCATTCAACTATGAACAACAAATCAATTTTCTAAATCAATATCTAATATAGCCATTGAGAAATTATAGGAGAGCTCATCTTCATCTTCATCTCGATAGATAATGCCTAAAAACTCATCTCCCATATAAACCTCACAAGAATCACTCTTTTTAGGCCGTGCTCTAACTTGCAATGCTGAGTTTTGGAATATATTTTTTAAATAATTATCAAGTTTTTTTATTTCATCAGCATTCACTATGCTCTCCTGTTTTTTTAACGATTTAAATAACTGCGTGTCGCGCAAATAAGACAACCTCATGATTCTGTAAAGTTAGTAAAAAAGCTTAATCTGAATATTTACTTAATATTACATATATTTACAACGCGCTTTATACATTTATAAAAAACTTTTACAAAAGGATTCTATCATTATTAAATATACCCGTATAGATTAAAAAATGGCAAAAACTGTATATTTTTAATAATTTTACTTTATCTCCAATTTTAGCATACGCATTTAGAATGCATATTCGTAAGAAAAATTGATCAATAATTTATAATTTTGTTCCTTTTATAAAGGATAAAAATAATAATACTTTTTTTATTTAAAATTACATTTTTTAGAAAAAAATATTATTATATCATTCAAAAATAATTCTTTTTAATAAATTTTAAAGTATAATTATCTAACCCTAGAAGAATTACATCTCTAAAAAATATACAAAATAGGCTAATAAGAGTTTAGCTTTCTTCCCATTTTTTATAAAAAACTTATGTCACAATAGAAAAATTTTTAAATAAGCGTTTTTCAATTTATACGAGATAAAAATATTGAGTATTTTTGTGAATGCTAGAACCTATGAAGAATGCTTATCTTATAGGATAACGAGAAAGAAAATCTATAACGCCTTTTTTATAAACTTTATCGCCTACAGCAAGCATATGATCTCGACCAGGAATTGATAAAGCTTCACCACAAGGCAATAAAGCTGCTAACGGCTCTGCTGCACCGCCAATTTCATCTAATGAACCAACGGCAACAAGTGCAGGTTGCTTAATTTTGTAAACTTCAGATGCCGTTAACTCCTGTTTTGATGTGATAATACAAGCAGCAAGAGCACGTTTATCGCTTTTCGTTTGATCTGCAAATTTACGGAACATTAAACCGCGCGTATTAGTAATAGTAGAAATATCTTCTGCTAAAAGTGCCTCAGCAACAGGCTCCCAATTTCCCGCTCCCGTTACCATACCAATACCTAAACCACCAAAAATGACACTGTGTACATATGTTGGATGCAAAAGAGCCATGAAAGCACTAATACGAGCCCCCATAGAATATCCCATAACATGGGCTTTAGATATCTCTAAATGCTGTAGTAACTTTATTGCGTCGCCAGCCATAGCTTGAGGTGTATAAAAAACAGGGTCATAACTTTTAACTGAATCTCCGTGACCGCGATTATCAAGAGCAATAACACGATATCCTGCTTCAGTGAGAATGCGAAACCAACCCGTTGCATACCAATTCACTCGTGCAGAAGATCCAAAACCATGGATCAACAAAACAGGCGCACCCTGCCCTTCTTCTCGATAAGCAAATCGCAAACCATTATATTCAAAAAAACGAATATCTTCAGCGGTCATTTTTTATTGCACTTTCCACAAAGTACAGGATGAATAACACGTTGCCCTTTTTGTATCTTTTTTTCAGAAACTTCACCAGCATTAATCTCAAGTGCAAAAGCTGCAGGAACTTCCGATGAAATGGTATTTGTCGAAAATGGAGAAGTGTTTTCAATAATCGATACAATAATTCCCTCAGAGTTTAAGAAAATCATATCTAAAGGTAAAGGCGTATTTGCCATCCACATAAAAATTTTCTGTTCATCTCCCGATTGAGAACTTTTTAGCTGCTTAAAGAGCATTGCACGATCGCGTGGAAAATCAGTCCGATACATTAAACCAGCCGCGGCTTGAGACGGCGTAAAAGCAATCTCTACCTTATAATAAACCGTACCTTGCTTTGTATGTATTTCTAAAGGAATCGGATGAACAGGAATCTCTATGGGCTTTTTTGCTACAACAACACGCATTTCTAACATAAAAAGCATTACCAATAAAACAATATACCCCTTTTTAAAAGGCTTTAACATTCTTGTCTCCACCACAGAAAATTTTTAAATTTTGTTTCTAAAATAAAAAGTACCAGAGTTTAAAAGTCAAAAAAATAAGAGGGGTGCCCCCTTGTTGTTTTCTAGTTTCTTTCAACGTAATACGCGCAACTTTCTCCATTTGGTTTATGGATTCACTAGAGCCATATTTTCTTTAAAAACCTACCTCTATAGAAATTTACGGAATAACCCCCTTTAAAAACATACTGTTTTTATTCGTGAAATTCAATGCGTAGCTAAAGGAATGCCTATATCCGGATAAATCTCTGCTGTCATTAAACCTTTTTCTCCTTTACCAAAACGTACAAGAACAACTTGGCCGGAACGAAGCTCTGCTAAACCAAAACGGCGCAACGTTTCCATATGAATAAAAATATCTTCTGTTCCTTGCCCACGGCTAAGAAAACCGTATCCTTTGTCACGATTAAACCATTTAACAATTGCACGTTCTAGTCCACTTTCTGGAGTAACAACAACATGGGTACGGGCTGGAACTTCTGATGGATGAATTGCTGAAGAACAATCTATGGATTTCACCTGAACGCACTTTAATCCTCTTTCAGTTTTTTCCACAGCACAAATAACTTTTGCTCCCTCCAAAGCTGTTTGAAAACCATCCCTTCGCATTACCGTAACATGCAATAATATATCGGGGAAATGAGGTAAATCAGGTACAATAAATCCATACCCCTTACTACCATCAAACCACTTAATGACACCACTGATTTCGATAATCTCCCCACAAGCACCTATACTATCTTCAGATAGGGGACAATCTTTTAATGCATCCTTACTCGTCATAATAACGTGATCCTGTAGCTTATAAATTGTACGATATTGATTCTCTAGGTTTAAGTAAACATTGCTCTTGTATCAACACGCAAGCCCCAAGATAAGATTTCCCCATATTGTCGTATCTTCTATGTTAATGTCAGAGAATATCAACATGAATATTTATAAAACTATTTGATTGTAAGCTTTACATATCTTACAAAGAGTGCCCTACAAAAGAGGTTATATGAAAGGTTTTTTACATAATGATATTTTCATAAATGTGTAACTTGCATGATGAAGAAGTTCAATATAAGGTGAAAAAACAACAATTCAATTAAGGAAAATGCGCAATGCAATTGAAGAAAATCCTTACGACAATCACAGCATTCATGGCATTTACTGCAAATGTTTATGCAAGTGAACCTATCAAAATTGGTGTTTATCTTCCATTAAGTGGTCAAAATGCATTTGGAGGTCAGCTTGAAATTAGAGGTATAGAATTAGCCCATAAAAAAATTCCAGAAATTTTAGGACGTAAAGTAGAACTTGTTATTATTGATAATAAGTCTGATAAAGTAGAAGCAGCTAATGCTGTTATGCGTTTAACAGCAAGTGAAAAAGTAAGTGGAATCATTGGTAGCTATGGTTCCTCGCTTTCGTTGGCAGGTGGTGAAATATCTGAAAAAGCAAAGACTCCAACCATTGCAACTTCCTCAACAAGTCCTCTTGTTACACAGGGTAAAAAATATTATTTCCGCGCTTGTTTTATTGATTCCTATCAAGGAGTGGGAATCGCGACTTACATAAGTCAAACTTTACACGCAAAAAAAGCAGCTATCCTCAAAGATATTTCAAACGATTATGCCATTGGTCTTGCAAGCTACTTTATGCGTGCTTTCAAAAAATTAGGTGGTGAAGTTGTCTCAAATTTAAACTATAATTCCGGAGATCAGGATTTTTCAGCTGTTCTTACGCAAATTATCGCGCAAAAACCTGATATCTTATTCATTCCATCTTACTTTTCTGAAGGTGCTATCATTATGAAACAAGCACGAGAATTAGGAGCAAAGTTTCAAATTATGGGTGGAGATGCTATGGATAATCCAGAAACCATTGCGATTGCAGGAAAAGCTTCAGAAGGTTTCTTACATACGACACTTCCCTATAGTGAGGATATGCCAAATATGTCAGTAGCTGCGCAAGAATTCACAGCAGAATGGAAAAAAGAGTATCCTGACAAAGAGCCGAATATCAATTCTGTTTTGGGATATACGAGTTATATGATGTTCATGAAGGCTATTGAAAATGCTGGTAGCGCTGATCGTGAAAAAATTACTATCGCTCTTAGCAAATTAAAAGATTTTCAAACCCCCTTCGGTGATATGTCAATGGATGAAAATCATAACCCTAAGATTCCTATTGGTATCATTAAAATACAGGATGGAAAACGTGTTTATTTAGAAGAGGTTAAACCTGCTTTTTAATTAAAAAGTTTTACTTATTAAAATGCAAGAATTGGTTGAGGATCTTTTTCTCAACCAAAAACTTAGAAATTTCTTGTTATCCTATGTAAATTAACAAATGTGGAAGGATGAGAGATGAGCACTGAAATGTTCATCCAGTATTTTTTTAATGCACTGGCATTGGGATCTCTTTATGGGCTTATCGCTATTGGTTACACCATGGTCTACGGTATACTGAGACTCATTAATTTTGCTCACGGTGATATCTTTATGCTGGGAGCATATTTTGTTTTCTTTTCCACAATTAGCTTTATGCCTGCTTGGGCAGCACTTCTTCTTTTGTTTCTCGCGGCTCTTATTTATTATTCGGTCTTTATAGGGTTTAAAAGGCGCCCTTCAATTTACTGGATTGCTGTTTTTTTAATCCTTGCGTTAGGTTTTGTTTATTATTTTAAAATTTCTCCACAAGATTTTACCCCGATTTGGGTTTTAGCTCTTTGTTTTTCCATTTTTATTACAAGTGCAGTGGGTATTATTGTTGATCAACTTGCCTATAAACCTCTACGCCATGCTCCGCGTATCTCGGCGCTTATCGGTGCAATTGGTGTTTCTTTTTTTATTGAAAATCTTTCTACTGTACTCTTTAGTGGTGTTCCGAAAGGTGTAAAACAACCAGATTTTCTTGTAACACCATTTTTATGGCATTTAGGATCAGGAGCAGATGGTATCATTAGAATTGCTCCCATGTCTCTGATCGTTCCCGTTGTGTCATTGATTCTTATTGTTTTACTGTTATGGATTATCCATAAAACAAAACCGGGTCTTGCTATGCGTGCAATCTCCCATGATATTGAAACGACGCGTTTGATGGGTGTGTCTGTCAATAAAGTTATTGCATTTACATTTGGAATAGGCTCAGCTCTTGCCGCTATAGCAGGTATTATGTGGTCTTTACGTTATCCTCAAATTCAGCCTTATATGGGCGTTCTTCCTGGTCTCAAAGCATTTATCGCTGCTGTTATCGGAGGTATTGGTTCGATACCAGGAGCAATGTTGGGAGGATTGTTATTAGGGTTTATTGAAATTATGATTATCGCATTTTTCCCCGCGCTATCTGGATATCGAGATGCCTTCGCTTTCATTTTATTGATTCTGATTTTATTGATATTGCCCACAGGATTAATGGGTAAAAAAAGTCAGGAGAAAATCTAATGGCAAAGTCAGTGACAACTGTTTTATCTTGTATAAGTGTTTTAGTTCTCATAGGTTTTTTATTTTATGCTGATAGCCATTTTAATGACTATACGCTTCGTATCATAAATCTGATTGCTATTAATGCGATATTAGCAATTTCGCTTAATTTGATTTACGGTTTCACAGGTATGTTTTCTCTTGGACATGCTGGATTTATGGCTATTGGTGCTTATGTTTGCGCAATTTTACTTCTTTCCCCTGAACAAAAAGAAATGATGTGGATTCTGGAGCCTATCGCTGAACCATTGTATCATCTGCAATTACCTTTTTTTGTCGCTGTTGTTATAAGTGGTATATGTGCTGCAGTTGTAGGTTTATTGATTGCTTTGCCAATATTACGTCTTGGTGGTGATTATCTTGGAATTGCAACATTGGGTTTTGCAGAAATTATTCGCATTGTCATTACGAACGCAACATCGCTTACAAATGGCTCTTTAGGTATCAAGGGAATACCTCAAAATGCAACATTATGGTGGAACTATGGTTGGTTAGCATTTACTGTTCTCTTTATTGTCCTTTTACTGCAAAGCAATACTGGTAACGTATTACGTGCCATTCGTGATGATGAAATTGCTGCGAAAACTATGGGAATTAACGCTTTTTTCTACCGTAGTTTTTCTTTTACTGTTGGAGCGTTTTTTGCAGGTATAGGTGGAGCATTAATGGCTGCTCTTATTTCAACTATTGATCCCAAAATGTTTAATTTTCTTCTAACTTTTAATATTTTGATGATTGTAGTTGCTGGTGGTCTCGGCTCAATTACAGGAAGCATTATTGGCAGCATTATTATTACAGTTATGCTTGAATGGCTTCGTATTATTGAAAGTCCATTTGACTTAGGTTTTATACATATCCCAGAAACACCAGGACTTCGCATGGTTGTTTTTTCTCTTTTATTGCTGGTAATTATCTTGTTTTGGAGAAAAGGGTTGATGGGACAACGAGAATTCTCATGGAATGGAATTTATAGCTTTTTGACACGCAAAAAGCTTTCTAATACTGAGGGAAAGCTATGAACGACACCATCCTTTCACTCAATAATATTGTAATGCGTTTTGGCGGATTAGTTGCTGTAAATAATATTAATATGGCAATTAAACGAGGAAGTATTACTGGATTAATTGGTCCCAATGGCGCTGGAAAAACAACAGTTTTCAATATGATTTCTGGATTTTATGCTCCTACAAGCGGCGTCATTCTTTTTGATGAGCAAAAAATTTCTGGAGCGCCTCCTTATATTATCTGTAGACGCCATATTGCCAGAACATTTCAAAATATTCGTCTTTTCTCAGGGTTAACGGTTTTGCAGAATGTTATGGTAGGAGCGCATGTTCGACAAAAATATCCTTGGTTTTCTTCAGCTCTATTTTTTTCAAAAGCAATGAAAGAAAAGAAGGAAGTTTATAAAAATTCCTTGGAGCTCCTTGAACAGCTACAACTTGATCACCTTGCCAATCAATCGGCAACAGCTTTACCTTATGGTGTGCAACGACGTCTAGAAATTGCACGCGCGTTAGCCACAAAGCCCAAATTGCTTCTTCTTGATGAACCTGTTGCTGGCATGAATCCACAAGAAAGTGAGGATCTTAGAAAATTCATAGCAAAAGTGCAAAAAGACTTTGATCTTACAATTCTTCTTATTGAGCACGATATGAAAGTGGTTATGGGGCTTTGCCAACATATTTTGGTTATGGAATATGGCTGTTGCATTGCCAATGGTACACCAGATGAAATTCGTAATAACCCTAAAGTTATTGAAGCTTATCTTGGCGGAGATGTTTATGGATATTCTTAAAATAAAAAATCTTTACGTTCATTATGGCGCCATTAAAGCTGTCCAAAATCTTTCTATGTCCATAAAAAAGGGAAGTATTGTCACTTTAATTGGAGCCAATGGTGCAGGAAAAAGCAGTATTGTACGTTCTATTACAGGACTTAATCGCTCTGTTTATGGAAAAATTACCTATAATGGCAAATCTATTATTAAAAAATCACCAGAAGAGATTTTGCGATTAGGTATTGCTCTAAGTCCTGAAGGACGCCGTATCATGCCCCATCTCACTGTTTTAGAGAATCTTCATCTAGGCGCTTATATTCGTCACGATAAGCAGGGAATTTCCCGTGATATTGAATGGATATTTGATCTTTTTCCGCGTCTACGTGAAAGAGCAAAACAGTTAGGAGGAACAATGTCAGGTGGTGAACAACAGATGGTTGCTGTGGGTCGTGCACTCATGAGCAATCCTGATATGGTCATATTAGATGAACCATCGTTGGGGTTGGCACCGCTTCTCGTTCGAGAAATTTTTTCGATTATTAGAAAAATTAATGAGATGGGAAAAACTGTTCTTCTTATTGAACAAAATGCATTTGCTGCGCTTTCTATAGCTGACTATGCTTATATTTTAGAGGTAGGGCATATTTTATTTCACGGTGAAGGTAAAACTATGCTCTCTGATTCGCGTGTTAAAGAAGCCTATCTTGGTGGATAAAGACTACGAATTGAGGAAATAGAGTTCATCACTCCACCTTTTAAAAAAGCATTTCTCATCCTCAATGAGAAATGCTCCTTTACGAAGTTTGATTATTACATCCACCATTTTTCTGCACTGAATATCCCTGCTTCTTTTTCAATAATGTGCGCTATCTGAAAAATGACTTCCTCAGCAAAAGGTTTACCAATCAATTGCAATCCTAGAGGCAAACCATTTGATGACAGACCTGCAGGAACAGAAATTCCTGGTAAACCAGCCATATTAACGGGTACCGTAAAAATGTCATTAAGATACATTGCTACAGCATCATTTTTTATTTTTTCATCAGCAATACCAAAGGCAGGTGTTAGTGTTGCTGGTGTTAGAATAGCATCAATGCCTGAAGCAAAACATTGATCAAAATCACGTTTTACGAGTGTTCTTACTTTTTGAGCTCTTAGATAACAGGCATCATAATAACCAGATGAAAGAACATAAGTCCCAACCAAAATACGTCGCTTGACTTCATCACCAAAACCAACAGAGCGCGTGTTTTCATACATCTCAATGATGTCTTTTCCAGGCACGCGTAGACCAAAACGCACACCATCATAACGTGCTAAATTAGAAGAGGCTTCTGCAGGAGCTATAATATAATAAGAAGGTAGAGCATATTTTGTATGGGGCAAAGAAATGTTCTTAATCTCAGTTCCTGCTTCCTTTAACCAACTTATGCCTTTTTTCCAAAGCTCAATAATTTCTGGAGACATTCCATCCATATGATATTCTTTTGGGATACCAATTTTCATTCCTTTAATTGATTGACCAAGATAACTTTCATAATCAGGAACTGGTAAATTCACGGAAGTAGAATCTTTTTCATCAAAAGAGGCCATTGATCTTAGTAAGATAGCACAATCACGAACATCTCTAGCAACAGGTCCAGCTTGATCAAGGGATGAAGCAAATGCAACAACGCCCCACCGTGAACAACGTCCATAAGTTGGCTTTATTCCTACAGTTCCAGTAAAAGCTGCTGGTTGACGTATTGAGCCACCTGTATCGGTTGCAGTTGCACCGGCACAAATTTGTGCAGCAACAGCGGCAGCAGATCCTCCCGAAGAACCACCGGGTACGAGTTTTTCATTCGAGTCTTTTTTTCTCCACGGATTAATAACGGGACCATAATATGATGTTTCATTGGATGAGCCCATAGCAAACTCATCCATATTAAGTTTTCCTAACATTACAGCACCGTCTTGCCATAAATTAGCCGTGACAGTTGATTCATAATGCGGTTTAAAACCATCAAGGATATGTGAACAGGCTTGAGTATGAACACCATAGGTTGCAAAAAGATCTTTAATCCCCAAAGGAATTCCTTCTAAAAGCCCTCCCTGCCCTCTCGCTAAGCGACTATCTGATTCAGCAGCCATTTTCATTGCCTGTTCTGCTGTTATTGTTACATAAGCATTCAAAATTGGATTAGCTGATTCTATTGCTTGTAAATAAGCTTCCGTTAATTCTGTTGCTTTGAGATTTTTCTTTGTTAGAGAATCACGAGCTTGCGCAATTGTGAGGGTTGTTAAATCGGTCATATTGGTTCTCAAATTTCAAAAATATAAAAAGTTACTCAACAATTTTTGAGACAAGAAAAAAATTTTCTTCTGTAACAGGGGCATTGGCTACAATATCTGCTGCTTTATCGCCATCTGTAACACTATCTTCACGCATTCGTAGAGTCATCGGCATCACAGATGTTAATGGCTCAACTCCACTGACATCAACTTCATTCAATTGCTCTACAAAACCTAAAATAGCATTGAATTTTTTTGTCACAGGTTCTATCTCATCATCGTGGATAGCAATCCGCGCTAAATGTGCGACCCGCTTGACGGTCTCTTGATCAACAGACATACTATTTACGCCTTTCTGTTTTTATTAATCTTTATTCTGGCTATACAAGGCTGAGCTTGCAAGCGCAAGAATATTAGATAACATGAATGAAGAATATAACCATTAGATCTGAAACATTAAAAAACGCATTATACCCTTATGACCGTTATTAATATAAACGAAGTTATGACACATCTTTTGCCTGGACAAACAATAGCAGGCTTAGATTTAGGGACAAAAACTATCGGAATTGCGATTTCTGATATGGGGCTGACTGTCTCAAATCCGCGTCCTGTACTACAGCGAAAAAAATTTACAGAAGATGCTTACACACTTATTAAAACTTTTGACCGTGAAAATGTAGGCGTTATTATCATCGGCTTACCCCTTAACATGAATGGGAGCAGCGGTTCTCGTGTTCAAGCAACCAGAGCTTTTGTGAGCAATATGAAAGCTTATACAAAAATTCCATTTGTTTTTTGGGACGAACGTTTGTCAACAATTGCTGCAGAGCGTTCTCTTCTAGAAATGAATGTATCGCGCGCTAAAAGAGCAAGCCGAATTGATTCGGCAGCCGCTGCTTTTATATTGCAAGGTGCTCTCAATAGAATTCAAAACTTTCATCATATGGAAGGATAGAGGACATTGAGCAAATGCCCTGCATTATATCGTGCAATGAGCATCCCGTAGGAAGATCTCCACTGTCCCCCAAGACGGCTTTCCATATAGGCATTTGCAACATGTTCTATGTCTGTAGAACGTAATGCTGCTGCTGCTGCTGCATAGGCTACCTGTTCAACAAAAAACCTTCCTGCACCTTCATTTGCTGATGCCATATCACCTGCTGACTTAATAATTTCAATTGCTCGTGGTCCCGCTGGTCCAATATCAAGAGCAATTTTTTCTAACAATTTCTGAAACAGTCCTGGTGCTTTTTCAGCAATAAGAATGGCATCCTTTACCAATTGATTAGCAGAACTATTTCTCACAATTCGTGCAGGCCCATTATGCAACATTTGCGATAATGGATTATTCTCTATAAAACTTTCAATACCAAGTTGTGCAATAATTTCGCCAATAATAGGCACAACCAATTGACTTACGTGATAAGCAATAATAGGTGTCATAATGCGGGCAAAAGCTGCTTCAGAACGGTCATTTGCTGCATTGTCAAATGCTCTCGCTAAACGCAAAACCAATGCTTGTGAAGCAGCTATATCTAATGCAATATCTGCAAAAATACGTTCTGTCAGTGGTGGTAAAGGTTGATTGGGCATTTTTTTCCGGAAAAAATCTATGCCAAATTGAAGAGCCGCTCGCAAAACACCTGCCGATATTACTGATTGATCGAAACGCATCATCGTCTCGATATCTTTAATAACTTTAAGCCCTTCTCCAGCATTTCCCAAAAGCCAACCATAACTGCCTTGGAAATCAACAACCCCCTCTGGTGTTAAAAGTTCTCCAGAACGCTGAATTAAATGACGAATCGATATAAATCCATTTAATGCGCCATTTTCTTGTATGCGTGGAATAAAAAAACAACTTAAATGACCATTTAAATCTGCACTAACAAGATATCCGTCAGCGGTAGGATTAATAACATTGGTTTTTACAACATTTAAACGATATAGATCACGTTCCATACTTTCATCGAAAGAAATCTTCTTAACACTTGGAAAATTAAAAGCGTATTTTTCAATATCATCAAATGCACAAGTTAGAGAAGCAGCCTTTTTATGATGAATAGGCTTTGATGAGGAATCATATTGGCGTGATAAAAGTACATTTTGCCATTTTTTGAAGAGCTCAATATCACTAATTAACACAGCAATAGCTGCACTCGTTATGATAACTTCATTCAAATGTCCTGTTTCTAAACCAGCAGATAAAGCTAAACGAATCGCACGCGCTTGATAGCGTACTCCATTTTCTGAGCTCGTATTTTCCCAAAGTGAGGTAACCAAACCAGCTTGTCTAGAATATTGTTGAAGAGCTTGATAGGAAGAATGGATCTCTAATTTTTCCGTCGGTTGCCCCCATTCATCATTATAACACAATAAAGGCTTATAATGATTTGCCAAGCAAGAGAGTTTCCATGCTTCTCGACTCGCTGCAAAATCTCCTATTTCTTCAAAACTTGCTAACAAAAACTTAGGCAAAGTAGAGGCAATACGAAACATAAGCGTATCGCTAAGAAATGTATTTTTTCGACGATTATTTTGCGCAGATACAGCACTCATAGGTATATTCCTACATTCAAACCATTCATATCATAGACTATTTGTCTTTTTAGAGTTAAGAAACATTTATCATATTCAAACAAATGCTTGTTTAACCTGTTTAGAGAGAGATAAAGAAGAATGCTATGATTCAAGATAATTTTTTTCCACTTTTCCCTCATCAACATCTTTTAGCTATTAAAGATCTAAGTGTACAAGATCTTAATACATTGCTTGATCGTGCAGAAGCAAATGTTATCCTTTCTAACAAAATTGATAAAATAAAATCTACTTTGCATGGACGGACTCAAATTAATCTCTTTTTTGAAGCCTCTACGCGAACACAATCTTCTTTTGAATTAGCGGGTAAAAGGCTAGGTGCACACGTGATGAGTCTTGCGATCGGCAACTCATCTGTAAAAAAAGGAGAAACATTACTTGATACAGCTGCAACTCTCAATGCGATGAAGCCGGATATACTGGTTTTTCGCCATAACAGTGCAGGAGCGGCAGCTTTATTAGCGCAAAAAGTTGATTGTTGTGTCATTAATGCAGGTGATGGTGCTCATGAACATCCAACACAGGCTTTATTAGATGCTCTAACCATTAAAAGAGCAAAAGGTCGTATTGAAGGATTAACTGTTGCGATTTGTGGAGATATCTTACACTCACGTGTTGCCCGTTCCAATATCCTGAGTCTCAATGCTTTGGGTGCTCGTGTTCGTGTTGTTGCTCCCTCAACACTCTTACCCGCAGAAATCACTCATATGAGTGTTGAGGTTTTTAACACAATGAAAGAAGGTCTTAAAAATGCTGACGTTATCATGATGTTACGCTTACAGCATGAACGGATGACAGGTTCTTTTATTCCCTCTACGCATGAATATTTCCATTATTTTGGCTTACATAAAGAAAATTTAGCCTATGCCAAAAATGATTCCATTATTCTGCATCCTGGCCCAATAAACCGTGGTGTAGAGATTGCATCTGACATAGCAGATGGATCACAAAGTATGATTCATACACAAGTAGAAATGGGAATTGCAGTGCGTATGGCGGTCATGGAGGCTTTATTAGATTCACGCGCAAAGATCAGTGGAGAAAAAAAATGATAAAACCAATTGTTTTTCAAAATGCTCGTATTATTGATCCTTCACGCGCAGTCGATGAAATTGGTACAGTTATTGTTGAAAATGGACGGATTATAGCCGCTGGAAAAGATGCTCTGAATCAGGGTTTCCCAGAAGAAGCAGAAATTGTTAACGCACAAAACAAAGCAATTCTCCCTGGCCTTGTTGATGCGCGCGTTTTTGTTGGAGAATTAGGGAATGAACACTGTGAAACAATCGCATCAACAAGTCAATCCGCCGCCGCAGGTGGTATTACTTCTTTCCTCATGATGCCAGATACGCGTCCAGTCATTGATAATGTGGCACTTGTTGAATTTATTAGGCATACAGTACAAGAAAAGTCATCGGTCAATATTTATCCCGTTGCTGCGATCACACAAGGTTTCAACGGACAGCAAATAGCGGAATTCGGCTTACTAAAAGATGCAGGAGCTGTTGCCTTTTATGAAGGAAAAAAAACGCTTCAAAGTTCATCTGTTATGCGACGTGCAATGACTTATGCGCGTGATTTTGATGTTCCATTGATGCATGAAACGCAAGATAAAGATCTTACAGGACAAGGTGTGATGAATGAAGGGCTGCTCGCCAGTTGGCTTGGTCTTTCTGGCATCCCCCGCGAAGCAGAAGTTATCCCACTTGAAAGGGATCTGCGATTAGCAGTATTAACGCAAACACGCTATCATGCCGCTCAAATATCAACAGCACTCTCTGCTGATGCACTTCGTTTAGGTAAAAAACGCAGTGAGAAAATTTCAGCGGGTGTATCTATTAATCATTTATCTTTCAATGAAAATGACATTGGCGAATATCGCACCTCTTTTCGCTTAATGCCCCCATTGCGTACAGAAGAAGACCGTATAGCAATGATTGAAGCAATAAAGGATGGGACTATAGATGTTATTGTCTCTTCTCATGATCCTCAAAGTAAAGATACAAAACATTTACCATTTAATGACGCAGCAGTTGGCGCTATTGGTATGGAGACTTTATTGAGTGCAGCCTTACGCCTTTATCATGATGAGAGCCTATCTCTTCTACGGATAACTGAACTTTTGTCAACGGCGCCTGCAAAGCTCTTTGGACTCAATGCAGGAACACTGAAGAAAGGTGCTCATGCAGACCTTATTGTGGTTGATCTTGAAGAACCATGGGTTGTTTCGAAAGAGAAGCTCTATTCACGTTCAAAAAATACCCCTTTTGAGAATGCACGTTTTCAAGGACGCGTGCTCCAGACCATTGTGAAAGGGAAAACCGTTTTTAAACTTGATCAACAAACTTAATGAGATTTTTAATGAATGAAGCAGAAATATTTTTTCAGTCCACTCCATGGTTTATTTTCCTCATATCTTATATCATTGGCTCGATTCCATTTGGTCTTCTTTTTACGAGATTAGCCAAACTTGGCGATGTGAGAACAATTGGTTCCGGCAATATTGGAGCTACAAATGTTTTACGAACAGGAAATAAAAAACTTGCTGCTCTAACACTTCTTTGTGATATGTTGAAAGGAACTATCGTTGTTTTCGTTATAAAGTTTTTTAGTGATCCGCTAGACAATAGTATCCTTGTTTCTCTAGCAGGTTTTTTTGTTTTCTTAGGGCATCTTTTCCCCATATGGCTTAAATTTAAAGGCGGCAAAGGTGTTGCTACCTATCTAGGGATCTGCTTAGGAATCTATTGGCCTGCAGCAATTATTTTTATTATTGTATGGATAACGATTTTTCTCCTCACACGCTATTCTTCATTATCCGCACTCGTTTCTGTTGTTATAACTGCGATATTTGTTTTTTACTTTTCCGATCCTTATTTCTATTTTATGCTGATTGTGATGAGCATATTTGTGTATATAAAGCATTACGCAAATATCGGTAGATTATTAATTGGGGAAGAAAGTAAGATTGGGACTCAAAACGGGGATAAATAAAGGAATCCTGCTCACTGATCGTCAACGTCTAAATTGGTTACGGTTGTTGCGTAGTGAAAATATTGGAGCAGTGAGTTTTCGCAATCTCATTGATCATTATAAAACAGCAGAAAATGCTCTGGAAGCGCTGCCAGAGCTTAGTAGAAAAGGCGGTGGTTCTGTATCTATTAAAATAGCAAGCTTAGAAGATGCAGAAAAAGAAATACAAAAAGCGAAAAGATTAGGTGTTCGGTTTATCGGTATGGGAGAACCAGATTATCCAGCTTTTCTTAAGGTTACAGAAGCCCCTCCGCCGCTTATTGCTATCAAAGGTAATGTTTCAATTTTTCAAAAAACTTCTATTGGAATTATAGGTTCTCGAAATGCTTCAGCTGCGGGAAAAAAGCTTACGGCTCAATTTGCGCGTTTTCTCGGAGAAGCAGACTTTGTAACAATTTCTGGGCTCGCTCGTGGAATTGATAGCGTTGCGCATCAAGCAAGTTTAAAAACAGGAACTGTTGCAGTTATGGCTGGGGGAATTGATCATATCTATCCTCCTGAAAATAAAAAGTTGCATGAAGATATTATCGCCAATGGTGGAGCCATCATCAGCGAAATGCCCATTTCTTGGAAGCCGCGTGCTATCGACTTTCCAAGAAGAAACCGTATTATTGCAGCTCTATCACTTGGTCTCTTGGTTGTAGAGGCAGCCCTGCGCTCAGGGTCCTTAATTACCGCACGTCAAGCAGCTGAAATGGGGCGGTTAATTTTTGCCATTCCCGGCTCACCACTTGATCCAAGATCTGTTGGTACAAACAATCTTATCAAGGACGGTGCTCTACTCACCACACATCCTTCTGACATCATAGAAACACTTACGCCATTAATTTCACCGCTTCCAAATTCGCAACTCAATTTTTTTGAGGAACCATCCTCTTTACAACTTGAAAAGGAGAATTTCAATTTAGCAGATGAAAAAAACAGCGGTCCCTCTTTAGCAGGTGATGATGCAGCACGTGCAGCAGTTCTCTCCGCTCTTTCAACAACGCCAATCGATTTAGACACTCTCAGCACCCACACAGGTGTTTCACTTCCAACTCTCTACCTCTTGTTGGTAGAACTCGAGCTTGCTGGAAAGCTTATTCGACACTCTGGTGGTTGTGTGTCATTGTCGAATCTTGATCTTCCCCAAGAGCCTCAGCACTATTAATAATGCTTTGCCCTTCTTTGGCAACCATATCCAAAAGCAATGCTAAAAGCGGACTATGCGCCTGACGCGCCATCTGATTCATTTGCTTAGACATGTCTGTAATATATTGGATAACTTTTAAATGATTTATAAACATAATCCTCTATCCTTGAGCATTTCCCCTCCTACCTCTCAATAGACGTTATCTTAGTATTTCGTCGTATGTTTTTGTAATAACAGTGGAAAATAAATCGTGTAATTCTATATAGGGTGTATTCTAATAATAACAATCATAAGTTGTACAATATTCATGTTTTTTATATGGCTAATATTTTTTTATGTGCTCTTAAGCAATTGTCATTAGCTATTCGCGTAAAAGGCGTTTATAAAAAAGTTTTTTATTTCAATATTTGGGTAAAATTATGAATATCGTTATCGTTGAATCTCCAGCAAAAGCAAAAACAATTAATAAATATCTTGGGTCTCAATACAAAGTTGTCGCATCATTTGGACATGTTCGTGATTTACCTGCAAAAGATGGTTCTGTTTTACCGGATCAAGATTTTTCTATGAAATGGGATATAGATTCTTCTGCCGCTAAACGTTTAAATGAAATAGCAAAAGCCGTTAAAGAAGCCGATAGCCTTATATTAGCAACAGACCCTGATCGTGAAGGGGAAGCTATTTCATGGCATATTCTGGATGTTCTTCGTCAAAAAAAAGTTTTAAAAGATAAACCTATTAAAAGAGTTGTCTTCAATGCCATCACAAAAAAGTCTGTGCTTGATGCTATGAACAATCCACGTGATATTGATACATCACTTGTAGATGCTTATCTTGCACGTCGCGCACTTGATTATCTCGTTGGTTTTACACTTTCACCTGTTTTATGGCGAAAACTCCCTGGTGCACGTTCAGCAGGACGCGTTCAATCGGTTGCTTTGCGTATTATTTGTGATCGTGAATCAGAAATAGAACATTTTATCAAAGAAGATTATTGGTCCGTTACAACACAGTTAAAAACCATCCGAAATGATAGTTTCCAAGCAAGATTGACAATGTTTAATCAAAGAAAAATAGGCAAGCTTGATATTCAATCTCAAGAACAAGCAGACCAAATTCGCTTTATGTTGGAGAAAGCCCAATATCATACACTCAGTGTTGAAGCAAAACCTACAAAGAGAAATCCTCTTCCTCCATTTACAACCTCCACACTACAACAAGCAGCTTCTTCAAAATTAGGATTTTCAGCTTCTCGCACTATGCAAATTGCCCAAAAGCTTTATGAAGGCATTGAAATTAATGGTGAAACGGCAGGGCTTATTACTTATATGCGTACCGATGGTGTGCAAATAGCACCAGAGGCTATAGATTCAGCACGAAAAGTTATTCATGAAACTTTCGGTAAAGACTATATTCCTGAAAAACCACGTTTTTATTCAACAAAGGCAAAAAATGCACAGGAAGCACACGAAGCGATCCGTCCAACAGATTTTCAACGCAATCCTAGTCAAGTCCGTAATTTTCTTGATAGCGATCAAGCAAAGCTCTATGAGCTGATATGGAAGCGTGCTATTGCCAGCCAAATGCGTTCTGCTGAAATTGAACGCACAACTGTTGAAATTGAAGCACAGCAAGGAGAAAACCGTGCAAATCTACGAGCAACAGGATCTGTTATTCGCTTTGATGGCTTTATTTCCGTCTACACCGATCAACGAGACGAAGAAAATAATGAAGAAAATGAAACAACACGTTTACCACAAATAAACACTGGTGAAGCACTTACAAAAGAAAAAGTTGAATCTGCACAGCATACCACAGAGCCCCCTTCTCGTTATTCTGAAGCTTCATTAATTAAAAAGCTTGAGGAGTTAGGAATTGGTCGTCCTTCAACTTATGCCTCCACATTGGCGACATTGTGTGACCGTGGATATATTGTAATTGATAAACGAAAGCTTATTCCCGATGCTAAGGGACGTATTGTTACAGCCTTTCTTGAAAATTTTTTTAATCGCTATGTAGAATATGGTTTCACAGCAGATCTTGAAGAAAAGCTGGATCTTATCTCTGATGGAAAACTTTCTTGGAAAGACGTATTGCGAGATTTTTGGGATGGATTTAATGCATCTATTAGCAATATCCAAGAACTCCGTATAACCAATGTTCTTGATGTTTTAAATGTAACATTAGCACCTCTCGCCTTTCCTAAACGTGAAGATGGAAGTGATGTGCGTTCCTGTCCTCTTTGTAAAAATGGTCAATTATCATTAAAACTCGGTCGTTATGGTGCTTTTGTTGGCTGTTCTAATTATCCCGAATGTAAGTACACACGCCAACTCGGTACAGATACTGGAGAAGAGAATGAAGCTGTGCGCAATGATGAACCTGTTATCCTTGGTATTGACCCTGAAACAGGAAAAGATATCTCTCTTCGTAATGGTCGGTTTGGTCCCTATATTCAACTTGGTGAAAGCAAAGAAGTTAAGCGTGCAGGACTACCAAAAGAATGGCAGGCAGAAAACGTAACCCTTGATAAAGCCTTGGCCTTACTATCCCTTCCCCGTGAAATTGGCATTCATCCTGAAACTGGAAAAACAATCACAGCTACGATTGGACGATATGGTCCCTATCTTAGCCATAACGGAAAATCTGCGCGCCTTCTTCATACAGATGAAGTTTTTGATATTGGTATCAATCGCGCTGTTACAGTATTGGCAGAGCAACAAGAAAACAAAACCAAGCAAAGCAGAACAACACCTGCAGCATTGGCAACATTAGGAGAGCATCCCGAAGGAGGAACCATTACCGTGCGCAACGGGCGTTATGGTCCTTATGTTAATTGGGGTAAAATTAATGCAACATTGCCAAAAGATAAAGATCCCATTAGTGTAACACTGCCAGAGGCATTAGAACTTATATCGGCTAAAGCATCGAGTAAAAAAACAACTTCAAAAAGAGCTTCTTCTAAAACAAAAGCAAAAATAAAAGAGACATAAATTTTGGCTAAAGGTGAAAAAAACATAAAATATCTCTCTTCATTCAAGGGGAAAAATTTTCCCGATAAGGAAGAAATCCTTTTCTTTATAAATGAGAATCCTAACCACTCAAGTAAACGAGAAATCGCCAAAGCTTTTAACTTAAAAGGCGATTCCCGTATTTGGCTTAGAGATATATTACGTGAGTTAAAGGATCAAAATCCTATCTCTAAACAACGCAAAAGAGCAATAAACAAAGGAAAATTACCTCCTGTTACTTTAGTAAAAATTAGCGGACGTGATAAAGATGGGAGTTTTATTGCACAACCTCTTGAATGGGAAGATTCTCCAAAGCCCAATATTGAAATACACTCTTTTCATCACATAAAAGGAAGTAGCATTGGTGTTGGAGATCATATTCTTGTAAAAGTTTTTCGAAATAAAAATTCTGAAAGCTCAAGCCCCCCTTATATGGGACGAATTATTCGTAAAATTGATGTATCTCCCAAAAGCGCATTTGCTGTTGTACGAAAATTTGAAAATAATCAATGGCGCCTTGATCCTATAGACCGCAAAACCAGTGAACTCATTGTTGAAATGTCTCCAGAAATGAAGATTGAAATTGGTGATCTCGTTGAAGTCGAAATTAAAAAAAATACTGGTTACGGATTAAAGAGCGCAAAAATAAAGAATGTTTTAGGGCATATTAAGAGTGAAAAAACACTCTCAATGATAGCGCTTCTTTCGAAAGGAATTCCTTATATTTTTCCTGAAAGTGTTCTTGAGCAAGTCAAACATATCAAAGCTGCCAATATGGATAATCGTGAAGATTGGCGACAATTACCATTTATTACAATTGATCCACCAGATGCAAAAGACCATGATGATGCAGTTTATGCAACCAAGGATAAGGACCCAGCAAATAATGATGGTTGGATTATTATTGTGGCCATTGCAGATGTTTCTTACTATATCAAAACAGGAAGCGCATTAGATAAAGAAGCATTGAAACGCGGAAATTCTGTTTATTTTCCCGATACCGTTGTGCCAATGTTACCTGAACGCCTTTCTCATGATTTATGTTCTCTGCGTGAAGGAAAAGAAAGACCAGCTTTAGCCGTTCGTATGATTTTTGATGCAAACGGTAATAAACGAAAACATAGTTTTCATCGTACTATGATTCGTGTAAGAGCCAAACTTTCTTATCAAGAAGTACAATTGGCAATTGAAGGGAATATAAATGAAAAAACAGCCGCTCTTTTTGAGAGCATTTTGCAACCCTTATGGGAAGCCTATGCATGCCTTAAAGCTGCGCGAAATCGTCGCCAACCACTAGAGTTAGAAATTGCAGAAAAAAAGATTATTCTTGATCAAAATGGATGCATAAAAGATGTTGTGAGTGAAACACAATTAGAAGCTCATCGTTTAATTGAAGAGTTTATGATACAAGCCAATATTGCAGCTTCTGAAACATTAAAACAACATCACCAGCCCCTCATTTATCGTATTCATGAAAAACCTTCTCTTGCTAAGCAAGAAATACTTCGGAGCTTTCTTCAAAGTTTGGGGATACCACTCTCCCGCGGAAGCGAACTTACCTCAGCGCGCCTTAATAGCATTCTGGCAAAAGTGACGAATACACCACAAAAAGAATTGATCAACCAAGTTATTCTGCGCTCACAATCTCAAGCTGAGTATAATCCAAAAAATATCGGCCACTTTGGTTTAAACCTACATAACTATACACATTTTACATCCCCCATCCGTCGTTATGCTGATCTTATTATTCATCGAGCACTCATTAAAACGCTGAAATTAGGAAATGATCAATTAACAGATACACAAGAACAAAATCTTGCAGAAATTGCTACGCAAATTTCTTTATACGAGCGCCGTGCAATGATGGCTGAAAGGGAAACTATTGATCGGCTTGTTGCTCACTATTTAACGAATAAAATCGGCCGTATTTTTACAGGTCGCATTTCCGGAGTGACAAAAGCAGGTCTTTTTATCTCACTTGATAAACTCAATACAGATGGTTTTGTCCATATTTCTACACTTAAAAATGATTATTATCATTTTGATGAAGCACAACATGTTCTTGTAGGACAGCGTAGCCATAAAGGCTATCAGCTCAGTGATGTTGTAGAAGTAAAACTTATAACGGTACAACCTTTTGCTGGCGCTTTATGCTTTGAACTCTTAACAAAACCTCGTCCAATAAAATTTTCACCGACATCCTACCATAAAAACAAATTAAAAAAACAAAAGCATACCTTTTATGGGAAAAGAAAAAATTAAGCTTCTTGTCCTCCATTAAATAGAATATGAATAATAAAAAATAATAACTTCAAGTTAAGAAATGACTTATATAATATTTATATTATATAACGTGTACAATCTTCTTTTTTTAGTATACAAGAGGATGAATTTTATTGTTATCTCTATAATAACCACATAAAAATCTTGCAGTTTTTTATACTCAGGGAATGAGAAAAACTGCAAAGAATAGTTTGGTCTCCCTTTCATTTCAGCTCATCTTTTTATTGTTTAAATCAACAAAAGTACCTTAAGCCATTCTCATGAAAAAAAAGCTTTTGACTCTCAAAACAATTCTTTGCGTGCAATTATTGTAGCTATTGTAACTATTGGCACCGTTGGAACAGCATTGGGAATAGGAACACAACTTGTCTCTCTCTCTTCTTATGGCAGAGAAAGGTATTTCCAATAGTATGATCGGCTATAGTGGAACTGTTGGTGGATTTGCCACAATTGTTGCAGCTATTTTTACTTCTCGAATCGCCTTATGCTTAGGCATTTCTAAAACGATATTATTTATGATGGCCATAGGATCTTTAAGTTTTTTAGGATTCTATTTTTTTGAATCCATATGGATTTAGTTCATTTTAAGGTTTATATTACATTTTACTATGACAGTTATGTTTATCCTATCAGAGTTTTGGATCAACAGTTATGCTCCCCCTAAAAGACGTGGTTTTGTTCTTTCCATTTATGCTATTGTCCTAGGATTAGGGTTTGCGGTAGGTCCAATGCTATTAGCAAAAGTGGGAACACAAGGTTTTATTCCTTTTGCTGTTGGTTATAGTCTTATTATATTGGCTGCTATCCCAATTCTTGCCGCTTGAAATTAAGTCCAGAATTTCAAAAAAGCCAATATACACCATTTTTTCGTTATCTTTTTCACGTTCCAAGCGCAATGATGGCAGTACTTGTTTACGGTGCTATTCAAATGGGCGCATTAACTCTTATTACACCCTTTAGTTTATCCATTGGTTATAATGAGAATGAAGCAGCACACTTTATGGCAACCCTTGTGCTCGGAAATGTTTTCCTCTTAATTCCTATCAGCATTAGGAGTATATAAGCGATTATGCCAAAGATCGACGCTATCCGCTGATAAGTTGCGCTATCTTAGGTTTTTTGGGAACTTTCATGGTACCATGGATCATTCAATATCCATGGATTCTGATGCTTGATCTGTTCCTTCTTGGTGGTGTATCAGCGAGCCTTTATACAATCGGCCTTGCACATCTAGGGGCACGTCTCAAGGGACAAGAACTAGCTACTGCTAATTCTGCTTTTATTTTTTGCTATAGAATTGGTATGCTTATCGGGCCGACCTTTATCGGAAAATCCATGGATATCTTTAATCCTTTCGGTTTTTCAATAGCTATGGCTGTTTTTTTAGTTTATATATCACTTTGGTGTTTGTCCAACTTATGAGAAAATTAATCAGCTCTTGACTTTTTTGAGAACATCCGTAGTGTTGCTGGAGAATCTGATGACATCAGAAATAGGTTTTGATAGCAAAATAATATTTTTTCAGTATAAATAGGGTTCTTACATTATGGCTAAAGCAGCAACCATTAAGATCAAGCTTTTATCAACTGCAGATACCGGTTTTTTCTATGTAACAAAGAAAAACAGCCGTACAATGACAGATAAAATGAGCAAGCGTAAATATGATCCAGTTGTAAAAAAGCACGTTGAATTTAAAGAAACAAAAATTAAATAAATAGATGTTATACTCCAAAAGAAATGTGGGGATATTGCTCTTCAAAGTTATTTTTTGAGGGGCGTTTTTTTGTTTCCTTAAGTTTAAAAAGTTTACTTTAAAATTTGTATGTTTTGTACGGTTTTGAATAAGTTGATTTATTATTTAAGTTGCTTACATATATTCTACATGAATATTTGATTATTGTGATATCTAACGAAAATTTTGTCATTAAAACGAAACATTGTTTCGTCATATGAATAAAATTTCTCGGACGAATTATAAGCAATACTAAAATAGAGTGCGTTATAATAATGTTAGCAGTTTCTTGGTTTCATGAAAAAAAATTCTCATTTTAATCTAAGAAGCTTAAAAAAAATCACTGGTTTCAATATTTTTGTTGCAGCTAGCATTCTTGTTTTTATGTCAATTTATTTTAAGCAGAATCAGCCGTTGCCTCAAAAAGAAAAATTTTCTTCTCAAAACTCTGTTAAAGGAAATGCAGTAATCATTGATGGCGATTCTATCATGATTTCTTCAATTAAGATTCGACTGGTTGGAATTGATGCTCCTGAACTCCACCAATTTTGTGGAAAAAAGAAGGAACGCTACCCTTGTGGACTTGAGGCTAAAAAATATTTAGAACAACTACTAGACAATCAAACTGTTACATGTCACTGGCATAAAATAGATCAATACCGTCGTGTTCTTGCAACATGTAAAACAAAACAAGTTAGCAATATCAATGCAACGCTTGTACATAATGGTTGGGCTGTAAGTTATTATGAATACCCTAAAGAAGAACAAGAAGCTAGAAAGAAAAAAAAAGGAATATGGGCATCAAGTTTTCAACGACCGCGAGAATGGCGCAAAACAAATCCTCGCACTGAATAAGAAAAATATTTTTTAATTTCATTGACCAATGAAACGATGTAAACAGATTATCAAACTTGAAAAAAAAATCTATTCCTGTCGTGTTTGTATCCAACAACCACATTATTTTCCTCCTCTTCCTCACGAACCAAATCCCGTCGTTTATTTATCCGATACGGCTTCGATTGCAATTGCAGGACAAGCACCAGGATTGCGTGTCCATGAAACTTCTATCCCTTTTAATGATCACTCTGGCAAAAGGCTGCGTGATTGGCTGGGGGTAACGAAAGAAGAATTTTATAACAAATCTCTTTTTGCTATTGTTCCTATGGGATTTTGTTTTCCAGGTTATGACAACAATAAAGCTGATTTACCACCAAGGCGTGAATGTCGAGAAATATGGCATGAAAAGATATTCCAAGCGATGCCTCAAATAAAGCTTGTTCTTGCTATTGGCAGTTATGCGCAAAAGTGGCATATTACAGAATTAAAACATAAAACTGTTTCAGCAACCGTTAGTGATTGGAGAAATATTCTTTCCATCCCCCAACCTCAAGGCTATAATGTTATGCCTTTGCCTCATCCATCATGGCGAAATACTTCTTGGTTACAGAAAAACCCATGGTTTAACGATGAGCTTATTGTATATCTGCGTCGTTTAGTGCGTAAATTTTTATAAATTAAAATATTGAGAAAAAATATGGATCGTCTTGACCGAAAAATTTTACATCTTTTGCAAGAAAATGCGACACTTTCTGTTGCTGATATTGCTAAAAAAGTGGGACTTTCGACCACTCCTTGCTGGCGTAGAATTCAAAAACTTGAAGAAGATGGTGTCATTCAGCGTCGTGTTGCCGTTCTTTCTCCAGAAAAAGTAAATGCGCATGTCACTGTTTTTGTGTCTATTCGCACAAACACACATAGCCATGAATGGTTTAAGCGTTTTTCAAAAATTGTGCAAGAATTCCGTGAAGTCATAGAATTTTATCGAATGAGCGGAGATATTGACTATTTATTGCGTGTTGTTGTGCCCAATATTGAAGCTTATGATCTTTTTTATAAAAAATTAATTTCTAAAATTGACATCCGTGATGTCTCATCTTCTTTCGCAATGGAACAGATTAAATATACAACGGAACTTCCACTTAATTATATTAAATTACACGACAAGACGCATGAACAAAACTCTTAAGAGTTTTTTATATCGTCTCATTATCTTTTAGGCATTCAAACTTTCTTGTTAAAAAACCACCGTTTGTGCATGTGTTAAAACAGCAGCTTTGACAATACCAGCTGCCATAGCTGCTCCTGTCCCTTCACCAAGACGCATCCCCAAATCAAGAAGTGGTTCTTTGCCAATTTTTTTTAAAAGTTTACGATGAGCTGCCTCAGAAGAAACATGTCCAACAAGGGTATGATCAAGAGCTTTTGGATGCATTTTATAAAGGACCGCAGCAGCTGCTGTTGCCACAAAACCGTCTAAAATCACGGGTATTTTTTCTATTCTTGCTGCTAAAATAGCACCAACCATAGCAGCAATTTCACGTCCTCCTAAGCGACGCATTATCTCAAAAGGATCATTAAAATAATCCTTATGCAAAGAAATAGCTGTATTAACCGCTGCGATTTTACGCTGATAAAAATCACCTTCTGATTCCTTACCATTTTCTGTCCATTCTTCCACTTCTCCTCCAAACAATGCTAAGCATAAAGCTGAAGCTATTGTTGTGTTTCCAATTCCCATTTCTCCAATACATAAAAGATCTGTCCCACCCGCAATGGATTCCATTCCAAATGCCATTGTAGCAGCTGCACTCCGCTCATCCATTGCAGCATCCTTCGTAATATTCATTGTTGGATATTCCAATGCTAAATCAAATATTTTTAATCCAAGATCATAAGCAATACAAATTTGATTAATAGCAGCTCCACCAGATGCAAAATTTTGCACCATCTTTTGTGTCATCGATTGTGGAAATGGTGTAACATTTTCTTCTACTATACCATGGTTTCCAGAAAAAATAGCGACCAAAGGTCGCGTTACGATAGGTTTTTCTGTGCCCCTCCATCCCGCATACCAAACAGCAATATCTCCCAGTTTTCCCAATGTTCCTTGCTCTTTTGTTAAGTTTTTTTGCCGTTTTTTTGCCAAGATTATAGAAAACTCATCAGCAACAGGTAAATTTGTAAGCAAAGCACGAAAATCATCAAATGGACTAGCGGTCATAAGGATACCTTTTAAAATCTACAATGTTTATGAAAATCACGTCATATATACAGGATATGAATAATTTATTGTTTTTTTAAACAGTGCTTAAAAAACGTTAAATATTATGAAAGCAATGATTTCTATTTTCTAATCAAATAACGAACATGAAAGATTTAAAATATTATCAATATGTTATTACTATTTTTACATTATGCTCTTAACCTATTTCTCTATTAAATAGGAGCAATCAGCATGTTGTTTAATATATAAATTCTAACATTCCTTCTATAACAAAAGTTGCAAATTTTCAGAAACTTATAAAATCGAAGGGATCAAAATGATCATAAAGAAATCAAAACACAAAGGATCTCAATTTTAACATATGTTAATTGTCAGGCTGTTATTAAATGAGAGCATAAAAAGCTTCTTTTAAAATACATATATCTGCATTTGGTTTTGTTGCGTCATTTGATAATATTTGCCTCCATCGACGTGCCCCACCCCGCCCATGAAATAAACCAATCATGTGACGCGTCACATGAGAAAGCCGCCCTCCCGATGCAATATGTCGAGCCGCATAATCACACATAACCTCAATAAGATCACTCTCACTCAGATTATTTTGCGCCTCATCATAGAGTTCAAAATCAATATGTTTTAACAAAGCTGGATCATGATAAACTTGGCGACCAAGCATGACAGCATCACAGAAAGTTAAGTGTTCTTTGATCTCATCAATCGATTTAATTCCACCATTTATCCCAATGAATTTATGAGGATATTTACGTTTTAATTTATAAACCCTTTCATAATTAAGGGGCGGAATATTGCGATTTTCTTTCGGACTCAATCCTTGTAGCCATGCCTTGCGTGCATGTATCCAGAGCGCATCACATCCAGCATTCCAAACCTGATTAGCCAAAAGATCTAACGCTAACTCTTCATCTTGTTCGTCCACTCCAATCCGACATTTGACAGTTACTGGTATAGTAACCTCTCGTTTCATCGCTTCCACGGCATTTGCCACAATGTCTGGATGTAGCATCAAACAAGCCCCAAAGACACCAGCTTGAACACGATTTGATGGGCAACCGACATTGAGATTTATTTCGTTGTAGCCAAAATCTTCAGCAATTCGTGCAGCTTCTGCTAACTTTTTCGGATCTGCCCCCCCTAATTGTAATGCAACTGGGCGTTCTTTATCGCTAAAAGCCAACAATTGTTTGCGAACACCATGAATGACAGAATCTGCTACCATCATTTCCGTATAAAGGAGTGCTTTTTTCGTTAAAAGACGATAAAAAAACCTGCAATGTCGGTCTGTCCAATCCAACATTGGTGCTACTGCAAATTTTACAGGCGATGGAAGGTTGTAAAATATCATGAGGGTATTACTCTCATATCCCTATAGCTCTCTCTCTTTATACATAGAAAAATACTTACTTTTAGTTTACGGAAATTTTTATTCCCTTATACTATAATTTTTATTCCCTTATACTATCATGAGTATAATAACAGCCCATTATCTTCAATTGATATAACGATTTACTACAATCAATCATGATAAAACACAATATGGCATTTCTTATAGATTATCGTTCAGGTATATAAACATGAAAAAATTTTTCACTATAATATAAAAAACTCATTTACAATTTCTTCTTACGCTCATCAAGCCTCTATCCTTACATGATTTAGCGCAGCGTTTAAGATAATAAACGATAAACTAAAACATTGTACAATTTTTCATAATAGATTTAATTTTCTTTAGATTTTTTTAACTTATTGTGCAAATAAACGCTACAGAAAGTACTTTTATCTTCTCCTCAAGAAAGAACAAAAATCCTTATTTCACACGAATCTAATTATAAATCATTTTTTCTCAATGAGTTATTCTTGGTAATATTCTTGGATTTCACTTTATAAGATAGATAAATTCCATCCTAAATGTTTTATCTAATTTTACCATTTTATGATTCTTGCAAAAAAACTAAAATTAGGGCATAGACAATCATTGTCTTTTTAATATGTATGATTGACATCAGTATCTCTTGAAGGAAAATATTTTACAATATTGCAGATAAAATTTGTAAAATGAAATGATCATAAACGTTGTTCAATCTCTTGTTTGCTTTGCATATAGGAAGAAAGAATGTCAACCTCTTGTTCATTAAATAGGAGACCAAGTTTTGAACGACGCCATAACACATCTTCACATGCTTTAGCCCATTCTTTTTCCATCAACCATTTTACTTCTACTTCATAAAGCCCATGTCCAAAATCTTTTCCTCTATTTGCCTCACCATGTTCAAATATCACTAATGCTTCCGTACCATAGGAGCGTGCAAGCCTGCGATGTGTAAAAGCATCTAAATCTGGCATCAAAAGAGCAATCTTATTTTCGATTATATCTAATTGATTATAGGGAAAATCACCCCCTGGAAGTACTGTTTTAGCTGTCCATGATGCTCCCTTTTTACCAAGCGCTTTTTCAACAAATTTCATCGCATCTTCAGCCAACTTACGATAAGTTGTAATCTTTCCTCCGTAAAGATTAAGAATCTTTGGTGTTGTTCCTGTTCCCATTTCTTTTAAAACATAATCGCGCGTAATTTCTTGTGCTTTTGAAGCTCCATCATCATAGAGTGGACGAACTCCAGAGTAAGACCAGACAATTGTTTCAGGTAACACTGGTTGTATGAAATATTCACTGGCTGCTGCACAAATGTAATCAATTTCTGTATCAGTAATATGAACGTCAGCCGGATCTCCTTGATAATTACAATCTGTTGTTCCAAGCAAGGTAAATTCTTCTTGATACGGAATAGCAAATATAATACGCCCATCACCATTTTGAAAAATATAAGCACGATCATGAGTATAAAGCTTGGGAACCAAAATATGAGAACCTCTAACAAGTCGTACTGGTGGATGTTCTTTACAGTCTAATATGTTTGCTAAAACATGATCAATCCAAGGTCCTGTCATATTCGCGACATAAGAAGCTGTGACACTATATTCTTTACTACTTAACTTGTCTTGAAGAACGATACGCCATTTATTGCCTTCTTTTTTTAAAGAGAGAACTTCTGTTCGTACTTTTATATCAGCTCCCCACTTTTCTGCATCACGAGCATTGCCAATAACTAAACGCGCATCGTCTACTCTTGCATCAGAATATTCAAAACCTCTCTGATATTCTTTCTTCAGTGTAGAGCAAAATTTTTTTGAAAAATTAATCGTTTTACTGCGCCACAATTTCTGATTCCAATTCCCTAAATAATCATAAATAAAAAGTCCAAAACGCAACATCCAAGCAGGACGCAATTCTTTATGATAGGGAAGAAGAAAACGCAAAGGACGCACAATATGTGGAGCCATACGTAAAATGATCTCGCGTTCTTTCAATGCTTCACGAACAAGTTTGAACTCATAGTGTTCAAGATAACGAAGCCCACCATGAATAAGCTTTGTTGACGCACTTGAGGTCCCAGATGCAAGATCGTTCATTTCAGCCAATCCCACTTTAAATCCGCGTCCTGCTGCATCTCTTGCCAATCCACACCCGTTTATCCCTCCCCCAATGATAAACAGCTCATAATGTGTTGTGGTTTTCATAATTTCACTTTTCATTATTTAGTTTTGTTTCTCAGTACTCAATAAAGCAATAGGAAAAAAATAATACAGGTGTTCTTCATTGTATTATCAACGTACTTTTTCCTAAAATATACACGCACAAAAAGCTTTTGATACCCTTACACATCAAAACAACATTTGACAAATTAAAGAGAATTTTTTTATCTTTTACAAAAAATAATCCTTGCCAAGCCAAGGTTCATCATATGAAGTCTTTTTAGAGAAAAATTGATGTTTTTTCTCATTCTTAAATACACACTATAGCTAAATGCTTTATTGCACATAGATAACGCTTTTCATATAGTTCACTCAATGACACGCTAGGAAATGTGAAGGTATACAGATGACTCATCACTCTCAAAATTCGAAAATAACACCTCTTTCAAAAATTTTAGTCCCAGTTATGTCGAGTATTTTAATCTTTTTACCTTCTTTATCAAACGCAACATCACACTCAAAAACAGCAAATCATTTAAGCTTAGAAAAGCTTAAAACACAACTTTTGGAAGATTCTAGCTTTTTATCTAAGCTTAAAGAAAAAATGATACCATATAATGATTCTCATCATATTCAACAAATTGTCAGAGAGTACCTTCTTACTCATCCAGAAGTTCTGATTGAAATGCAGCTTATTCTTCAAGATAAGCTGGAAAAACAGAACGAATACGAAAACAAAATACAAACTTCTGTCATCCATTTATTAGAAAAAGAAATTTTTCATTCTCCTCATGACGCCGTTTTTGGAAACCAAAATGGTAAAAAAGTGCTTGTCAATTTTTTTGATTACAACTGTGGATATTGTAAAAGTTCCTATTCACATATAGAAGACTTGATAAAAGAATATCCAGATTTAAAGGTTATTATTAAGGATTTACCAATTTTAAGCTCTGATTCTATGGCAGCCCATACTGTTGCCTACGTATTTCGAAAACAATTTCCAGAGAAATATCCTCAGTTTCACAAAACGCTTTTAATGTATCAGGGCCGCGCAAATGAAGCTAAAGCTATTAAAGTAGCTGTTTCATTAGGAGCAGATGAAAAAAAACTACGTAATGCAATAAAAGATCCCACTCTACAAAACGCTTTTAAAGAAAATATCCAAATTGCCTCTAAACTTCATATTACGGGAACACCTTCTTACATTATTGGTAATAAAATATTCATTGGCGCAGCCAGACAAGATACTCTAAAACAAGCGATAGACAACACACGGTGAATACCTGATCAGTTTTAGGAAGAATACTGTAAATGAGGTAATTTTATGCTTTCTCTTTTTTGATAACAGGCTTATAAGTGCAATTTTGCGTAAAGCAGATACGAGTTTTAAATTGCAAAGTATAATGATTTAAAGGAAATAAAAATCTTTAAAGCCTCAAAAGATATCATCCCTAATCTAGAGATATGCAGTCATAAAATGAGATAATGACGATCTTCATTGATCAAGGAGTTAGAAATAAAATGGCAACAAAAAAAATGGATTCGGCAAAAACCGCAATTGATACGAAAATTATTCGTGATCTTGCTGAAATTTTGAATGATACCAATTTAACGAACATTGAAGTTGAACAAGGGGAGCTTCGTATTTGTGTCTCACGTCAAAATACCTTAACTTCTTCTGAGCAAGCCATCTATGCTCCTGTTTCTACTCCTACTTTTTCTGTAACATCTTCTCCAGTCCCAACAACTGAATCTCCTATACAATCTATCCAAGAAGATAAATCAAAAAACACAATAACCTCTCCGATGGTTGGAACAGCTTATCTTGCACCTTCACCAGGCGCGCAACCTTTTGTAGAAGTAGGACAAAATGTTTCTGAAGGGGAGACATTACTTATTATTGAAGCCATGAAAACAATGAATCAAATTTCATCACCACGCTCAGGCACGGTAACCACTGTTCTTGTCAAAGATGGCCAACCTGTTGAATTTGGTGAACCACTTATTATTGTTGAATAAAGCGAGGGGCAACCATGATTCAAAAAATACTCATTGCTAATCGGGGAGAAATTGCTCTTCGCGTTTTGCGTGCATGTAAAGAACTTGGCATAAAAACCGTGGCTGTTCACTCTACCGCTGATGCAGATGCAATGCATGTTCGTCTTGCTGACGAAAGCGTTTGTATTGGACCTCCTCCTGCTCGCGATTCTTATTTGAGTATTCAGCAAATTATTGCTGCTTGTGAAATTACAGGAGCTGATGCTGTTCATCCAGGTTATGGCTTTCTTTCTGAAAATGCAAAATTTGCAGATGTTCTAGAAGCCCATGATATTACATTCATCGGTCCAACAGCTACTCATATCCGAATCATGGGCGATAAAATCGAAGCAAAGAAAACCGCTAAAAAACTTGGTATTCCTGTAGTTCCCGGTTCAGATGGAGCAGTCACTGAAGAATCAGATGCTTTACGCACTGCTCGTGAAATTGGTTATCCAGTTATTATCAAAGCTTCTGCCGGTGGTGGTGGACGTGGTATGAAAGTCGTTCATTCTGAACAAGAATTTTCTATAGCTCTCAAAACAACGCGTTCAGAAGCGAAAGCTGCTTTTGGTGATGACGCTGTTTACATAGAGAAATATTTAGAAAAACCCCGTCATATTGAAATTCAAGTCATAGGTGATGGTGCGGGAAATGCTATTCATTTAGGAGAACGCGATTGTTCACTTCAACGACGGCATCAAAAAGTATGGGAAGAAGCTACATCACCTGCACTTAACGAATCTGAACGGAAAAAAATTGGCAGTATTGTTGCAAATGCCTGTGCCCAACTTGGATATCGTGGAGCTGGTACTGTTGAATTTCTTTATGAAAATGGTGAATTTTATTTTATTGAAATGAATACGCGTTTACAAGTCGAACATCCTGTAACTGAAGAAATTACGGGTATAGATTTAGTCCATGAACAAATCCATATTGCATCAGGCTGCAAGCTTTCAGTGACACAAGATGATGTCTGTTTTTCTGGTCATGCCATTGAATGCCGTATTAATGCAGAAGATCCTATTAACTTTACGCCATCACCTGGAACCATTACACATTTTCATACACCTGGAGGTTTAGGGATTCGTGTTGATTCAGGTGCTTATTCAGGTTATCGTATCCCTCCTTATTATGATAGTATGATTGGAAAGCTGATTGTTCATGGACGTACCCGTTTAGAATGTATGATGCGTTTACGGCGTGCTTTAGATGAATTTGTCGTCGATGGGATAAAAACTACACTACCTCTTTTTCGCGATCTTATTAATAATCAAGATGTTGCTGATGGTAATTATAATATTCACTGGCTAGAAAAATACCTTGCTCATCAATCAAAGTCTTCAGATTCGTAATTCGATAGCAAAATGGTGAATTCCTATAAAAGATTCTATAAGATATCAACATAAGGATAATTCCAACCTTGCTGTAAAAAGTGGTAAAAGAGGAAATAGATTGGTTATTTTTTATTTGTTATACAGTTTTCTTTTAATATGTACAAAATTTGATAATTTTCTGTTTTCCTTTTTGCGAGTTTGTGCTAACTCCTACGTGGTTACGCCCTTATAGCTCAGTTGGTAGAGCACCTGATTTGTAATCAGGGGGTCGGGAGTTCGAGTCTCTCTGGGGGCACCATATGATTTTTTAATTACGTGTAGCTTATTCATTTTCCGATCCTTTTTAAATTCAGGAGAAGATAGAGCTGGGCGTGAATTTAAAAAACGTGTTATTTTTATCAAATTTCTTTTTTAATGCTTTAAATTCAGCCAATTCCTACCAAGGAAAATATTAGAGTTTAAGTTTCTAATGAATATACTAACAACTCCATAACATTGGCAAAATTATCCAGTGAGCCGTTATTAAAAGAATCAGAAAGTTTTTTGTAAAGTTTCTTTCCACAAATATTTTCTTCAATAAAGCCATCTAATGCATCAGCCTTAACTTTAGCAAAGATATAACCAAAGTCTTTTAAAGCTTTAATGCGATAAAGAGTGTGATTATAAAATACATGTGTCTCATTTATTAAAGAAAGTTCTTTTCTTTAATAAGATTATAGCCTTCTATCTAACAGCGTTTTTTGCTGTAAAACTCAAATTATCTACCTGCTCAACTAAAAGAACTTTTATTGTTTAGCTTTTGTGCTTTTTTCAAAGAGATGTGGGCTTTCAAGAATAAGCTTTTCTCGTGCTTTCTGTAACTGTTTAATGACTTCATCAATCTTTGATGGAGAACAAAAAGATTCTTGGCTATTCAACAAATGCAGCCTCTCCTTTCCCTCATATAAACATTGCATCTGAGATTGAAGTATTCTAACTTCTTGAAAAAAAAGACGTCCTGTTTCCTTAAAACCATTGTTAAGTGCAAAAAGTTGATCGGAAATGGATAGCAGAATTTGTTTTAAAAAACGCTCATTTTCTTGGCGTTTACGATATTCTAAAATAAGAGCATGGCTTATCTCATCTAACTGTTTTTTTGTAGAATCAATTTGACGCAATAAATTTGGTTTTTCCCCCATATCACCTTTTCTCACCTTCACAAGCATAGCATGAATATCTAACAACTTAATTGCGGAATGAGATAAATAATCAACAACTGTAGGCGTATTAACATAGCGTTTCCGTGCAATCATCACAAACTCACCTAATGACTGTTTTTTACATTCATCCCGCTATTTATTTTTCATTTTACAAAGCCATTCTAAAGAAAGTGCTAAAAAATATTACCTCCAATGCATTATTCGATGTCCCCTTCTCTCTTTTCACTATCAACGTGGAATCCGTGGAGAGAGAAAACGTACAGGTGTATAAAGGATAAGATGTGTTGTTTTCTCCAACACACTACTACCGTCAGCAAGAAGGGCTTGACTAGGTGACAATTCTGTACCTTGCATAATTGTGGAAGCCAAAGAACCTTCCCGAGAAAGAGCCATCAACGTTGGCGAAGATGCAAAGACATTGTGTGCTCCCCCATCCACATGAGAGAAATCAAGAACAGCTATTCCATTTTTACGCAACATTTCAATATCTGAGCCATCGCCCACACGATGATGTCCACCCGTAAGACGTCCTGAAACCGCGAGAGCTTTATCCGCTCTGGATACTAAAATAGCTGTTGGCTGCGGAAGTTTTTTTATATCATTAAGTTGGCGCTCAAATACATCAACATCAATGTCTGGTGCCGCCATTAATAAACTTGTAATACGACGAATAGGCTTATATTTTTTCTGTAAAGCTAAAGTTCTAAATGCTTCCATTATAACAAAATTGCCCATAGAATGCGCAATAACCGAAATCTGATCAGCATTGGTTTCACTAATAAGTGTTAAAAGCTCTATCAATCCGTCACGGGCAAAATTAGCACTGTCACGATCATAAATATAAAGAGGAACAGATCCGGCAGAAGGCCAAGAATAATGCACAGCGACAACATTTAAAGAATAATCGTGTGTAAACTGTGCTGTACGAAATGTACCATCTGCAAAATTATTATTATACCCATGGATAAAAAGAAAAATTTCTCTTTTTCCTTTTGGCTTTTTTTCTAAAGCAGCATTTAATTGCTGTTTAAACTGTTCTTTATTATCGTATTTTTGCAATGCTACTGCTGCAAAATACTTATCATGCGTAGGTTTATACGCATTTATTTCAACAACTCCCTTTATATGTTGCTGAGGAATTCCTACATCAACGCGATTGTAATGTACTTTATTTGATCGCTCTGCACCATAAGGTTGAGCGTAATTATTTTGCATCATACGACTTGTTGCAACATACACTGGAATGATGGCTTTTGGAGAAATCGGGTTCCCTTCAACTTCCCGTTCTACTGCAGTCATAGAAGGAGTTGCATGCACTCCATGCCAAAGCACAGCGCGTGAATCACTACATGCTGACAATAAAGAAATACAAATAAGAAGTGTTAAATATCTCAAAATCATTATACTTCTCACTGCAACTTCACCCCCACCCTATAAAAATATAACATTTCAAATGCACAGATAAAGTAATAAAAAATGAAACATTATTAGCAACACATCAACAAATAACATACAAAAAAGATTTTTCTATAATGCCCGTAAATCCCCTCTCTCTACATAACTTCATCTCATTACAGAGAGACTCACTGCTAACTGGTGCGGTCGAGAAGACTCGAACTTCCACGGGTTGCCCCACAGCGACCTCAACGCTGCGCGTCTACCAATTCCGCCACGACCGCACGTGGGAAGAAAAACATTTTGGTTTTTAGCCTTTAACAAATCATAAAGAAAGGTACAAGCCAATTTTCTCTTTCTCATAATTTATTTTTATCCGGACAATTTATAACTTAATAGAGATTACTAAAAATATGGACTTTACTACGATCTTTGAATCATCATCATAAAATGTGCTTGTGCAGCTTGATCTTTTTCATAATAACCATGAAAGTTTTTTGTAATTGTTGTAGAGCCCTGTTTTTGGATTCCTCTCATAGCCATACACATGTGCTCAGCCTCAATCAATACTGCTACACCATGAGGCTTCAGATACGTTTTTAACGCGTGAGCCACTTGCGCTGTCATAGCTTCTTGTGTTTGTAAACGACGAGAAAAAATATCTACAACACGTACAATTTTTGAAAGGCCAACAATTTTGTCATTAGGAAGATATGCTATATGTGCTTTCCCAATAATTGGGATCATATGATGCTCACAGTGTGAATAAAAAGGTATATTTTTTACGATTACGGCTTCATTGTATCCTGAAACCTCTTCAAAAACTGTACCTAAGATTTCTTTAACCGATTGACTATAACCACTAAAAAGCTCGCGATATGCCTTGGCTATACGTCTTGGAGTATCTAAAAGCCCTTCTCTATTTGGATTTTCCCCTATCCATAAGAGTAATGTACGAATCGCTTCTTCCACCTCTTCAATACTCGGACGCTTTTCTTCAGATAAAAAAGAATCCTTCGCGTCTTCTTTAACAACATTACGCATTCAAAAACTCCAAGCTTACTCTATACAAAGCATTTGCTCCATACCTATTTCATTTTGTATAATCTCTATATAAGCGAATTAAAAGTTTAAACAATCACGACTCTCAAAATTTCAGGTAATAGCGCATGATTGATAATATCTATAATGATAAAATACTTGAATATGCTGCACATATAGACAAAATTGGGCGTCTTAATAATCCTGATGCAACATCAAGAAAACATGCACACCTTTGTGGTTCGACAATCACTGTAGATTTAAAAGTGGAAAATGGTATTGTTACGGATTTTGCCCATGAAATACACGCATGTGTGCTAGGGCAAGCATCGGCTTCACTTTTAGCATCTCATATCATCGGACAAACAACACAAGATCTTAAAATATTGCGTGAAGTTATTTATCAAATGCTAACGCAAAATGGTCCTTCTCCTCAAGCTCCATTTGAGGATTTTTCTTGCTTACAGCCCATTAAAGACTATAAAATGCGCCATGCAGCAACACTACTACCCTTTGATGCAACGATAGACTGCATTCAAAAAATTGAAGAAAAATAAATGTTCAAATCACAATCTCGACAAAAAAAAATAACTCGAAATTACACAGGCACTTGGCAAAAAACACCTGGACGATTATTGGGTATTTTCTTAATACGTTTCTATCAAATAACACTTTCAAGTCTTATAGGCAATCAATGTCGCCATGCTCCGACTTGTTCAGAATATACATATGAAGCGATTGCACGCCATGGGCTTTGGGCTGGTGCATGGATGGGACTCTTTCGTATCATACGTTGTGGGCCCTTTGGAACAGATGGCTTTGATCCAGTACCTATTTCTCTTGGAAATTCTTGCTGTTTTTATAAACCTTGGCGTTACTGGAAAATTTCTGACAAACACAACAAATAATCCTTTTCTTTTTTCGTATGTATTGATAAAAAATCATTCTATAAGCTTTTTACTCGATTTTCACAAAACCATCCGCAATCGTTAGCGGAATTGGATTAAAAGGGTGTTTTTATGTCTTGCTCTGTTTCTCTTTCTTTTCCTGATGGTTCAAAACGTAATTACCCCCCCGAAATGACTGGTTTGGAATTAGCAGAATCCATTTCTAAATCACTCGCAAAAAAAGCAGTTGCCTATAGTCTTGATGGTATCACGCGAGACTTATCGGATCCATTGGAACAATCTGGTCAAGTAGAGATTATTACCCGAGAAGATTCACGTGCTCTTGAACTCATAAGACATGATTGTGCCCATGTCCTTGCTGAAGCAGTGCAAGAACTCTTTCCTGAAACGCAAGTAACAATAGGTCCTGTCATTGAAAATGGATTCTATTATGATTTTGCACGCCAACAACCTTTTACATTAGATGATCTCACCATCATTGAAAAGAAAATGCGTGAAATTATCCAACGCAATAAACCTTTTAGAAAAGAAATTTGGTCTCGTGAAAAAGCCAGAAAAATTTTTTCTGAGAAAAAGGAATTTTATAAAGTTGAACTTATTGATAGCATTCCTGAAAATCAAGATTTAAAAATTTATTATCAAGGAAAATGGTTTGATCTTTGCCGCGGACCGCACATGCAATCTACAGGGCAAATTGGAACTGCTTTCAAATTAATGAAAGTCGCAGGAGCTTATTGGCGTGGCGATGCCAATAATCCAATGCTCACAAGAATTTATGGAACAGCATTTGCAAATGAAAATGACTTAAAAGCCTACCTCCATATGCTAGAAGAAGCTGAAAAACGTGATCATCGCCGCTTGGGACGTGAAATGGACTTATTTCATTTTCAAGAAGAAGGGCCAGGAATGATTTTTTGGCACAAAAAAGGTTGGAAAATGTTCCAAAATTTGATCAACTATATGCGTAGACGCCTTGATGATCATCAATACGCTGAAGTTAATGCACCACAAGTTCTGGATAGGTCACTCTGGGAAATATCTGGCCATTGGGGCTGGTATAAGGAGAATATGTTCAAAGTAATTCCAGCAGCAGAAAATTCAGATCATGGGAATGTTTATGCCCTTAAACCGATGAATTGCCCTGGTCATGTGCAAATTTTTAAACATGGTTTAAAATCTTATCGTGATTTGCCTATTAGACTTGCTGAATTTGGACTTGTTCATCGTTATGAGCCTTCGGGCTCTTTACATGGTCTTATGCGTGTGCGTGGTTTTACGCAAGATGATGCGCATATTTTTTGTACTGATGAACAATTAGCCGATGAATGTCTCAGTATTAATGATCTTATTTTATCAACTTATGCTGATTTTGGTTTTAAAGAAATCAGTCTTAAGCTTTCAACACGTCCAGAAAAACGAGTTGGGTCTGATGCATTATGGGATCATGCAGAAAGTATCATGGAATCTGTCCTTAAAACGATTGAAACAAAATTTGCAGGACAAATCAAAACAAGCATCCTTCCAGGTGAAGGAGCATTTTATGGTCCAAAATTTGAATATACATTAAAGGATGCTATCGGTCGTGAATGGCAATGTGGAACAACACAAATAGACTTTAATCTCCCCGAACGTTTTGGTGCATTCTATATTGATAAAGATTCAGAAAAACGTCAACCTGTTATGATACACCGTGCTATCTTTGGATCAATGGAGCGTTTTCTTGGTATATTAATCGAAAATTTTGCTGGACATATGCCACTTTGGCTTGCTCCTGAACAAGTTGTTGTTGCAACAATTACGTCCGAAGCAAATGAATATGCCCAAAAGATAACGGCAAAACTTAGAGCTATTGGGCTTTCCGCAACAATAGATCTCCGCAATGAAAAAATTAACTATAAAATACGAGAACATTCTTTACAAAAAGTCCCCGTAATTTTGGTATGTGGTAAACGTGAAGCTGAAACAAACAGCGTAAATATGCGCCGCTTAGGAAGTACAAATAAAACCCTTTTATCTGTAGAAGATGTGATTAAGCAACTCTCAAATGAAGCAACACCTCCGGATTTGCAGCGTGTAATAAATACATAACATCACAGAAGATGGTAATACGTTAATTTTTTACTATAAATCTTCAATTTTTATACAAAATGAAATAATTTGATGTTGTAGTGCATTTTGTTTCATGCACAACTACCTATCACCAGAAAGAATCACGTGATCACTCTCTACAAGGTGGATTGGTGAAAAAGTTGAATGTAAGCTATGAGCTGTTTAAATGCAAAAATCATAGACAATTGAATATTAATAATAACATTAATCTTTTACCTTTATAATGAAAAGAAGGCGCTATTATCATAGATAGATCATTACGATAATTATAGCAACATCAAGCAAGAAGACTGAAAACAAGATCATATTTATTAATAAAAAATATGTAAAATTAGCTGAACAATGATATGTCTTATTCGTAAGATAAGCTCTTATAAAAAAGACAATATATTGATTTATAATGATAACATATCATTATTTATATTAAATAGGGTTTCGAATATCATAGATTTCTCTCATTTTAAATATGTTTATATTGCATCTATCAAAATCATTTTCTTGTACGAGACAAGCGGAATGAGTGTGTGAATAAAAATTATTGAGAACGGACTTTAAAATGCCCACAATGAACCGCCTCAAGTGCTGAGGATTGTTGCAATCATTGAGAGCAAGCTAAACTATAATGATGATACCGACTTTCTCTTTCATAAGTGTAAAAATAGCGGTACTCCACGGGTTTAGCATTATATGATTCACAAGGAATCATGATAAAATAAGCTCAAGGAGCCTTAGGAAACATCTCTTTAAAACAAGCACATAAATTGGTAAACTAATAGCATTCTATATCCTGCAACCTACACTGATGAGATATTGCCTTAGCTTTTATAAAGCCAAATCAGAGAAAAATGGTAAAACTCAGCGTTTATTCTTTCCCCTCTTTATATTTTACCAAATTAAAAATTCTTATAAAAAACTCGTTAAATATACACATACGATACATTACTACTCGTTGAACGTATAAAACTCTGGGCACACCCATAAAACGTCTATATCTACGAAACACATTGCTACGCTAGACGCAAGATATTGATTTGTAAAACAATTTCAAAACACATGTTTTGCTAAAAAAGCAACACGTATAAAACAAAAAATATTATTGCTATCGTGCTCTATCAAGAACACGCTTACATTCAATGAGTTCAAATAGGATTTCTTGCAACAATGCTTTATCAGTTTTATCTTTATAAAGATTCACAGAACCAACAGATGTTTCTTCCTCATTCCTCATGAAACTCAAAAGCCCAAAAGAAGATTTCTTAGGCTTATTGCTAGCATTTTCAGAAGTTTGTCCTGCATGTTTCTTCTCTATGACTACATTCATAGCATCAAGATCACCATTACCCAATGCAATCACAAAAGAAACACCATTTTCTTTTAAAAGGCGTTGCACACCTTTTATCGTATAACCCTGATCATATAATAACTGCTTAATACCATTGAGCAAATCAACATCGACCGGACGATAATAGCGCCTTCCTCCCCCACGTTTCATTGGTTTAATCTGCCTAAAACGTGTTTCCCAGAATCTTAAGACATGCTGCGGCAGCTCCAATAACTCGGCTACTTCGCTAATTGTGCGAAAAGCATCAGAGCTTTTATCCATTTTGCAACACCTTATTTAAAACAAAATAAATTACTTTACAATGACTCATTCTGTCTCAATTTCTCAACAAGATTAGTCAAAAATAAGACCATCATTGACGACTTACTCAACTGTCTTTTTCTAAAAAACAAAGACCCTTATTTTATCATTTTTTTAACAAATACTAAACATACCATGGCATTCATTTGTAAGAATCATTTTTTCTGTCTTGCACGATGCGAATCTAAAATTCTCTGTTTAAGGACATTGGCAGCCTTAAACGTCACAACACGTCGCGGCGGAATAGGTGCTTCAACACCCGTTTTTGGATTGCGTCCAACTCGTTCATTTTTACTGCGAACCTGAAAAGTTGCAAAAGAGGATAATTTAACCGCTTCACCTCTTACAAGTGAGTTGCAAATCTCATCCAAAACCAATTCGACTAAAGCTGCTGATTCAGTATGTGACAAGCCCACTCTTTTACAAACTACGCTCGCTAAATCTGCACGCGTTACTGTCTTACTTGTCATTATAACCACCTATTAAAATATTAAAAATTACAAAATGACTTATACGTTTTCTTGAAATATGGTCAAGTAGCCATAATTTACCAACGAATAAGAATTGCTCCCCATGTAAATCCACCTCCCATGGCCTCTAACATGATAAGATCTCCTTCTTTTATTTTTCCATCGCAAACAGCTGTTGTTAAAGCCAACGGAACTGATGCCGCAGACGTATTACCATGTTGATCAACGGTAATCACAACTTTATCTAGTGAAATTCCCAATTTTTTAGCAGATGCTTCAATAATGCGCTTATTAGCCTGATGAGGTACAAACCAATCTAGTTGTGAAGAATCCATACCTGCAGCTGCAAAACAATCATCAACCACATCCGTTATCATACCAACAGCATATTTAAAAACTTCTCGTCCTTCCATACGCAAATAGCCTGTCGTTTGTGTTGTTGAAGGTCCACCATCAACATATAGCTTATCTATATAAGCACCATTAGAGCGCAATTTCGCAGACAATATACCACGCTCAAAAGCAATACCCCCCTCAATTTCTTGTGCTTCCAAAATAGCAGCACCCGCACCATCACCAAACAAAACACATGTCGTACGATCTTCCCAATCTAAAATCCGAGAAAATGTATCGGATCCAATAACTAAAATTCTTTTAGCCGCTCCACACCGTAAATAAGAATCTCCTGTTGTTAAAGCAAAAATAAAACCAGAGCAAACAGCTTGAATATCAAAAGCAAATCCATGGTTCATTCCCAAAGCACACTGAATTTCAACAGCAGAAGCAGGAAAAGTACGATTCGGGGTGGACGTTGCTAAAATAATACAATCAATGTCTTTTATTGTTAAACCAGCATTTGTAAGTGCTGCTTGCGCAGCCTCAACTCCTAAAGAAACAGTTGTTTCATTTTCACTGGCAATATAACGTTGGCGTATTCCTGTACGCTGAACAATCCATGAATCTGACGTTTCAACAAACTTTGCAATCTCATCATTTGATAAACTTCTCTTCGGCAAAGCACTTCCTACACCACGTATAATTGACCGAATCATTCAGCTCTTACCTTTTCTTCAAATTTTTCATTTCTATTATAAGAGCTTATCATAAGGACTCTCCATTCACTGTCTCTTCACCTTCTTGATCAAAAAGTGTTTCTTTATTCTCATGAAACCGTCGCAAATCAGCTGTTATTTTTTTCAAAAGTCCATTATTAACCATCTCATAACCAACGCGGATAGCAGAAGCAAAACCGTTAGCATTAGCACTCCCATGGCTTTTGATCACAACACCATTCAACCCCAAAAGCACTCCTCCATTCACCCTCTCGGGATCCATTTTGTGTTTCAGCGTACGAAAAGCACCCCGCGATAAAAAATAACCAAGAGATGTTAAAAAAGAACTGCGCAGTGCAGAGTTTAAAATCTCTCCTATCTGTCGCGCGGTTCCTTCTGCGGTTTTTAAAGCAATATTACCAGAAAACCCCTCTGTTACAACAACATCGACTGTTCCTTTTCCAATGTCATTGCCCTCAATAAATCCTTTATATTCCAATCCTTCTAATTGCACTTCACGCAATATCATTCCTGCTTTTTTTATTTCATAAAGTCCTTTAACCTCTTCCACCCCCACATTTAAAAGCCCAACACTTGGTCTTTCAGTGTGATATAAAGCGCGAAACATACCCGCTCCCATAACCGCCAAATCAACCAACTGACTAGCAGAGGCACCAATTGTTGCTCCAATATCTAAAACGATACTCTCACTGCGAAGTGTTGGCCAGATACCCGCAATACCAGGACGTTCAGCCTCTGCTAGCATTTTCAAACAAAAATAAGACATGGCCATAAGTGCACCCGTATTACCAGCAGAAATGCAAGCATCAGCTTCACCATTTTTTACCGCTTCAATGGCGTACCACATTGATGATTTACCACGTCCATTACGAAGTGCTTGGCTTGGCTTTTCATCCATGCGTGTATAACTTTCTGTAGGGCAAAAGCGCGATACAGAATCCAAACAAGGGTATTTTTTTAAAACCGGACGAACGTCCTCCTCTATTCCATAAAACAGAAAATAAATATTTGATAAATATTTTTGTACAATTGCTGCTCCTGCAATAGCTGCTTCTGGACCGTAATCACCGCCCATGACATCCACAGAAATTCTAATCACGCTTGCATATCCCACATCTTTTCATTTACATCTTTAAACACATATTATGATTTTTGGCTCCTGAACACTCACAAAGCAAATCTTGCAAAAATCGCTCCGCAGAAAATACCGTTTAGCATACAATAGATATTTTTTTTATGTTTTTACAATCACTTCCAATTTTTCAAAACAGAAAATGGCGAGAATTTTTGCTCTGCTTCTTCTAAATTTTCAACCATATCCATCTTTATCCCCTCTTTACGTGGATAATGATTAATAGACAACTCAAAAAACTCTTCCATGATTGCACCAATATCAATTTTATCATCATAAAACACTTCAGGAGTATCAAGCCCCTCCACATCTAAAAACAATTCCCCTGTATCCTCTGATGTTTTCGGCTTCATCAAATTTGAATCTTCAGGAACAAAAACAACCTCAATATTTTCACAAAGGATATTTTCTAATGGTTCTAATGTAACAACACATAACTGTAGTATGCGCGCTTGCAACAGACCTTTTATACGCACTCCGCGTTTTTTCCACGGGAAAATATGGAAATTTCCCTCACAAGATTTTACTTCAATTAAATCATGATTCTGAGCTAAATGTGTACATTCTTTTTTGTTTGCACAAAAATGAACCCTTATACCTTTAGCAGGTAGAGAACGTACGGATATTGGATAAGCCAAAGCAAATGTCATTTGAGGAACATTTTGAACATTCATTGACAACTCCCAAACATAAAAACGCATAAAATACTGTGTTTTTATTTATCTCAAGTATTCATGCATTTTTTTCTTTTCTAAAGAAATTCTATATGGCATAATTTGCTTTATAACAGGGAAACTCAGTGTAAGCTACGGTAGATTAAGCTAAAAAGAAAAAACTTGAGGTTGCCTTCTTGTCCTACACCTCAGTATAAAAAGGAGATATCATTGTTTCAAATGCCTCACATAATAGCCTTAATCAAACGTAAATTATTGATTGGTCTATCAATAGCAAGCATAGGAATGCTTGCGGGATGTAGTCTTCTCGATTCTTCAGGTTCGAGCCAAATTTATAGAGAGGGCTATGTTCTTGATAAAAATGCTCTAAGTTCTATTGCTATTGGCTCAAGTCAAGAGCAAGTTCTTTTAACTTTAGGGACCCCTTCATTAAAAACAAAATATGATAATGAAGTTTTTTATTACATCTCACAGACACGCTATCGTGGGATGCAGTTTATGAAAACAAAGATTATTGATCGCAAAGTTTTAGCCATTTACTTCAATAAAAATAATCAGGTTGCAAAAGTTGCTAATTACGGATTACAAGACGGTCAAGTATTTGATTTTATTACACAAACAACGCCAACTGTAACAAAAGAACATCCTTTCTTAATTCAAATTATAAAAGGCCCTGCGAATTTGCCACCCCATAACTAAATCATATAGTCTACATACCGTCTCAATATTATTAGGTCTGATACTATCAGACCTAATAATAGGGGGGATTTTTAGCTCTTATAGGCGGACTTTTTTTGCCATACTGTCGAGAACTGCATTAACAAGTTTTGGCTCATCACCTTCAAAAAACGCCTTCGCTATGTCAACATATTCATTCATGACAACCGCAACAGGAACATCTTTACGGTTGATCAACTCCCATAAACCTGCTCGTAAAATTGCTCGCAATATAGAATCAAGACGTGAAAGAGACCACTCAGCAGAAAGCTGTTGATGAAGCAGAGGATCAAGCTGCTTTTGATCTTTTACAACACCCGTTATAATAGCCAAAAACCATTGAAAATCAGCTTCAAGATACTGGTCTCCATCGATATCTTTTCCCAAACGATAAGCTTCATACTCAGCTGCTGTTTCCATAACCCCCGAACCCACAATATCCATTTGATAGAGGGCTTGAACTGCAGCGAGTCTTGCTGCTCCACGTTTATTGGCTGAACGCGGAAAATGTCTGCTTTTTATATCAGCCATATTTAACGATTATCTCCAAATCTCTTTTTTAGAGCGATCATACATAAAGCAGCTTCAGCCGCAAAACCACCTTTATTTTTGTCATCTAGTTTTGCACGCACCCATGCTTGTTCTTCGTTTTCAACAGTCAAAATACCATTTCCAATAGCCAAATGCTGATGAACAGTTAAATCCATCAATGCACGACAAGAATCATTAGCAACAATTTCAAAGTGATATGTTTCGCCCCGAATAACACAACCAAGAGCAACATAACCATCATAAGATATGTTATTTTGTTCAGCAAAAGCTATTGCACTTGGTATTTCTAATGCTCCAGGAACCGTTACAACATCATAACTTGCTTCAGCTTTTTGCAAAGTATTCACTGCACCTCTCAAAAGCGCATCAGAAATCCCCTCATAAAAACGTGCTTCAACAATCAATACGTGAGGCTTTTTACGTATCTCTTTCTTCATAATGGAATTCCACAAAAACGAATCAAAAAAAATCAAGGTTATAAAGCATAAAATTCTGAAAACGATCAATAGAGTTTTGGCTTATTCATCTTCTCTTTTTAAAGCAAAAAGTTTCGCAGCATAACGAGCAAGTTGATCAATTTCCAAATTGACCCGATCTCCAATTCTAGCTTGTCCCCACGTTGTCATTTCGAGTGTATGGCGAATAATAAGAACATCAAAAACACAATCCTCAACACCATTAACAGTCAAAGATGTCCCATTAAGTGCAATAGATCCCTTATTGACAATGAAAGGCATAAATTGTCTTGCAACTTTTAAATAAAAACGAATTGCATCCCCTTCATTTTTTTGATCAATAATTTCAGCCAAACCATCAATATGACCAGAAACCAAATGTCCTCCCATTTCATCACCTAATCGAAGCGAACGTTCCAAATTAACAAAAGTTCCTTTTGTCCATTGTGCAAGATTACTCAAACGCAATGCTTCTTCCCATGCTTCTACAGCAAACCAACCAGCAGTCGCTTGTTGTACCCCCCGCTCTACAATTGTCAGACAAATCCCTGAACACGCAATCGATGCACCAATTTCCAAACTCTGTATGTCATAGCGTGTAGAAATATCTAAACGCACCCCTTGCTTTAAAGGTTGTACATCTTCAACACAACCGATGTCTGTTATAATCCCTGTGAACATAATGTCTTACGTCTCCATTTATAAAAACGGTCATTTCCAAACATTCTTGATTCAACCTTATGAAATTGCGAAAGATAATTTCCAAAATGAGGGGCTTCAACACGACCTTCGCCTAAAATAACGGGTGCATAAAAACATATCAAATGATCCACACAACCAGCATTTAAAAACGTTTCCCCTGTCTTTACGCCCCCTTCCAATAAAACACTATTAATCCCATGTTTATAAAGCATCTGTAAAAGAGCAAAGGGTTCTACACAACCATTGTTCATCTCTACCGAATAAACAGACACACCATATTGCTCCAATGCATTTTTTTTGCTTTTCTTTGAAAGATCCACATCACAAATAACCCATGTAGGAATTTTCATGGCTGTTTGGACAACTTTTGCATCAAGGGGGATAGATAAATCTGCATCCAAAATAATACGAATTGGTGAGCGCACCTCCATCCCTGGCAAGCGGCAATTGAGTTGTGGATCATCTGCTAATATAGTACCAATACCAACGAGGATAGCATTATTTTGAGCACGTAGAATATGCGTATGGGCATGAGAAAGTGTTCCACTAATTTTTACGCTGCCCTTTTCTCTTTTTCCAACACCATTATCAGCAGAAATTGCCATTTTAAAAGTGACCGCACAGCGTTGTATCTTCCTTATGCACCAATGTGTCCATAAAGATTCAAAAGCCTCTTCAGCTAAAATGCCCTCAACCACTTCAATACCCGCTGCTCGCAAAAGAGCAATACCATGACCATCAACACGCTTGTCACAATCAGTCAGCGCAACAACAACTCGAGAAACACCTGAATCAATGAGTGCATTCACACACGGCGAAGTTTTTCCATAATGCGCACAAGGTTCTAAAGTAACATAAGCAGTCGCTCCTTGAGCTAAAGAACCAGCCATATGTAAAGCTTGCACTTCCGCATGAGGACTCCCATGAATAGCTGTTACGCCATAGCCAACAATAAATGCCCCCGCACTATTATCGTTTCGCACAATTAACGTACCAACGGAAGGATTTTCACCTGTAAGACCGACATGACGTTCTGCTAAACGAATAGCTGCAGCCATAAACCGTTCATCTTGCACTTTTTTATTCATCAAAACGAGATTCTGTATCCGCGATACCCTTTGACAATTCATCTATAACATCGTGAAAATCGCTTGCATTACGAAAATCTCGATACACAGAAGCAAAACGAATATAAGCAATATCATCAATTCTTTTCAATGCTTCCATCACAAGATGTCCAATTTTTTCTGAAGCAATCTCTGGTTCTCCCAAACTTTCAAGCTGGCGCACAATGCCAGAAATTGCTCGTTCAATATGATCAGGATCAATATTGCGCTTACGTACAGCCACATCAACTGAACGCATTAACTTATCACGATCGAATGGTTCACATCGTCCACTTTTTTTAGCAACCAAGAGCTCACGCAACTGAACACGTTCAAAAGTTGTAAAACGACCACCACAAACGGAACACACACGGCGGCGGCGAATCACTGCCCCCTCTTCTGCTGGACGTGAATCTTTAACCTGTGTATCCTCATATTGGCAGTAAGGACAGCGCATCTTTTGTGTCCTTAACGAGTACTAAGATAAGAGTAAAGAGGAAATTGACTCGTTATATCTTTTACCTTTTTCTCAACAGCCATTTCAACGGCATAATTATCTTCATCACTTTTTGCGCTCCGAAGACCATCAAGAACTTCTGAAACCAGATGACCAACTTGAATAAACTCTTTTTCTAAAAAACCACGTGTTGTGGCAGCAGGTGATCCCAAGCGAATTCCCGATGTTATAGATGGCGTTTCAGGATCAAAAGGAATACCATTTTTATTGCAGGTAATATGAGCGCGCCCCAAAGCCAATTCAGCACGTTTACCTGTTAGATTTTTGGAACGTAAATCAACCAACAACAAATGATTATCTGTACCACCAGAAACAATATTAAAACCATTACTCTGTAATATTTTTGCTAAAGTTTTCGCATTAGCGACCACATTGGCACTGTAACTCTTGAAAGAGGGACGCAAAGCCTCCTCAAATGCAACAGCCTTTGCGGCAATTACATGCATTAAAGGACCACCTTGAAGACCAGGAAAAATTGCAGAATTAACTTTTCTGGATAAAGACTCATCATTTGTCAATATTAAACCACCACGAGGACCTCGAAGCGACTTATGTGTTGTTGTTGTTACAATATGCGCATGTGGAACGGGTGAAGGATGCACGCCACCAGCAACAAGACCAGCAATATGAGACATATCAACGAGTAGATGAGCACCAATCTCATCTGCAATTTCACGGAATCGTTTCCAATCCCATAGCCGTGGATAAGATGAGCCACCCGCTATAATAAGTTTGGGCTTACGTTCTTTTGCAAGCTGCTCAACCTCATCCATATCAATAATCTGATCTTCTTGACGCACACCATAGGAAACAACATCAAACCATTTTCCTGACATATTAACAGATGAACCATGCGTAAGGTGACCACCAGCATTTAAGTCTAATCCCATAAATGTGTCACCAGGCTGAAGTAAAGCTAAAAAGACAGCTTGATTCATTTGGCTACCAGAATTAGGCTGTACATTCGCAAAAGCAGCACCAAAAAGCTGTTTTGCCCTTTCGATGGCTAAATCTTCAACGACATCAACAAATTGACACCCGCCATAGTAGCGCTTTCTTGGATAACCTTCTGCATACTTATTAGTTAAAACAGACCCCTGCGCTTCAAGGACCGCCCTTGAAACAATATTCTCTGAAGCAATCAGCTCAATTTCATGTTGTTGACGCTCAAACTCCCCTCTAATTGCATCAAAGATTGCACCATCAACAGTTTGTAAATTATCATTAAAAAAGCGCTTTTCTGCGTCACTTGCTTGCTGAGTCATAAAACACGTTCCTAACATAAAAAAAATAAAGTCACTGAACGATAACACAGCAAACCATGCAAACCAAACATTTTAAACCACTTACACTCAAAAATAATGATGCAAATATTTATCTTACTCTTTGTTATAAAAACAGTGAAAAACTTCCCTCTCAAGAATGATGAAAAATGAGATTACATTTCTTTTTTTACACTCTTATTTGTTTACACCTTTTACAAAAGGTATCTATAATCTAAAGAAATTCAATAATTTAATGATTAAAAATAATTTATAATGTGAAAAGCTGAATATAATAGGCAAAGTTAATACAAGGCAAATAAGAATGCTAACCAAAGTTTTTATTGATGGTGAACATGGCACAACCGGACTACAAATACAAAAACGCTTAGAGAAACGTACAGATTTAGAACTACTCTCTCTTGCTCATAAAGATCGCCATAATGTTCATCTGCGACAAGACTATCTTAATCAAGCCGATATTGCTATTTTGTGTCTTCCAGATGATACTGCACGCGAAACAGTTCATTGGCTTAAAAAAAATAAAAACATTAGGATTATTGATAGCTCGACAGCCCACCGTGTTGCACCAGACTGGATTTACGGTTTTCCTGAAATGACAGCAGGACAAAGAAAGCGCATCCAAGCAGCACATTATGTAACCAATCCTGGGTGCTATCCTACCGGTGCCATTAGTTTGATTCGCCCACTCCGTGAAGCAGGACTGCTAGACGCCTATTATCCCATATCGATTAACGCAATCTCCGGCTATACTGGTGGTGGAAAACAGTTGATTTTACAAATGGAAAATCAATCTCAACAAAACATTCAGGACAATTATTTTATCTATGGTCTTAATCTTGAACACAAACATGTGCCAGAAATTAAAATTTATGGACAAATCAACAAAACCCCAATTTTTATACCAAGTGTTGGTCGTTTTCCCCAAGGAATGATTGTGAATCTTCCTCTGCATCGCCATTTATTCACAAAATCAGCAAACTGTTCTGATTTGCGCGAAATTCTCGCAAACCATTACGATGGACAAAATACCATTTTAGTTGCATCACAAGAAGAAACTGCTTCACTTCAAAGACTTAATCCAGAGTGTTTAGCCAATAAAGATAATATGAAACTGTTCATATTTGGAAATGATCGTGAAGGTATTTTTAATCTCAGCGCCATATTCGATAATTTAGGAAAAGGCGCATCAGCTGCGGCTATCCAGAACCTCGACTTAATGCTTTCAAGCGACTAAAACTCCCTAAATACAAACTTTTATTCAACAACGCGATATGCCCCTTTCGTTGCTCGCCAGTGCGCAACCGCAAAACACAACACTGCTAGTGCCATACTTTGGTGAATGAGCCCTAAACTTATCGGAACCTCATGTAACAGCGTTAAAATACCCAAGAGTGCTTGAATAATAATCATAACACAGATAAGAAATGCACGACGAGAATGGGTTGAATGTGGAATGTTTTTTTGTACATAGAAAGCATGAATAACTGAGATAATAAATAAAAAATAAGCAAAAAACCGATGAATAAATTGAACCATTAAGGAATTTTCGAATAAATTGAGCCAAACAGGACGAAGCTGCAACAATCCATCAGGAATAATCTGCCCATCCATAAGAGGCCATGTATTATAGACTTTTCCAGCATGAAGCCCCGCAACCAAAGCTCCAAAATAAATCTCTATCAAGACGAGAACAACAAGCCAAGCCGCAAAATATTGCACCTTTTGATTTGCTGGCTTTTCTGAGTATTCTGCAAGTCCTCGAGATAAATAAGTAACAAAAACAATAACAAAACATGCCGTTATAAGATGAAATGCCAAACGATATTGGCTCACACTTGTTAAATTGCTTTGCCCAATCCCTGAAGCAACCATCCACCAACCAATAAAGCCTTGAAAGGCGATAAGAATAGGCACGATAATAAGCGGGAGTAAGATATTTTTTTCAACACGCTTAGTCGCCCAAAACCAAATGAGCCCCAATAAAGCAACAAGACCAACAAGACGCCCAAGAACACGATGCGCCCATTCCCACCAAAAAATGACCTTAAAAGCACTTAAGGTCATATCAGGATTAAGCAGCTTATATTGTGCTATCTGTTGATATTTTAAAAATTCCTCTTGCCATTGATCCACACCAATCGGTGGAATAACGCCGTGTATTGGCTTCCATTCCGTTATAGATAATCCTGATCCCGTCAAACGAGTAGCGCCACCTACTAAGACAATTGCTAAACAAAGCAATAAAATAGAGTAAAGCCACACCTGTATTTGTTTTCTATTTTTCTTTTGCACGGGCGTTAAAATACTATTGTTTAATCTCTTTACTGCCATCTCTGATTGCCCCACGCTTCTCTCCAACTACAATGCATTTTAAAATTTAAACATCAAATCTTTGTGTATTTTAGTATGTACTATAACTTTAGCAAAAAACAAGCGTACTACTATAACATGTGATACATATTTCTTTTTTACGAAGTTTATGATGCAACAACGCGATAAACAGTCTTTGGAAAGCTGCTTACCATCCGCATCATCCATTCTTGTTCATTAAGAACAGTATTACAAATATAATAGTCTGTTAGCTCTGCAAATTGCTCAAATCCATATTTTGGTTCGCTTGCCATCTCAAGGATGATAAAGTCATATTCTTTTTTAAATTCTTGTAATATATGAGAAATGTCATTTGAAAAATCTTGTGCAGAAATAGCACTTGTTAACCCCTGAGGAAGAATATCAACCCCCGTATCATAATCACGGTAAATAACATCATGCAACTGGGCATTGCCCGTTAAAATATCACTCAGTCCGCGATGTGGACCAATGACCTTCTCTATTTGTTGACCAGAAATATCGACCAACAAAATTGTTTTGTTCTCTTTTGTGAGATGAAGTGAAAGCTTTGCCGCTGTCCGTGCAGCCTCTGGTCCAATGATTGAAATAATGGTCGAAGCACGCCATTTCAAAACATCAGATAATCCCTCTATCGTAATAAAAGCTTCAAGATTTTTCATTTCTTGAGAGACTAAAATACTCTCGTTCTTCTTAAGAGCATTTTCTTTTGATCTCAAATCCTCTTCTGAAGGTTGATCTTTTTTGCTTTTAAAGCACGGATAAAATAACAATATTCCTAGTAAAAGAGTAAGGAAGCTAGCCAATGCACTCACAAAAATATTTTTTCCATAAAGAGCCATAAAAGAAATTGGTGCTAACGTTGTTGGCATAACCACGTGGATATTTGTGTTTTGTAAAAGAAGAGGATCATCACTCAATCTCCGATATGAACCAATAATTTTTTCTCTTCGTTGAGCAGAGTTACTCATCGCTTTATTTTGTGCATCGACTGCTGCTTTTATTTTATTTTCAAACTCGTTAAATATTTCATTCAAAGATTGGGATTGATCTTTTACAAAAAAGTTCATTCTTTTTTTGAGCTGTTTTTCTAATTCCGTTGCAATAACCTCATCTGAATGAACTTGATAAACGATTTGTAAAATTTTATTTTTTAATTGATGAGAAACTGTTTCTAATTCCGCAGTCATTGCTTTAATTTGAGGATGTGTCCACCCCAATTGCACCGCCATATGTGCTCTTTGCGTTTCCAAAAGATCACGTTTAGATTCCAGAGCAACAATTGCTGAATTACCTGCAATAAACGATAAAGACAATAAAGACTGTCCCTTTTCACGCATCGTGTTAATCGTTGAGTTCAAACTTGTTAAATGAATGCGCTTTAAAGTTGCTTCCGTTAATTGCATAGAAAGATCATGAAGCTCTGTTTGTTTTACACCCTGCTGAATAAAAGACTCAACAGATGTACGAAATCCCTGCACGATATTAACGATTGCAGTATTATCATATTGTTTGTCTTCTAATTTATCATTTAACAAGAATTGTTTCTGTTTTATGATTGCTTGTGAAAATGCGGAAAACCAAGTTTCCAACCCACGTTGAGCTGCTTCAAGTGTCTCAGCTTCAAAAGTCAAATCGATAAAATCACCACGACGCGATAAACGGATATTTTCATGATTTTTTTTCTTATTAAAAGCACTTAAAGAAAATTGCGAATCATTGAAGAACATAGGCTGTGAAAACAAAAAGGCGATAACATTGTCTTGCTTTTTGATTGGTAACGGTTTTCCTACAGAATCAGATAATGAAAATATTAAAGTTGCTTGGTAACCACGGGGCTGGACAAAATAATACAACCAAATCAAAGATATACATAGCACTTGTAATAGCAAAACAATCAAAATGCTTCGCCATACGGTACGTACGAATAGTCTTTTATTACACTTAAGACTCATCTTTATTTTAACCAGCAAAATACTTCTTCATATTGTTTTATTAAGAGAAAGTAGTAACTATCCTCTTAACTTGCTGTCATATTATTTTCAGATAATAAAAACATAAAATTTAAGCACAAATGTTCAGCAATAGCTTTAAAGAACTTAATTCATATTTTTTTTGATGTTCTCTAATTGTTTTTTTGCTTCAGAAGTAATAACGGCTCTAATGGTAACAGACCCATCATCATGTCCTTCTTGCATTATTTCCGCAGAGTTTTCATAAAACCAATCGATAAGCGACATTTCATGAGGTTTTAAAAGATATTCAATGCTTTGCACCTCTCCAAAAATTCGCTTTTCAATGGCTCTTAATAATTGATCGAGTCCATCCCCCTTAAGCGCTGATACCATGAGAGCAGGATTTAATCGTGTTTTTGCGCTTGTTTGTAAAACATTCAATGCCTGCTCATCCAACATATCAATCTTATTCCAAACTTCTATGATATGCTCCATATCATCAATATCGATATCAAGACTTGAAAGCACTTCTAAAACATCTTGAGCATGTGCACGATGATCAAGATCTGACATATCTCTTACATGAAGAATGAGATCCGCTTCAACCACTTCTTCAAGGGTTGCTCTAAAAGCTGCAATCAAATTTGTTGGCAAGTTAGAAATAAACCCTACAGTATCAGACAAAAGAATAGTTTTTCCATGGGGAAGAACAACTTTGCGCAAAGTCGGATCAAGCGTTGCAAATAACATATTCTTTGCTAAAACATCTGCACCACTTAAACGGTTAAAGAGAGTTGATTTTCCTGTATTCGTATATCCTACCAGTGCCACAACAGGATAAGATGTTTTTTTCCTTTTTGCTCTATGAAGTGCACGTGTTTTAATAACCGTTTCCAATTCGCGTCGAATACGAATAATTTTCTCTTGTAAAAGACGCCTGTCTGCTTCAATTTGCGTTTCACCAGGTCCACCTAAGAAGCCACGCCCCCCCCGTTGCCTTTCCAAGTGCGTCCAACTACGCACAAGTCGCCCTTTTTGATAGGACAAATGCGCTAACTCTACTTGCAAAACTCCTTCTTTTGTTCGTGCACGATCCCCAAAAATTTCAAGAATCAAAGCCGTTCTATCGATAACTTTGCAATTCCATAATTTTTCTAAATTACGCTGCTGTACTGGTGTTAAAAAGTGATCTACAATCACAAGCTCAATAGAATATTCATCTATGTAACAGGTTAACGCATCTACTTTACCTTTTCCAAAGAGAGTTGCAGAGCGAGGCGTTGCAATATTAATCGTTTCATAATTAACAACTTCTAACCTTATAGCACACGCTAAGCCTAATGACTCTTTAACACGAGAAGATATCGAACACTCTCTCAAAGAGCTTTCACTTCTATTTTCTTGAAAAATTGGTATCAAAACAAGTGCGCGCACCTGTCCTGTATTCTGCGAAAATATCCCTCCTAATCTCTCATTTTCATTTATCATAGCAATCTAAGTACTTTTAAAATGGGATAAGAGGTCTATCTTAAAATGACATGCTTACTCAGGACTTTCACCCTCAAACATCTGCACAGGCTGTCCAGGCATAATCGTAGAAATAGCATGCTTATAAACCAATTGCGCGTGTCCATCTCGGCGTAAAAGAACACAAAAATTATCAAATGAAGTTACAATACCTGTGAGTTTAACGCCATTGACAAGAAAAATTGTAAGGGAAATTTTTTGCTTACGCACCGTATTTAAAAACACATCTTGCAGGTGTTGTGATCGCTCTGCCATTATTCTTACACCTTCATCTCGATTGCATAAAATATTCGTGCATGCATATCGACTGAAAAATATCCAATTGTCAACGTAGAAGCTTCAAAATTTAGCAACAAACAACTGAAATTAGAGAAAAAACGGCTCTTTAAGGCAATAATAAAGCGCAACTTACGAAAAGCTATATTAAATTAAAAATTTTTCCACGTTTACTTTTTTATGAGCTTACAATTCAAAGGCATACTTTTATACATCCTAAGCTATTACAGACTATATGTGATGATGAAGCTGCTTCATTTAGAATCAATAAAAGTAAACGGACAACAATATTTATTAACGATCATCGGTATTAATAGAGAGGTATTCGCCACCCTACTGTATATATAACCGCCATTAAATTATCCTTATTTCAAAGACTAGCGGCTTATAAAGTTTTTTATAAACACAAGTTGTAAACAGTATTTTTGTTTTTGTTAGATTCAAATAATAAATTGTTTTTACTATATTTTATAACATTTTTAAACAGGGTATAAGAAACCGCGTTAACTTTATCTTGATAAGTTTTTAAAATTTTTTCCTAAGCATATTCCTTTCTAAATAATTAACAGCTAGTATGTAGAAATTATGTGGAAGAGGACGTATCCCTTTTCCGTCTGTAAGAGTACGAGGCGAGTATGGCACGCAGAACCAAATTGCAAACATTTGAAGTTGAAGTTGAAGAAGCCCTCACAAAAGCTATGAACTTTGATTTCAATGACACAGAATTTGAAACAATATCATCCAATAATTCTGAAAATATTGTTAATGTCGATGATCTGATTCAAAAAATTGCAATGGCAGAAGAAGAATTCTTTGCTGAAAACGGTACGTCAACTTTTGTTTCTAATATTCATGATGAAGCTGTTGTTGATAAATCCGTTGTTGAACAGCTTTTTGCTCCAAAACCTTCACCTGATATTTCAGGTGGAACTGTTCATAATACATTGTTGTCTACAAAACTTCTTCCTGCAAATGATGATATAACAACCCCTGTAAATTTTGGACTATTAAAGCAGCGTTCGTCCTCTCGAGTCTACTGGTATACAACAGCGCTTAGTGCTTTATGGGCAACGGGAGGAGCTTTTATTGCGCATAAGCTCGCACCTACCGGACTCAGCTCCTTATCCAATATCAGCACTTTTGTTACATCCCCAACAGGACTCGCTGTAGCAGCCGGAACAGCAATTCCTATCCTTATATCTTGGGGCGTTGCTCAATTAACAAAACGTTCAAACGACTTGCATAACATTGCTCTTCTTATGACAAATGCTGCACAACGCCTTAGTGAACCACAACATTTATCTGAAAAACAAGCTATTGCTATAGGGCAAACCATTCGTGAAGAAGTAGCGGCAATGAACGAAGGTATTGAACGTACCCTCGGACGTGCTGTTGAACTTGAAGCAATCATACAAGGTGAAGTTCACAACCTAGAACAAGCCTATGCTGAGAATGAATCACGTATTCACACATTAATCAAAGAATTGAGCAATGAACGCATCGCCATTTTGAATCACGCAGATCGCGTACAATCAACAATTAAAGGAACCCAAGAACAACTGAGTGATGAATTTGGTTTAGTTACCTCTAAAATTGTAACCAATGTTGAAAAGCTTGCACAAACTCTCTCTCAAACTTTACAAAAACAAGGTGAAGACCTTGTTGAAAAACTTTCCTATGCCGGTGATGGCGTAACAAATCAGCTTGTTGAAAAGTTTAACGAAACAACAACACAAATTCAGCAGAAAAACACAGATTTTTTTCATGAATTAGGAAAAAACTTCGATGGTTTTGCAAAACGATTTGATCATAATGAAAAGCAAATAGAAAAAACCTTTAATGAAACAGCTGAAAAAGCGGAAGTACATGTTGCTAAAATTGCAACACATATACAGGCAGTAACAGATCAAACTTTGCACGCTGTCGATGAAAAGTTTAAAGCCTTGGATAAAGCTCTTATTGATCGTAATAATCAATCTCTACAGAATTTTGATGAGAAGATCTTAAAGCTCGACGACCAAGCACATAAACTCTCTTCTAAATTTGATAACGTAACCTCGCAAGCAATTGGAGCCTTTGAACAACGTTTAGCAACTGTTGATCTTTCTCTTAAAGAACATAGTGATTCGATCATTGATTCCTTTATAGAACGCAGTCAAGCTTTAGAAGATAATGCTGAAAAACTTGGTAACTTCTTGGAATCTCATGTCTTGAAAATAAATGAAAACCTCCAGGAAAAAACAGCAGACATTACCCATGCATTTACAAATGGACGTGAAGCTATTCTTTCTGCAATTGATAAAAGTAAAGAAAGTCTGAGAGAAGAAATTCAGTATGTCGACAATGCCATTGTTGATATCATACAAGAACGTTCACAAGATTTTAAAGTACAACTTTCTGATCAACGAGCTCTTATGGCAGACATGCTCGATAACGAGAAGAATAAAATTGCGGATACATTAAGAAATCAAATTGATGTCTTGTCCCAAAATACTTCTCATATTGAAAAAGTTTTGGCTGACAATATTCAAGTCGTTGATAAACAGGCTGAAAATCATATCACAAACATCATTCAATGCACTGAAAAACTACAAGATGTCATTGTACAAAGCTGCAATACAACCCAAGATGCTTTAGAAGCACAAGCGAGAAATATTGATATCCGTGCCGATGCTCTGCGTGACTCTTTAGCGATTAATAGTTTTTCTCTCAATGAAGTTCTTGCCGATCAAGCACGCACACTTGAGCAACGCATGGAAACAATCCATAACCTCATTGCAAAAAGTGATATACGTGTCGATGTTGCATTGAAACAACAAATAGATTTAGTTGAGAGTGCACTTGTTGCCAATAATAAGAACATTACTGAAACGGTTCAAGATCATATCAAAAACCTTGAAAGCCATGCCGAAATTTTAAAGAATACTCTCTCTCAATCGAGTGGTGTTTTCTTTGAAACCCTTGAAACACGTATGGAATCATTCGATACAGATCTAGAAGATCGTGCACACAAGATTTTTGAACGGACAACAACGCTAGAGGAAACATTATCTGAAAAATTTAGCCAAATCTGTGAAGCCATTGATATGCAAACATCTGTTATTGAGGAACGTTCTGACACGTTAAAAACGTCTCTCATGCTTAATAATGAGCAAAGTCAGATAATTCAACAAGCGCTGGAAAGCAGTGTTGACAATATGCGTGTAACCTTAGAAGACTCTGTTAATACAGTTACAGATAATCTGCATAACAAGATTATAAAAGCTTCTGATATTCTTTCTTCTACGAGTGAACAAATTCTTTCATCTGTTACAAATGTTACTGCACAAGCAGAAAATATTCTCTCAGAATCAGGCAATCGCATTGTATCAAATGTCAAAAAAACTGTTTATGATACCAGTGAAAAAGTTCTGTCCGTTCTGTCTGAACAAACAGCGCATACTGTCGAAGCTTTTGCAACAGCCAGTCATAATGCACAAGCATTATTGAATGAAACCATTCACACATCAACAACAGCAATAGAGCAAGTTCTTAATGAACGCTGTGATGTTCTTCATCACTCTATGCAAAATTTTAAAAATGATTTAGGGTATCAGCTCTCTGATGTAACGAGCCGTCTGGAAAATGCAGAAAATCAAACAGCAACACAAATTTCAAAACATGTTGGAAAAATAACAGAGCTGGCAAATCACTTAAATCAAGCAGCGCAAAATACGACAGAATCAATAGATTCTTTAACACAGCATATCGGTGAACAACTCTCTCTCTCCACACAAGAAGCTGAACAAAGAATTTATGCACATAATGAATTTTTAGTGAATAGCTTAACCAAAGCTAACTCTGAAACAATTCAAACAATAACGGTTATGAAGGAAGAACTTGTTAATAATGTCTCATCCGTCTTAACACAGTTGAATCAATCAATTTACAATTTTCACGAAAATAGTAATGTTTTATTATCAGCTGTTCAAAATATTGATGGTCAGTTTAATGAGAGTGCGAATAATTTTTTCCGCAACACGGACCAAGTAGCAGAGCGTTTGTCAGCCTCAAATCAAGCGCTCAATAATAATGTTGAAATTCTGCAAGGACTTTCAAAGAATACCTTTGAACAAATTAATCATATAACGAGCAGTTTTGGTGAACATGCAAAAACACTTTCCCAAACTATTCATGTTCTTGAACAGTCTGAAAATTCACTTAGTGCAACACTTGAAGAAAAACATAATATGCTTTCTGTATTAAGCGATGCTCTTGTTTCAAAGTCTCATGAAATTAATCAATTGATTGGACATTATGAAAAAATCTTCAACTCAGCACTTGAACGCTCTGATAAGAATGCACGTAACTCCACAAATTCATTCCAACAATCACTTAATAGGCTTGTTAGTGAAGCATCGACGCGTTTTTCAGAAGCAGCAGAAGACATACGTCGCTCCGCTGATGAAGTTCGTTTAGAGCTTTCAAAGATTAATAATGATATCAATGAAAATGTTAAAAAACTTCCAGAAAAGACAAAAGAAACAACGCAAACAATTCGCACAGCTTTGAATGAACAGATTACAGCGTTACAAGATCTAGTCAGTGTTATACAAAATGATCAAAAGAGCGCAAAAAAACAGCTGATATCAGAATTTCCTGCATCATCAATGTTTAATCAAAGAAATGACAATTCCACTGAGTCCGTTAAAAAGATCGTACCACCTAAGCCTATTTTGCAACAAGATCAAAGCAAAAAAAGACCAAATAAATGGGTGTCAAATCTCTTAGAAAGAGCTTCACGTGAAGAAACGTTTTATGATGCTCCCCCTAGTGATGATGTTTTAACATCAGTGCAAACAAAACCATCTCCTGCAAACAGCTCTCTTAATTCATTAGCTTCTGGTATAGTGAAAGCTATTAATCACAATGCCATTGTTGAGCTATGGGATCATTATCAACGTGGACAAAAAAACATCGTAACAGAACGCCTTTATACCTTAAATGGACAAAAAATATTTGAAATGATTAAGAGAAAATATATGAGCGATTTTGAGTTTAAACGTTCAGTGAATCAATATGTTGCAGATTTCGAAAAGCTCTTACGTGATATATCGCGTAGTTCTGGTTCTTCCAGCTCAGTTCGCAAATACCTGATATCAGATACCGGAAAAGTTTATACTATGCTTGCTCATGCAAGTGGTCGAATCCAATAAAAAATAAGAAAAGTGGAAAAAGATATTTTTTCCACTTTTTTCCTCTCCAGTTGTTTTAATGGCTCATCGTAGAGTACTTTGCTTTCAACTACGGCTTTGTACTTCAAAGGCTGGAATAATTGGCATGCGGTTTTCTTTGATATCCTAAGCAATAACCCTAAAGAAGCGTAATGACTTATCAAACAACATATCACTTTAAGAATGATAAGCATATTTTCTATTTTCTTATCTTTTTCTTAACTCCTTTATTTTTCATAGTTTCATAAAGGTACAAAATAGGTAATAATTATTTTTGCTAATTGTGAAAAAATCCCATGCTCTTATATTAAAATAGCTCATAGAAACATTTCTATTTATTTTTCAAACGTTTTTTATCCACACATTACTCTCGTTTGAATTATGTAATTGAATATTTTTTATTATATTAGGTGAATTTTAAATAAAAGAATCTTATTGTATTCAAATTTCTCATTCAACATACGAAATGATGCATTATAAATTATAAAGAAAAGCGTTATGCGAAATATATGATTTTCATGTATAAAATCCGCAATTACAGCCATTTCAGCCACATCTTTGTTTATTAAAACACATAATTGTCAGTATATAAAAGATACAGCTTTCACTATTAAGAATCCAATTGAACAATGAACAACACAACTTCCATTCTCAACGTTCCAGTTTCCTTTAAAATAGCTGAATAAACAATTTATAAATTACAAATTGTTATTTAAAATTTCTTCTACCTCCGTATAAAACTTTAAATAAAATATATATTTTATAAAAAATGGATGAAATTGATAGGAACCGTTCTTCTGTTCTTTCCTTATTTTGTAAACATTGCAAAAAAATAATGGCTTGATAATGTAATCGTTAGAAAATATTTTATTTTTTTGTAAAATAATCAACTTTTACGAGTTTTATTAAGGAAAGAAAAACAAATGTGCTGCTATCAATGAAATTATTCATGCACACAAACAAAAAGAATCATCAAACTGGTTTTACGATCCAGAAGAATTTGCTCATGCTCATGCATTTTGATATTCAGAGAAATGAGGATCTATTAGTGGACAAAACCTTATCGTAGATGGAACATCTCATATACACATACGCTAACTTGGATATCATAAAAATGTCTAGAGAACGAAATAGTGATTTCAGTTCACCAAAAGCTGAACTTGACAGTGCCGCACTTTTTTATCACCAACACCCAAAACCTGGAAAATTGGAAATACAAGCAACAAAACCTCTTGATAATCAACGTGATTTAGCTCTTGCTTATTCTCCAGGCGTTGCAGCACCATGTCTTGCGATTCATGAAGATCCCAATCTTGCTGCTCAATATACCTCCCGTGCTAATTTAGTCGCTGTTATATCCAATGGAACTGCTGTTCTTGGTTTAGGAAACATTGGTCCACTCGCTTCAAAGCCAGTTATGGAAGGCAAAGCCGTTTTATTTAAAAAATTTGCGAATATTGATGTTTTTGATATTGAAATTGATGCATCCGATATAGAACAAATGGTACAAACGATATCAACCTTAGAACCTACATTTGGTGGTATTAATCTTGAAGACATTAAGGCTCCTGAATGTTTTGATATCGAAGAAAAGCTTCGTGCTAAAATGAATATTCCAGTTTTTCATGATGACCAACATGGAACTGCCATTATTGTTTCTGCAGCTGTATTAAATGCCTTAACTCTTTCAGGAAAAAAAATTGAAAATGCAAAAATAGTTACCTCAGGTGCAGGTGCTGCTGCCCTAGCTTGTCTTAATCTTTTGGTTCGTCTTGGGGCGAAAGTTGAAAATATTTGGCTTAGTGACTTAGAGGGGGTTGTTTATGAAGGTCGCAAGACCCTTATGGATCGTTGGAAAATCAATTACGCACAAAAAACGGACGCACGAACTTTATCTGATATTATTGATGATGCGGATATTTTTCTAGGCCTATCTGCGGGTGGTGTTTTAAAGCCTGAATATCTTAAAAGAATGGCTCAAAATCCACTCATTTTAGCGCTGGCTAATCCAGTACCAGAAATTATGCCTGAAGAAGCACGCTCTATACGACCAGATGCAATGATCTGTACAGGACGCTCTGATTATCCCAATCAAGTTAATAATGTCCTTTGTTTTCCCTATATCTTCCGTGGTGCATTAGACGTAGGTGCTTGTGCAATTAATGAAGAAATGAAAATGGCCGCTGTTCATGCGATTGCTGCCCTTGCACGTGAAGAAACTTCAGATGTTGTAGCACGTGCATACTCAAAAGAACCACCCAATTTTGGACCAGACTATCTGATCCCCTCTCCTTTTGATCCGCGTTTAATACTGCGTATTGCTCCCGCTGTTGCTAAAGCAGCAATGGCAACTGGTGTCGCCATTCGTCCCATTGAAGATATGGAAGCCTACTATGATATCCTCAATCGATTTGTCTTTCTTTCTGGTTTAACAATGAAACCTGTTTTTGCTGCAGCAAAAACAGCAAAACGTAAACGCGTCATCTATGCTAATGGTGAAGATGAACGCGTCCTTCGTGCAGCACAAGTTGTCATTGAAGAACAAACCGCAACGCCTCTCCTTATCGGCCGTCCACATGTCGTAGAAGCGAGATTAAAACGCTTTGGTTTAAGAATTCGTCCTGGTATAGATTTTGAATTAACCAACCCTGAAGATGATCCACGTTTTCGTGATTATGTTAATTTATTTTTTCATTATACAGGAAGGCGTGGTGTTACGCCTGAAATGGCAAAAACAGTAGTAAGAACATCAACAACGGCTATTGCTGCCCTTGCCGTCATGCGTGAAGAAGCAGATGCAATGATTTGCGGCTTAGAAGGACGTTTTGAACGTCAACTTGAATTAATTGAACAAATTATCGGTCTTGATCCTAATGTTCATCGTTTTTCTGCTATGAGTTTGCTTATCTCTCAACAACGTACTCTTTTCCTCACAGATACTTACGTCAACGAAAATCCTTCTGCAGAAGAAATCGCTGAAATGACTGTATTGGCAGCTCAAGAAGTTGAAGCATTTGGAATAACACCAAAAGCAGCCTTATTATCACACTCAAACTTTGGTTCTAAAAACACAGAAAGTGCGCGTAAAATGCGACGTGCAACAGAAATTCTTGCCAAATTACACCCTGATTTAGAAGCAGACGGTGAAATGCATGGTGATTCTGCCCTTTCCAAAGTTTTTCGTGATCGTGTTTTTCCTGATTCTCGTCTTAAAAGTGAAGCTAATTTGCTTGTCTTTCCAACACTTGATGCAGCCAATATCACGCTCAACACTGTTAAAAGCCTCACAAATGCACTCCATGTTGGTCCTATTCTAATCGGGGCAGCACGTCCCGCCCATATCTTAACGCCCTCAGTAACTTCACGGGGAGTTGTTAATATAACAGCCCTTGCTGTCCTTGCAGCCAATAGAAAAAATAGTCTCGTAAAATAAATGCGCAATAAAATTTCAAAGTTTTTTAAATATTGAGATATAGCGTTTCATGTACTGTAAACCTCTTTTCTCTATAGAGAAAGATAGCTATATTCTGGATTAAGTCTTTTTTTTTAAGAGAAAAAAGGCTAGAAGAACGATATTAAATGTATTTTGAATTTACTAACTCTATAATAAGGAATCCGTACATTGCCTTCCACGTTTGATAAAGTTGCTGATATCATAGCAGAAATCAGTGAAATTGATCGCAATACAATTACACCTGAAAGTCATACAATTGACGATCTAGGAATCGACAGTCTTGATTTTCTTGATATTGTTTTCGCTATTGATAAAGCTTTCGGAATAAAAGTCCCTCTAGAACAATGGACACAAGAAGTCAACGAAGGTACTGTTGCAACAGAAGAATACTTTGTTCTTAAAAACCTTTGTGCAAAAATTGATGATCTCGTTGCCTTAAAACAGGCGGAGTAGTTTTTTCACCATGCATGATCAATCTGTATTCATCACTGGTATAGGCCTCATAAGCTCTCTGGGGGAAGGAGTTGATCAACATTGGAATCTCTTAAATGATCCAATCCGTACACCAAACCTAGATTGTACAACTTTTTCACCCTACACGGTTCATAAATTGCCCGAAATTGATTGGAGTTTACAAATTCCTAAAAAAAGTGATCAACGGCAAATGGGAACATGGCAGCGTCTTGGTACCTATGCGGCTGGTCTTGCTCTTGATGATGCTGGCATGAAAAATAATGAACACCTCACTTCAACAATGGACATGATTGTAGCAGCAAGTGGAGGAGAGCGTGATATTACTGTTGATACACAGATTCTTTCTAAAGCGCGCGCAGTTGCCGATCATGCCTCTATGTTAAATGTTGCTCTTTCAACCGAACTTCGTCCAACATTATTTTTGGCACAACTTTCAAACCTTTTGGCAGGAAACATTTCAATTGTTCATAAAGTCACTGGATCATCTCGTACATTTATGGGAGAAGAAGGCAGTGGGCTTTCTGCTCTTCAAATTGCTGTAGCTCGCATAAAATCAGGTCAAAGTACCCATGCTCTTGTAGGAGGTTCCTATAATGCACAAAGTTATGATATGTTGTTGGCGCATGAACTTGGTGGTCTTTTAACCCATAATGGATGGAGCCCAGTGTGGGATCGTAAAATCCACCCCGGCGGCGGTATCATAGCCGGTTCTGGTGGTATCTTCCTAGTTCTTGAAAGTGGAGAACATGCAAAAAAGCGCAACGCACGTGCTTATGCTGAAATTAGCCAAATTATTACAAACCAAACAGATAGAACCAAAATTCCACTTAGAGAATCAATTGCAACAATGTTAAAAACTGCGGGCGCTAAATCTGCCCTAGCCATTTCAGCAGCCTCAGGAGCTCACGAAGCAACAAAAGCAGAACAAAATGCTCTTGATAATGCTGATCTATCTTACCGTGGCATTACAACATTATTTGGTTATATGCGGGAAGCACAATTTCCTCTAGCTCTAGCTCTTGCAGCACTTTCAATTGAAAAAAAACACAGTTTTCCAGCGTTAAGTCCTCATGAAAAACCTTTTTCTAAAGAAGTACGTGAAATATTTGTTACAACTATTGGTATAAAAAGAGCTGAAGGTATTGTGCGTCTTACAGCTGTTTGAAGGGAATTTCTATAGTGAAATATCATGATCATTTTGGACGTCCACTTGTAGCAATAACTGGGGCAGGCATCGTCACATCACTGGGACAAGGAAAACATGAAAATTGGCAAAAATTAACAAGCGGTGTAAGCGGTATCCACAAAATAACACGTTTTCCCGTTGAGGGATTAAATACATATATTGCTGGAACAATTGATTTTCTCAAAGAAAGTACACTTGGTGCTTCAGCTCTTTCTGAGAAGCTTGCACATCTTTCCGCTGAAGAAGCTTTGGAACAAGCTGCTGTTGATAAAAAAAATTTTAATGGACCACTCTTTCTAGCTGCTCCTCCTGTTGAACTTGAATGGACCGCACGTTTTAGTCTTGATCAAGAGGACGAATTCAATGGTGAACCTTCTTATGCACACCTTCTTAAAGTCTGTAAGAATAAACTCCATGAAACGCTTTTTGAAGCCACACAATTTGGTGCAATTGCAGAAAAACTTCAAAAAACATTTGGCACAAAAGGACTTCCTGTTACACTTTCCACTGCTTGTGCATCTGGTGCAACAGCAATTCAATTAGGAGTTGAATCTATTAGACGGGGAGAGACAAATCGAGCTCTCATAATTGCGACAGATGGATCAGTTTCAGCAGAATCTCTCATCCGTTTTTCGTTACTATCTGCTCTTTCAACCCAAAATGAGCCTGCTGAAAAAGCAGCAAAACCCTTTAGCCGTGATCGGGATGGATTTGTTATGGCAGAAGGCTCAGGTGCTTTTGTTCTTGAATCTCTTCAAAGCGCATTAAACCGTAATGCTACAGTTTTAGGAATTTTAGCTGGCTGTGGAGAAACAGCCGATGATTTTCACCGTACTCGTTCAAAACCCGATGCATCACCAGCAATTGAATCCATCCGCAAAGCTTTAGATGATGCAAAAATAACCATCAATGAAATTGATTATATTAATGCACATGGAACTTCCACACCTGAAAATGAGAAAATGGAATATCTTGCATTATCAACAGTATTCGGTGATCTTTTAGAGCATATTCCAGTCTCTTCTAATAAATCAATGATTGGGCATACATTAACTGCTGCTGGTGCAATAGAAGCGGTTTTTTCGCTTTTAACCATTCAATCGGGGATACTTCCACCTACAATAAATTATGATAATCCTGACCCTGATATCCCTTTAGATGTTGTTCCTCATCATAGCCGTAAAGCCTGTGTCAATGCAGTTTTGTCCAACTCATTTGGATTTGGTGGTCAAAATATGAGTCTTGTCATCACTGCATATAAAGGATAATCCTTTAATAATAAAATTTTACAACGCTAACCTAATAACATATTTAAAGGGAATGGTAATGCGTGCACTGCAACTCTTCGATGATCGTCGGCTTGAAATCACTAATATTTCCCCGCCATCTTCACCTAGTCTAGGTGAAGTAACTGTGCGGATAAAAGCCGTTGCTCTTAATCATATTGATGTATGGGGATGGCGTGGCATGGCTTTTGCGAAAAGAAAAATGCCCCTCATCATTGGTGCAGAAGCCTCTGGTGAAGTTATACAAATAGGAGATGGCGTTGAACATCTCCAACTTGGACAGATTGTCTCAATTTATGGTGCACAAACCTGCGGAGTGTGCCAAGCTTGTCATGAAGGACGAGATAATCTTTGCAGTCATGTAAAGGGAGTCTACGGTTTTCACCTTGATGGATTTGCGTGTGAGCTTGTCAATTTGCCAGCACGTTTATTAGTTCCATCACCTCCCCAATGTGATGAATTGCAGGCAGCGGTTGCTCCAATTACTTTTGGTACCGTAGAACATATGCTTTTCGATAACGCAAAACTACAAGCAGGAGAAACAATCCTGATACAGGCTGGTGGTTCAGGTATTGGCTCTGCAGCCATTCAACTTGCAAAACACATGGGCTGTACAGTTATCACAACTGTAGGTTCAGATGAAAAAATTGCAAAAGCACACTCTCTTGGAGCAGATCATGTGATTAATTATCGTAAAGATCGTTTTGAAGGTGTGGTGCGTAAATTAACCCAAAAAAAAGGTGTTGACGTTGTTTTTGAGCATGTTGGTGTAGATACATGGAACGGTTCTTTGTTATGTATGAAAAAAGGAGCACGCTTAGTGACTTGCGGCTCTACCTCTGGTGTTTCAGCACCAATAAATCTCATGCAATTATTCCAACAACAACTTAAGATATTCGGTTCATTTGGCTGCCGTATGGAAAATATGAAAAATGCCATGCAAAAAATGGCAGAAAAAACTGTACACCCTGTCATTGATACAATTGTTGAGCTTGATGAAATTGATACAGCTTTAAAACGAATGGAGAGCCGTGATGTTTTTGGTAAAATTATCCTTAAAATCGATTAAATCATGATGAAGCTTTCTCTTAAAAATCTCATATATCTTATTAAAATTATAGCTAAAAAAATATCCTACTTGTTATGGGCATATCTGCTCTTTGGTTCTTTATTTATTCTAAAGTGCTTTCCTGCCAAAATGGGAGTCTCTTTTTTTTCTTGGTTGGTAAAAAAAATTGGTCCCCTTTTACATCGTCATCAAATCACACTTAAAAATCTTAGAGGTGCATATCCAGAAAAAACAGAGCAAGAACTCCATGAAATTGCAATAGAAATGTGGGAAAATATAGGACGTTTCCTAGCCGAATATATTTTTCTTGATAAAATTTTTGATTTTGATCCTCATGCAGACGAGCCAGGTTTCATTGAGGTTAAAGGCGTTGAAATATTTGAGCGATTAAAAAATGAAAAAAAACCACATATTTTTTTCACCGCACATACTGGAAATTTTGAACTTCTGCCTATTTGTGCACAAAGTTTTGATCTTAATGTTACAGTATTATTTAGACCACCCAATAATCCCTATGTTGCCAAACGAGTCCTTAAAGCACGACAAACTTCTATGGGGCATCTTATTCCCTCCAAGGCCGGTGCAGCATGGGCATTAGCAGCCAAATTAGAAAAAGGTGAAAATGTTGGTATGCTCGTTGATCAAAAATTTCGCCGCGGTATCATGGGAACATTTTTTAACAGACCTCTTAAAACAAATCCCTTAATTATAAAACTCGCTCGACAATATGACTGTGATATTTATCCAGCACGTTGTATTCGTTTGCCTAATGGACGTCATCGTTTAGAGTTATATGAACATATAGAACTTCCACGTGATGAAAAAAATGATATCGATATAGCTGCTTCTACGCAAAAATTAAATGATATTGTTGAATCTTGGGTCCGTGAATATCCTGGACAATGGATGTGGTTACATAGACGTTGGGACACCTAACATAAGGCTCTATTGCTTACAAAGGAAGTGCAAATGTTAGCTTCAAAAGACATCAAAGATCTCATTGCAATTATCACTGCATTACGAAATTCTGATAGCGGTTGTATCTGGCATAAAAAACAAACTTTTGAATCCCTCATACCCTATATGCTCGAAGAAGTTTACGAAGTAATCGATGCCATTGAACGAAAAAACCGAAAGGATCTCTGTGAAGTACTTGGAGATCTTCTTGTACAAGTTATCTATCATGCTACCATTGCACAAGAAGAAGGCAGCTTTACTTTTGAAGATGTTGTTTATGCAATCACGGCAAAAATGATTCGACGCCATCCTCACGTTTTTGGAAATGCCGAGCAAAAAAAACGAGGATTTATAAAAGAAGAGTGGGAATATATAAAAAAAAGAGAACAGGTTGAACAAAAAAAATTGCGCGAAGAAAAAAACAACAATTCCTCCACAAGCATACTCGCACAAGTAAAACAAATCCAGCCAGCAAACCAAGAGGCACTTGCTTTACAAGAAGCAGCAGCTAAAGTAGGTTTTGATTGGAAAAAAAGTGATAAAGTTTTTGAAAAAATAGAAGAAGAACTCGAAGAGCTCAAAGAAGCCATCAAAAATAAACAAAATTCAGAGATAGAAGCAGAGTTTGGAGATCTCTACTTTATTCTCCTTAATCTCGCACGCCACTTAGCGATTGATCCACAAAAAGCATTAAAAAAAACGAATATAAAATTTCGAAACCGTTTTGCCTATATTGAAGAAAAGCTATCCACTCAATCTAAAACACTCACTGACGCATCCTTGAATGAAATGGAAGCACTTTGGAAACAAGCTAAAAATGAACAATAAAAATATTAGATTTTTTCTACCTCAAAGAACAAGTCCCTCTAAAATTACTGAATTATAATTCAGCTCAGCTCAATTTGTTTTATATTGATCCTGCGTAGCAGGACGAAGTTCCACCGATTCGCCACACCCACATGCTGAAACTTGATTAGGATTTTTAAAGACAAAACCAGAACGAAGCGTTGTCACTTCATAATCCATCTGCGCCCCTAATAAAAATAATACCGCATCATGTGCTACGAAAACACGGGCACCATTCACTTCAACAACATCCGCATCTATCCCCTTTTCTTTGACAAGAGTAATTGTATACTCCATCCCTGCACAACCACCTTTTTTGATACCAACAAGAATACCCTGTGCATCTTTTGCATCCATAATCGCTTTAACACGATCCACTGCTGCTTCCGTCAAATTTATTACCGAAAAACGGCTCATGGTTTACTCTTTTCTTAGTTCAATAAACACTTTGAAAGTTTTTCCTCTATAATATTGTATCTAGTATTTTAGAAAAAAAACAACAAAACCTAAATTAAAGTATTCTGACCTTGTTTATTTGGATAAAAATGCGTACCCATAAAATGAGATTTATGATTATACAATCCAGAACTTACAATTTTTTGTCCACATAAAACACAAAATACTTCGTCTATAAAAACTCTAAACAAAGGAAAACGTTTCAATACCATACATTCACTCCTCTCCTTTTAAAAATCTTTATCTTTTTAGAAAAGTAACGATTAGATAAGGAAAAAATATACCCCCCGTACTCATTTTCTCCCCTCCTTCTCCAATTCATACCCCTAAATCCACCAATCTTACCCCTTCACAAAATGATTACAAAGAATTTTACAGATTTGTTACGTATCTTGAATTGATAACAAGATATTGATGTCCAAAATTTTTTACTTTCAAAAGCTCTAAGTGCAAGAGCATTTTAGATTTTATTCTGTTTATTTTTTCTCTTGCCTTTAAAGAAACAGTCATTTAATCGTTTTATACAAACTCGGAGCGTAGCGCAGCTTGGTAGCGCACTTGACTGGGGGTCAAGGGGTCGTGGGTTCAAATCCCGCCGCTCCGACCATTTTTCAAATGCTATAAAATAAAAAATAAGCTTACTTAAAAAGTGAATTATTATGCATTTCAATTAGCACATACATGAATTTTTTCTTCAACGTAAAATAATGTGCAATAACATTTTATCACAAACTCGAAATAAGCTGTTTTATTAAAATAAGCTTCGTTCTTAGGAAAACACACACACGAAACGCGAGACCTTTTGCCTCGCGTTTTTTATTCTTCAGAAAAATTTATAATTATTCGGTCTTATATTTTCTAAATTTTCCTACACGACAATGTCGCTATTATCATTTTTTGTAATGGATGGTGACATCTGTACGGTTATCTTTTTGGGTTTTAATTCAGCTGGCATTTCCCTTTTAAGCTGAATATGAAGAAGCCCATCTCCAAGTTCTGCTCCAATAACCTTAACATGATCAGCCAAATGAAAACGCCGTTCAAAAGCACGCGAAGCAATGCCTCGATAAAGGAATTCTCGCTCTTCATCATCATTTTCAGACTTTCTGTTTCCCTTAACGATCAGCTGGTTACAATGCGTTTCAATATCAATTTCATCTTGAGAAAAACCAGCAACAGCCATAGAAATTCTATAAGAATCTTCAGTTAAACGCTCGATATTATAAGGGGGATAAGAAGAAACTTCATCTGGTTGTCTTCTAGAATCAAACCAGTTAAAAAGATGATCAAAACCTACTGTGGAACGATAAAATGGTGAAAAATCTACTTGACGCATAATATTGCCCTCCTCTAGAGCGACTATAATTTATAATTAATTCACAAAGTTCCCAAATGGCAAACTTACTTGTGAACCTGCGGCCCCATCATGGCAACCACACTATATTATCTGGTAATTGTTTTTCTTTATTTCAACTCTTTGGAACCTAAATTGATAAAAACTATCTAAAAAGCAATATACCCCTTTTTAAATCCTTTTTCTTCATTACATAAATGTCAAAGTCCTCTCATTATCTCACGTTGCACTAAGCGGCAAATACACTGTAAAGGATTTCAATTGGAAACACCTATTTATCCCATAGACTGGGCTTCCACTCCTCCTAATATCCATCATGGTACTCTTAAAATAGCAATAGATCACGAAATTCGTTTTGCGATAACATATCCTGAGGTGGAAAAATCTAAGGGAACAATTGTTATTCTCAAAAGCTACGCAAGTACTTTAGAAAAATATTTTTTATTAATAAATGAAATTTCTAAACGCGGTTTTCATACAGCAATATTTGACTGGTTTGATCAAGAAAAAAAATCCTTCAAGATAAGAAAACAAAGCCGACATCATTGTTTTGATATAAATAATGATATTAATGACTTATATAAATTTCTTAAAAATATTGTTTATCCTAATTGTCCGCCTCCTTACTCTATGCTCGCCTATGGTATAGGTGGATTGATAGCACTTAGCGGATTAGATCTCATTAATTATCAGTTTAATAAATTGCTCTGTGTTTCTCCCCTTTTTGCTCCATTCGGTAATAAAACGAATGGTTTTCAACATAAATTAACACAATTTCTTTCTGATATAGGTCTTGGCTTTATACCAGCGAAAGATGGGAAAAAATTAAACAAAAAAAAACAAAACAATATAAAATCGGAACACATGCATAAAGTGCCGTTCCATTCCATTAAGCCCCCAACATCCCAATGGATGGCATCGGTATTTAATGCGATCGATTCTATGAAGAGAAATGTACTCCACGGAGATTTACGAATTCCAACACTCTTTATTCTAGCCAATCAAAACAATATTGCAAACAACATTGAAGTGCGGCAATTATGCCAACACACACGCCTGACAGAAAGTATTACTATTACAGGCGCTAAACTGGATACAATTATGGTTAACGAAAATTATAAAAAGCAATTTTGGGCTGCATTTGATGCATTTATTCCCGATAATGTATTTGTAAAATAACACTAAATCTTAATTTCCGCTCCACCCCATAAAAAAGAAAATTTCTACGAGCGTTGGATCTACAAACACTTTTTAATATAATGGATTTTACTTTCCAACCACTCATATGATTCGTTTTCTAGCCTCTACAGGCAAGCCATGACCTAAATATTTACCACGCATTCTAATAAAAAACTAATATACAAAGTATATCGTTACATTAAACAAAATTATTTTACATCATAAAAAATAACTTAATAAAAAAATATTTTGTATAATTAATAAAATGAAGATAATAAATCTACATTAATATAACATGATACATATTTATAAATAAAACATCAAAATACTATTTTTGATCTATTATTAAGTGTTAATTTAATATTATATCTAGAAAAATAATAGTTTTCATCTATTTAAGGAAAAAACTGAAAATAAAGCGCACTTATAATATTTATTACAAATCTCTATAAAAACAAATAACTATGAAATTTCTATTTCTTAAGAGAATTTTTAAAAAACAATAAATTAACATAATATTCTTCTAATTTCTCTATATAGCAAGTCCCTACAGTAACGGTTTTCATAAGTTTTTTAATGAAATTCTGATAATAATCAGCGAATTTAAAAGAAAAGATAGCAATGAATCATCTTAAAAGTTTTAGAGAACCTCTTCTTTTTTCAAAATCACATATATTTTGAATTTAACCAACTCACAACGAATATGCTGTATTCTGAATAAGAATGTAAGAATTAACCATTTTGCCATTCATTTCAATTATGAGCATTTTACCGTCTTTTTTATAAATACTCTATATTGTATAATTGATGCGGCAAAACTCTGACAAATGGAGCCATTGGAACATAATCATGAAACGAATCCTGCTCGCAGAAGATGATAACGATATGCGTCGCTTTCTCGTAAAAGCCTTAGAACGTGCAGGCTACGAAGTCGCCGATTTCGATAATGGTATTAGCGCGTATGAACGTTTACAAGAAGAGCCATTTTCCCTTCTCTTGACTGATATTGTGATGCCAGAGATGGATGGAATCGAACTCGCACGACGTGCTACTGAGATTGACCCTGATTTACGAGTAATGTTCATTACAGGTTTTGCAGCGGTAGCACTCAATTCAAATAGTGATGCCCCTCCTGATGCAAAGGTTCTCTCTAAGCCATTTCACTTACGTGAACTCGTCAATGAGGTTGAAAAGATCCTTATCGCTGCTTAAAAAGTATTTTTTTAAGTTATTTGCATCTCTTGAAAGAGAAAACGAAATTAGGCATTGACGTTTATCATTCTATATGGTGTATGCAACATCAATGAATGGGCGTGTAGCTCAGCGGGAGAGCACTACGTTGACATCGTAGGGGTCACAGGTTCAATCCCTGTCACGCCCACCAGATTCTTTTTCTTATCCTATAACTTGCTGTATTTATACATCTTTTTTACTGTGAGGGATGTCTGAATAAAGTTAGAGGAATAGGGTTTTTTAACATTTCTCTACAAAGGTAGCATTTTTCTCTCTTTTTGATTCGCGAATTACTTCTGGTATTTGTTTGAATTTTTCTAAATCCTCTTGTGTAAAAATATCTATAAATCTAGAAAACATGCCAACAATTTCACGCCTCAACAGATCAGAAGTCTTGATTGTAAAACTTGTGCGACAAGCATCCGATTCTCTTCTCAAAATTTCTGCTACCC